>JABXKD010000100.1 GCA_013375475.1 Promethearchaeota archaeon
CATACAAAAATTGCCTAAATTTAATGTTAATTAATTAATGGAGCTCTATTTTCTATTGTTTTTTAATCTTAACAAGTAAAGGGATCTATTCACTTTTTCTAATTTGCTCTGCTATTTTTATAATTTCTGTTAATTGTTGATTTACATCATGAGTACGAACTATATGTGCCCCTTTATAAACTGCTATCGCTGTTGCTGACAGAGATCCGTTTAGTCGTTTTTCGGGTTCTGGAACATTTAATATTGCTCCTATAAAAGATTTTCTGGAAATTGCTACTAATATTGGCTTCTTAAGAGATCGGAGTTTGGTTAAATTTCCAATTATTTTCAAATCAAATTCAGGTGCTTTTTTATCAACCCACCTTCCAATTCCGGGATCTAAAATTAATTTTTTTCCATCATAACCTCTACGTTCCATGAGTTCAATAGTTTTGTTAAATTCATGCTGTATTTCATCAATTGTTAAAAGATCTCCTGGAACTTTCTTTGAAGCCATTAATATTATTGGTAGATCATTTTCTACAATAAAATCACCTAAATCAGGATCAGTTTTTAAGCAACTTACATCGTTTATGATGATCTTTTTCTTAAATTTGGTTGAAATTTCTAACGCTCTCTGAGCTACTCTTCTATATTGAGTGTCAATTGATAAAATGATATTATTCGGGATAATTTTACATGCATCATTCATCGCTGATTCCATTCGATTAATTTCTTCCTCAATAGTTATCTTTTCCGACCAAGGAGCAGTTGATCTAGCACCCAGATCTAGTATAGCTGCACCATTATTGATCATATTCTTAATCGCTAATTCTAATTTTTTTGCATTATCGTATACAGAACCTTGATAGAAAGATTCGGGCCTTAAATTTAATACGCCCATAACGATCGTAGGATAATTATCACCAATTTCTAAGAAATTGTAAAACTTTGCATATATTTCATTCATGATCAACGATATTTTAAAAAAACTATATCAAATAAGTTTAATTCTTTTTATTATAATGGAGTTATTTGCACTGAAACTTCCTTTGATTAAAAAACGAGACCCAATCCTTGATATAATTATATCAGAATTAGAGGGTCAAGAAAAAACATTAAAAGAAGGTGACATCATCGTTATAGCAGAAAAGATTGTTGCAACCTCTCAAGGGAGAGTAATTAGTTTATCCGATGTAAAACAAATTTCTCAAGAAGCGAAAAATCTTTCTGAACTTTACGACATGGACGAAAGGTATGTAGAATTAATATTGAGGGAAGCGTCAATGATCTTAGGTGGAATGACTCATGTCATTTTGGCGAAAGTTAATGATTTCTTAATTGCTAATGCGGGAATAGATCAATCTAATGCTGGACCTAATAAGGTTGTATTACTCCCCAATAATTTAAAGAAAGTAGTTTGGGAATATCGGGAAATTTTAAAAAGGAAATACAACTTATCTGATTTTGGAGTAATTATTGCTGATTCAAGGGTTCAACCTCTTAGGAAAGGAACGATAGGGATCGCTATTGCAACAGCAGGATTTGAACCAATAGAGGATTTAATAGGACATCCCGATCTTTTCAAACGCCCTATGGAAATTACTACAAGAGCTGTAGCCGACGACTTAGCTAGCGCCGCTCAATTTTTGTTGAGTGAAGCAGATCAAAGAACTCCTGTCGTAATCATTAGGGATAGTAATGTTGAATTTACAGAACATCCCATATCAACACCCGAAATGGCGCCTGAAGAATGCCTTTATATGAATATTTTTTCTAAATACCTTCTTAGAAAAGAAGTTAAATAATATCAATTTTCTTATAGTATTTCGAGTTAGCTCTAAAACTATTAAATGTTATTCTATTATCTCACAATTTCATAAATTTAATGTAAAATAAGATTTACTTCAAGACTTTAGAATAGAAGATTCAAAGTAAAATGATTTAATTAAGTTTATTTAAAAATGTAACAATTCCTATAATAACTAGAATTTAAGGGTCAAATAGAATGGATAAAATTACAATTATTGATCAAGATTATTCAATATTATTCTCTAGAGGATTAATTGCCAATAGTTTATTAAAAACAGGGTTATCATTTCTCGAAGCGCATAAAATTGCTGACGATATAAAAAATAACTTACGAAAAATGAACATATCAGAGATATCAAGCCAGGAAATGGATAATAAAATCTATAAGATTTTAGTTGATACTCAAGGTGCACAGTACGCCGAAAATTTTCTTGTTTTTAAGCAGATTCTTGAATTAGAACAACCAGTTATTATTTTAATTAGTGGAACAACTGGAATTGGAAAATCGACAATTGCTCTAACTTTAGCCCATCGATTAGACTTTCGTAGTATGATTGGGACTGACTCAATCCGAGAAATTATGAGAAAAATATTGAGTAATGATTTAATACCGGAATTACACCAGAGTTCTTACGAAGCAGGTAAGTTCTCGAAGCATTATAGATCATCGAGGTTTAACTCCACGATTATAGGGTATAGTGAACAAGTCAAGATTGTGACAGTTGGTGTTGAAGCTCTGATCAAAAGAGCTCTTTATGAAGGAACTAATATGATTATCGAAGGAGTTCACTTGTCCCCTGAATTCCTTTCCAATGACATTTTAGAACATCCAAATATAGTTTTTGTGATGTTAAATTTATCTAACGAGGTACTGCATAAGAATAGATTCTCTATTCGAGCATATAATGTTTCTATGAGGCGCCCTGTAAACAAGTATTATGATAATTTCGAACAAATCAGAATTATTCAAGATTATTTAAAAGAGCAAGCAAAAATTGTGGGAGTTCCTATCGTTGAAAATATCAAACGCGATGATACGGTGAAAAAACTGACCGAAATTGTAACTAACAGAATAAAAAAAATAGTTAAAGCTCATAATAAGAATTTAATCATCTAAGATGAAAATATTGATTAATATATTATTATACTTTCAATTTTGATCATAAATCAAACCATCAAAAGGTCTAGAATATCTATTTTATTTCAATGGAATAGGCCCTAACTATGTTTTAATAATGATATTATGCTATCATTTAGGATCACATTTTTTAGAAATCTTTAAGATTGAAGAATTGTGATTTCTAAAATCGAGTTTAACGGGACTTATGTAATCTATTATATTGTTATCTGAATAGATGCAACGGATGAGAATCTTTAATATGAATCCCCTAATATGCTGGAGTTAAACATATATTTATCTTAATATACATAATTAAGATTAGTTATATCTTGAGTTGTATCACTCATAAATGATCATGAATTAATAAAAGAGGAATGTTTAAATATTTGAATTTACTTTGTAGATACTTAGAAACCTAATATAATTTTAATTTATGTTAATTCAAAAAATAAAAAAGTATTATGAAAGAGGTGTTTGGGTAATATGGTAAAAAGAGTAGATGATAATGAAGACGAAGGTTGGGAATTCGAAGATAGCGATGAAGACGATGATTGGGAAGATGAAGAAGAGGATTGGGAAGAGGATGACGACGCCCTAGACTTCTATAGTTAGCTATAGCATTATCGGATCCACCAAAATTTTAATTATATAATTTTTTTTGGTCTACTTTTTTTTTACTTTTCTTTCTAAATTATTTTTAATTTTTGAAATAAACCAGTGATTAATATAGGTAAAGCAATTGTAGCATCACACCAAACACTCACATAACTAGATTCTAAAGAATATTTACCCCAGGATTTTGATTCAGAAACAGTACAACCAGATAATCCTCCATCATATTCTGTAGCAGTATGTATTCTAACAGAATACTTATAACCAAGATGATCCAATTTTTTAATTTGATCTAAAAAGGGAAAAATTTGTTGTGCCCAATTTCTTGGCACACCACCACCAATTATTAGAGTTCCATGTTCTTTATAAGATTTTATAATTTCACCAAATTTCGTGATGTCGCCAAGAATATCAAATTTAAATTCGTAATCTTCTTTTAAAGAATATATAATTAGATCTAAAGCTAATTCAGAATCAGATAAAGCGGGGACAAAAATAGGAACATTATACTTAGCGGCTATTGATAAAATACAACGTTTATTTATATTTTCGCCTAGCCTTAATAAGAATTCTGATGGTGTTATATCAATCGTTTTTTGTTGAAATACATTCTTAATAAGTGATAATATTTCATCTTCTGTTTTCAAATAATTATCTTCTGGTAGGAAAACATCGTAAATTCTGTTAATACGATTTTGAAAAAGTTCATCATCATCAACATTAGCATTACCTACATAGTGACCAATATTAGTAAAGACATCAACTAAGTCATGGATAACATTTGCGCCAGTACTTACAATAACATCTATGAGCTTTTTTTCTATTAGAGCACATATAATTTCTCCCATTCCTGCAGGAACCATTGCTCCGGATAATGTTAAAACGGTCAATATTTTATCTGATGAAACCATCTTATATAGTAAATCTAGAGCTTTCCCAAGATTTCTACCTTGAAATCCGCATTCTTTTAAAGATTGCAGTACGTCTTCTATTGATTTAATTTGATACACATTAAAAGGCGAAATTTTTTTTTTCAAAAATTCATCATTAGGCGTATTAGTCATAGTAATTATAATATTTTACAAAATTTTTAAACAAATCTAAATACTAAAATCTCAACAAAATTAAATAGACCTTGAGTTTATTAACTTTTACCTTCTCTTAGATTTCAATTATATCTAAGATTTTTTCTCCGAGTTCGTGAATTAGGATAAGAACTCTTGAATTAGTCTTTTACATTTACAAGTGTATATTGTACTTAAATAAATTTAAATAAAATTAAGATTTATTATATAATTAATTAAAAATTATAATAGATTTATCATTATAAGATGTCACTTGTTCCCAAAAAAGTATTCTTTGTATCTGGTAAAGGATTTCATAAGACTAAATTAGCAGCTTTTGAACAAGCACTTAGAGATGCAGGTATTGAGAAATATAATTTAGTTAGTGTATCTTCAATACTACCACCTTATTGTATTGAAATTGAGAAAGTAGATGGATTAAAACAGTTACGCCCGGGTCAAATTTTATATTGTGTACTCGCTAGAGAAGAATCGAACGAGTATAATCGGATTATAGCTTCATCAATCGGGGTAGCAAAACCCGCAGATAAAGGGCAATATGGATATTTAAGTGAATACCACGATTTTGGAAAGAAACCAGAGACGGTGGCTGATACAGCTGAGGATTTAGCAGCAGAGATGCTTGCATCAACCCTGGGGATACCATTTGATTCTGATCTTAATTATGATGAAAAAAAGGAAGTGTATAAGTTGGGGGGGAAAATAGTAGAAACAAAAAGTATTATTACCCACACTATAGTTAAAGAAGAGAATGAATGGGCATGTGTCATAGCAGCCGCGGTATTCATTATCTAAAACAATTAATCCTTAAATTAGTTCTTTCCCCGGTTTCGGCTCTAAAAGCAATTTCTTTTGATTATCTACTTTTCTGAGTAGAAAATTAAGTATATATTTTCATCAATATTTATTTAATTAGGTATTATGACTGAATTAAAATACATAACAATTGAAGAAGCTATAAAGAAAAAACCTCAAACTGTAAATTTGAGAGGATGGGTATATCGAGAACGCAAGAGTAATAAATTCGTATTCATCGTGCTTAGAGACGAGTCTGACATCATCCAGTGCGTGATTTCTAAAAGTAAAAATGCTGAACTTTTTGAAAAGGCTGAAAAATTATCAATTGAATCTTCAGTAAAAATTACGGGAGAATTAAAGGAAGATGTCAGAGCACCCAGTGGGTTTGAAGTTTCCGTCACGGAGATGGAGGTTGTGCAAATTGCCGATCCTTTCCCAATTACTGAACACCAATCACCTGAGCTTTTATATGATAACAGACACTTATGGATAAGATCAAGAAAACTAAACGCTGTTCTGAAAATTCGACACACAGTAGTCGGGGCAATTCACGAATTTTTTAGAAGTAGAGGGTATTACGAATTTGACGCCCCTATTTTCCAACCAAGCCAATCTGAAGGTGGTGCTACACTTTTTGAGGTTAAATATTTTGAGGATATTATGTATCTTAGTCAAACTTGGCAGCTTTACGCAGAAGCAGGGATTTTTTCGCTGGGAAAAATTTATAACATGGGACCAACATTCCGAGCTGAGAAGTCAAAAACATCAAGGCATTTAGCAGAATTTTGGATGGCAGAGATGGAAGCCGCTTGGATGACACTCGATGAACTTACTGAAGTAGCTAAAGACGAAATCAGATTTATTGTACAAGAGGTTTTAAAATATAACAAGAAAGAACTCGAAATATTAGAAAGGGACATTAAATTACTCGAACACTACGCAAAAGCTGAGTACCCCACTATTAAATATGCTGAAGCCTTAGAAATCCTTAATAATAAATACCAGATGAATGTTCCATGGGGTAAAGACCTAAGAACGATAGAGGAAGCAAAGATTGCTGAACATTTTAAAGTCCCAGTGATTGTAACGCACTATCCTACAGAGATTATGGGTTTTTATAAACCACCAAGCGAAGAAAATCCAAAAGAAGCGCTTTGTTTTGACGCGTTAGCTCCAGAAGGATATTGTGAAATTATAGGAGGATCCCAAAGGAGTTTACTGGTTGACGATATGAAGAAGAGATTAGAAGCAGATGGCGAAGACCCAGGGAATTATGAGTGGTACTTTGCTTTGAGGAATTATGGTAGTGTTCCTCACTCGGGTTATGGTTTAGGCGTGGAACGTGTCGTCCAATGGATGTGCGGTTTAGATAATATCAAAGACGCTATTCCTTTTCCAAGGACTATGATAAGAAAATCTCCCTAATCTCAAATTTTAAACCATCCGGCAAAAAGAAATTTTCCTATTATCTTCCACTTATTTTTATCAAAAAAAAAAATATTGGTACTTCTTATATAAATCCACTTATTTTTAAGCCGTTTATCATCATACCAACGATAAATTCAAAAATTTTCTCATTCCAAAATTTTGATTTAGGCATTAATGTTTTAACATACTTACTTGTAATAGTATCAATTGAAGGGTTTTCATTATACCATTCAATTAAGGAGTTCTTTACTTTAAAATATAGTTCTTCCATTTCGTTTAATACTTGCTCAAAATGAGTATCTCTCCATACTCCAAAATGAGCTAAAGAGATGGAACTCAACCTATTTTTCATATCTCGTAATTTCTTAAAAGAGTTAACTAGATCCTTTTCGTGAAAGTTAGGTGGCATGAGGGGGATAAAAAAAGCATCCTGATCTAATCTCATACTGACTGCATCTCCGATAAAAATATTTCTATTTAATTCGTCAAATAACGCAATAGAATCCATTGTATGTCCAAAAAAATTCATAATTTCTAATTCTAATCCATTTAAATCAATTATGTCTCCTTCTTTTAGGGGAGTTACCTTATCTTCAAAAGGATTTAAATTAATTCCCTCATATCCATCAATCATTTTTTCTGGATGTCTTAAGTTATCAATAGCATTTTCTGAAGCCAATACTTCTACATCCAGGTCTTTCATTAATGTTTTTATTTTTGAAATTCCTTGAGCGTGATCCCAATGAGAATGAGTCAAAACAATTTTATGAATAGGGTAAAGACCAAAATCTTTGAGTTTTTTTATAACTGTTCGGGCTTTTAATGTTTCTCCAACATCAATCATTAATCGCATACCGTTGTTTTCAATTATATAAATCGAAAGAAATTTGGGTAATCCCATTGGCATTCCATCGACAAGATAATAATTATCACTAAACTTACCTTCAGAATTTATTATTACTATTTAGATCACCTTCCAATTTAGTATTCAAATATTTCCTTACTTAATTATTATACAAAATAGTATGTTTTTGGATTTAAAGTTTAAGGAAGAAAATAGCAAAATGAATAGAAATAATTATTATAAAGAAATCATCAAACCAGTAATTTTTTCGATGAATTATTTAAGAAACACTGATTCTAATTTATTTAAAAGGATGGTTAGTTGATATGGAAATTTATAATTATATGGGCTACGAACTACTTGAAAAAATAAAGAAAAAAGAAATCACAATACAAGAAGTAGTCCAATCAACATATGATAGAATTGAATCAACTGAACAACTTCTTCATTCCTTTGTTAATCTATCAAAAAATAAAACTCTTGAAAAAGCAAAAGAATACGATTTACACCTAAAAAAGAGCAATCTTGCAGGAAGGCTCTTTGGATTACCATTTGCAAATAAGGATCTTATCTGTATAGGTGGATTTCCGACTACTTGTGGTTCAAAAATATTGGAAGGGTTTCGCCCTCCTTATAATGCATTCGTTATTGAACATCTACTAAAAGAAGGGGCAATCCATATAGGTAACACAAATATGGACGAGTTTGCGATGGGAGGATCCACAGAAAATAGTTCTTATGGTCCTACTTATAATCCTTGGGACCTATCTAAAGTCCCAGGAGGATCGAGTGGAGGATCTGCTGCAGCTGTTGCTTCAGGTCAATCTATATTTGCGTTAGGAAGCGATACGGGAGGGAGTATTAGGTGCCCAGCTGCCTTTTGCGGGGTTGTAGGATTAAAACCTACTTATGGCCGAGTATCACGCTATGGTTTAGTAGCATTTGCAAATTCACTTGATCAAATCGGTCCAATAACGAAATGCGTTTATGATTCGGCTTTAATTCTTGAGATCATATCAGGTAAGGATCCTCTAGACTCTACTTCAGTAGATAAGAAAGTAGATAAGTATACGTCAGAATTAAAAGAACCAATTAATAAAAAAGTGCTCGGAATTCCAAAAGAATTTTTTGGAGAAGGAATCGAAAAAGAAGTGAAAAAATCTGTATATAAATCGATCGAGAAATTAGAAAGTTTAGGAACCACTACAGTTGAGGTTTCAATTCCACATCTTGAATACACAATTGCTACATATTACTTGTTATGTATGTGTGAAGCAAGCTCGAATTTAGCTAGATACGACGGATTAAGATATGGAAAAGTCAGTGATGATCTTTCCAGCGATGTTTATAGTGCGTTTAGTAGAACAAGAGGAGCTAATTTTGGGCCTGAAGTAAGAAGAAGGATTTACTTAGGAACTTATGCCTTATCAGCAGGATATTATGATATGTTCTATATCAAAGCTTTAAAAGTTAGATCCTTAATTAGAAATGACTTTGTTGAAGCATTTAAGAAATGTGATTCTCTTGTCTGCCCTACTATGCCTTCTACCGCATTTAAGGTTGGATCTTTAATTGAGGATCCTCTTGAAATGTATACACAAGATATATTAACATGTTCCATCAATTTAGCTGGGATACCAGCACTTTCGATCCCTTGTGGCTTCGATAGTAATAATTTACCGATAGGTATTCAGATTATTGGAGATTACTTCGATGAAAATGGAATTCTTAATATTGCTTATCAGCTTGAACAAGAGTTAGGTATTTACCGAAAAACTCCACCATTAAAAGCTGGAGGTAGCTAATCTGAGTAATCAAGACAATAAGGTAATTATTGGATTAGAAGTCCACATTCAATTAACAACTCTAAAAACAAAACTTTTTTGCAGTTGTAGTAATGATTATCGTGGTGCAGATCCTAACACTTTTGTTTGCCCTATTTGTTTAGGTTTACCCGGGTCCCTTCCAGTAATAAATGAAAAAACCATCGAATTTGCTACTAGATTAGCTTTGGCTTTAGAGTGTGATATTAACCACCAATTCTGGTTTTTTAGAAAGAACTATCACTATCCAGACCTACCCAAAGGATTTCAGATTAGTCAATACAATAAAGCGGGAGGAAAAGCATTTGCTGATGGTGGTAAAATTACAGTTAGATTAAATAATCATAAGAGGGATATCAAATTAAATAGAATCCATCTCGAGGAAGATCCAGCTAGGTTAGTTCATAAGGGAAGTATAGCAACTTCGCCATTTACTTTAGTAGATTATAATCGTTCTGGTGTTTGTCTAATTGAAATAGTAACCGAGCCTGTAATTAGCTCACCAGAGGAAGCGAGAGAATTTTTAAACCAACTGAAATCAATTGTTCAATATACAGGAATTTCAAACCTAGAACTGGAGGGTTCAGTTAGGGTCGACGCTAACATATCGATAAAAGGTCACAAGCGAAGCGAAGTAAAAAATATTAATAGCTTTAGAGAAGTTGAACGCGCGTTAAGGCACGAAATAATAAGGCAGAAAAACGCAATTAAACGGGGGAAGGTTTTAATTCAGGAGACAAGACATTGGGACGACAAAACAAAAATTACTATATCACTACGATCAAAAGAATTTGAAGAGGATTATCGATATTTTCCCGAACAAGACTTAGTTCCAATTGAAATTGGGGATGAATTTATTCAGGAAGTAAAAGGGAACCTTCCAGAAATGCCAAATGAAAGAGCTCAGAGACTTCGTAGAGAATATATGCTATCTGAGTTCGACTCAGAAAATTTAGTTTTAGATAAACGCATTGCTGATTTTTACGAAGAAGGTGCCAATGCAGATCCATCCTTTGGATCCTCAGAATATAAACAATATTGCAATTGGTTAATGAATAATATCTCTGGCTGGTTAAATGAGAACAATACAACAATTGATAAAACTGGAATTACTCCTAAGCATTTGGAAGATGTAATCAAATATATAAGAGATGGCAAAATCACTACTAAAATAGCCAAGAGTTTTGTAAATGATATAATGCAGGGGAAGTCTATTTCACAAATTATTAAAGAGCGAGGTAAAACGCGCCTTTCTGATGAAAAACTCATTGAAAAGCATTGTAGAGATGTGATTGAAGAAAATCCACAGATCGTTGAAGATTATCTCAAAAATCCAAAAGCTTTAGAGGCTTTAATAGGTAGGGTCATGGCAAAAACCAGAGGACAGGCTGATCCGGCGATAACAAGAAATTTAATGTTAGGATTATTGAAAAAATAATTAGAAAGTAGAGAAATTGCTAGCTTATTTACAGATATTCTCTAAGAACTTCTACTGCAGCCCCTAATTTCAGATTAATGATACCAAGTTTTGCGTCAGTAGTAGCAATTATTGTCAAAATACTTCCTTTAATCTCCGAAAATAATATCCTTCCTTTAGCACTTTCAATTATTGCGTTATAAAACTGCCCTTGCTCAAGTTCTTTTGTTGCTCTTTGAGAAGCTTTTAGGATAAGAGTAACCATAGCAGCGACCGCTTCTGGATCGACCCAACCAGGTAAAGCACTACCTTTAATTAAACCAAATTTCTCGATAATTGCTGCACCATGAACTCCTTTTATCGTCTTAAGGCTTTCCAGAACCTCCTGAATCCTTCCTTCACTCATTCAACTCATCAAAATTTTTGTATTTAGAATTATTAGAATAATCTTGTTATTGATATTTAACATTTAATATTATTTAAGTATAGAAATATTGGATTTGTATAAAAAAGTAAAATTATTAAAAAAAAGTGGGTTATGCCCGTAAATCAGAAAATTTTTCATTTCAGTATAAAATAAGATTATGTAATAATATATAGTAATAGTTAACCGAAAATTGCATATACATGTCAAGAAAAATTGATAAAGATATCGAGCAGTATTATGCAGACAGAGCATATGAATATGAT
>JABXKD010000101.1 GCA_013375475.1 Promethearchaeota archaeon
CAAGCGAAAGGTTACGACATATTGTTGATGCTCATCTATCTAAGATCGAATGCTTCTTTGGATTTATTGGAGTTTCGTTTGCAGTCGTCTTCATAATATTCGCTGCACTGATTACCCCTGGCTATAATCCCTTAGAAGACACAGTAAGTTCTTTAGGGCGCGGGATCGCCAAGACTCTTTTCAGCATTGCTTTTGTGTTAAGTGGAAGTTTAACCATTCCCTTCATTCTCTATCTTGAGAAAACCTTGATTGGTATAAACGAATTTGTACGAAGAATTGCCACAGCGATAGCGGTTATTAGCTCCGTATGCGTTGCTTTAGTTGGAATCCTACCAGATCCAGATAACCCAGATGTATTTATGCTGTTTCACGGAACTGTTACTTTAACCGCCTTTCTTGGATCTATTGCAACCATTTGCCTTTATACCTTCTTGATGATGAAGAGCAACGAATATAAGTTGTATCATATAATAATAGGTTACGCAACCGGTCTTGAGTTACTTCTATTAGCTATTACCCTATTTAATCCTTTAGTAGAATGGATATTGACTGTTAATATTATGCTATGGATACTAATAACATCAATAAGATTAATACTCAGCTAATTACAATTGAGATTCATTAATAATTTAAGTTAATCATTCTTTGTTCAACCTTATGACCGAAGCATTATACATGAAAGATGCCTATCTAAAAAGCTGGGATGCTAAAGTTGTTTCTGTAAAAGATGATAAATTCATCGTTCTTGATAAAACTGCCTTCTACCCTAAGGGAGGGGGTCAACCATGGGACGAGGGTTATATAATAAAAGACGGCGAAAAATTCAAGGTAGTTTACGTCGGTAAATTTTCTGGAGATATCAGCCACGAAATAGAAAAACCCGGACTTAAAGAAGGAGATTTAGTGTCGTGCGAAATCGATTGGCAGAGGCGATATACATACATGAGATACCATACTGCTTGCCACCTCGTCTCAAACATATTATATCGCAAAGCGAACGCAAAAATCACAGGCAACCAGATCGAATTGGACAAAGCAAGGATGGATTTCTCCATGGAGGATTATTCTCCAGAAAAGTTGAGTGCCTTTGTTGAGGAATCTAATGAAGTAATAAAACAAAACCTTCCAATTACCATTGAAACGATGTCTAGAGCCGCAGTGTTAGAAGAACCTGAACTAGCAAGATTAGCAATAGGGTTACCTAAAAACTTACAGGAATTTCGCATAGTAAAGATTGGTGATATTGATAAACAAGTAGACGGTGGAACCCATGTTAATAGTCTTAGCGAAATTGGGGAAATAGAGCTGACTAAAACAGTAAACAAAGGGAAGAGTAATAGGAGATTGTATTTTATTCTTAAATAAATCGAACATCCATGTCATTTTAGAATTAGAGTTCATGAAATTGAAAGACTCATATTAAAATCACCACCATCGTTATTGAGCGTCCAATTAACATCTTGTGTACATTCTACATTATATGATTTTAATTTAAAATCTCCTTCAGTGATATTGCCAACAATATTCCCTTTAATGACACAATTATCAAAATCATACAAAATATTGCCGTTTACATTATTAACTTCAACATTGTTGACAGATGCTCCCCAGGGAACGGATATTTTTACATTTCCTTTCTTAACTGTTGCGTTTATATCAAAAACGATATCTTTCCTTAGATTTACGATTATATTGACTTCCTTTTTTAACCATAACGACGGATTAAACCAATCATCTGATATGATCTCAATTGTAAAATTAGCCAGAGAACTTGATGTATTCCATGAAATTTTGAAATAATCATCGCATGATTTCTGTGCTAATTTTGCCCCGCTCATCACAATGTCTACATCTATCAGCGCAAAATAATCCATTAGTGGATCTACATACCTTATTTCAATATTACCCTCGTCAGCTTTAATATATAGCTTTTATAATGTATGTGTTTCTTCCAGAGGATGTGTATTCTCTTAATGATGCCCCCGATTTTGACCCTCACTTTTGGCGTCTTTTTGGGGGAGCCTTAATAGCTATTGGAATTGTAGTTTTGCTTGGAATAATTAAGGGAGATTGGGATAATATAAAAATGCTTTTCCTATTTGCAATTATACTTCTTATTATATTAGCCCTTATCAATATTACCTCTAATATATACGTAACTCGCTCAGCAACTAATCTCATCTTTCATTGGTTAGACACCATAGTAATTATAGCAATATGTGTCTTCAATATCTTTTTCTATCTAAGAGAAGAAAAGAAATAGTTGTCAGATCAATTCTAAATCTTTTTTCTTTTTTTTATTATCAAATGTTCTTACGATTTTTCAGAGAATTAAACGGTAGATGTGTCGTCAAATGTATCGTCTTCTTCTCCTTCTTCCAGTTTAAGGCCGTGCATATATTGATCTTGCGCTTTGGTCTTTTTTTTCCTTACTCTTCGGTCTCTGAACGTGTGCTTTTCATCGACGCGCTTCAGATACATTTCTTCGTATTTTTCTCTTAAAGCTTCAACGTCTTCAACTTGACCAAGTTTGTCTTGCAAGCCATCTTCAAAGAAATAATTATTCTTAAGAATTTTGGCCGGGACTCCAACGTAGATGTTACCCTCGTCTAGTATTTGATTGACCGTAGTAACCGAATTACTGGCTAATATGCTTCTTCTTTTGATGTGCGTGCCCGGCATAACAATCGCGTGAGAGCCGATTCTTACTTCGTCTTCGATCACAGTTTTCCTAATTATCAAAAGATTACCAATTATCACTGCAGATTGGACGATCGAGCCTTGACCCACAACTACATTTTTACCAAAATCTATGAACTCGGTATCCACCCAGCCTTCAAAAAGAGAGTTGGATAATCTTGTTTTTACGCCAAATACTTTGAAAACAACATTGTTCATAAAAGGAAAGGGAAATCTGTGACTGAGCCAAAAGGGCCATCGTTTTATTACATTTCTAATACACCAATAACGATAGTCTTTATCGCTTGGATGTCTTAAAAATGTACCAGTTCTGGGTTTGTGAATCGTATTGACGATTAAATGGAATATTTTAGCAATAAAAGTTGCGCTAAACACAAGCGTGAGGTACGTAGGAATAACTAACAAAGGTAGGAACGCGTAGAAGAGAATAGGTTTCGTGTAATACAAAAAAAATTGCCAATACAACCAGAATTCTAGGAATAGTGGAATAAAACTAAACCAGATAATTATAAAGTAAAATATCAAGTACCGCTTCTTTATTAGAACAGTTGGTATAAGGGGGCCAATGCGCATGGTATTAGGAACTGACATCTTTTCCCTCCGTCTCTTCTGTTTTTACAAATTTTTTTTTATCCTCGTCTATATTGACTGCAACAGTTTCTTCAAATTGTGTCTCATCGTCAACGCTGCGCTTTGTTATTATGTCTCTTCTTGTCGCGGCGTATTTATTTTTTTTAAGTTTAATGCTCGGGATTCCGAAATATATCCAACCCGGATCAAGAACTTGATTGTACGTTGTAGTACTCAGAGCACCAATCATACTATCGTGTCTTATTATAGTCCCGGGGGCAATTGCTGTTAACCCACCAACTAAAACGTAATCTTCGAAAATGACTCTTTTAATTATCAAGTATTTACCCACCACCATGGAAGACATCACCGTTGCACCCTGTCCAACCAGTATATTTTGACCAAAATCAACAAATTCGGCATCGCACCATGAATCATGCAAATGGCTCGAAAAATCCATTCGTATACCGAACCATCTAAATGCAATTGCATCTAACCAAGGTAGTGGTGAGTTTCTAAGAAGCCAAAGTGCAATTTTCTTTAATTCAGTTCTCAACATCCAAAATTCGTAATCTTTATCACCGATCTCTGCTATAAACACGCCCTCACGAGGTTTATGCATTAAGTTGATTAGAATTAACATTAATTTGCTAAAACACAGCACTCCTATATTGAACATGTATATCAAACAGAATAGAATAAGGGGGAGAAATAAAATGGTATTGAGCGTAAAAAATCGAATATACTCAAACCAAAATGTTGTTACAATTAATCCACTTAACCAAAAGATTGGTATATAAACCGCTAAAAATTTCATATTAACTCTACTAATAGCACTACTAGTCGTAAAATCAACAGCTAAGTCTTCTTTAGTTAAAGAATTAACATCAATAATTCCTTGCTGTTTTTGGTTTTTAGTATCGTTTTCGCTTTCTTTGTCTTTTTCTTCTTCCTTTTTAACTTCCTCTACAATGATTTCGTTTTTTAGCTCTTTTTTTTTTTTTTTTGATTTTTTCTCCTTATTCTTGGTAATGTATTGTTCAATATTCTCATTTTTTTCTAAATCTTCAAGAGTTAAGCCTAAATAATTCTGCAATTTTTTTTTAAAAATTTTCCTAGCAGGAAGTCCAAAGTAATAACCAAAATTTTTACTTCCCGGTTTCCCTATTATAGCGTGCTTTTGAGAAGAAGCTAAGGGTAATAAAGAACTGTTCTCGTAAACTACACCTCCTGCCCCAATCGCGCTCATAGCAGCAAAAGTAACGTTATCCTCTACTTTTACTTCAAAGTATGATATGTTTCCAAAGATGCCATCGACGACATGTGATGCGAGGCTCGCATTTATTCCGATATAGCAATTTTTACCGACGGTTATAAATTTGTCGTTTACTAAAGACTCTTCGAGCGTCGAACCTTTTCCAATTTTACTCGTTCCTACAAAATTATAGTACCATCTTGTAAGCCAAGGAAAGATTCCTTTTGTAAGAACGTTTTTGCCATATTTTAAAATGAACGATCGTATGTGATAATAGTCTGCTGCCTTGGATTTAATGTTTCTTGGGATAATACCGTTTTTAGATGGTGAAATCTTTTCGGTTATAGCCCAAATAATCTTAGTAGCAATTCCTATACAACCTAAGTGAACCAAATAGCAAATAATTATAACTACAGGCATGAAAATCAAAGAAAGTAGTGGGGATACCTCTGTAAAAATAGCGATGAAACTGGTTGCTTCCAAAAAATATGTTCTAAAAACCATCATAAAATACGCCATGAAGATAAAACTAGGACCGATCCACGATAAATAGTAAATAATAAAAAATAGGACCATGTATAAAGTGTATTGCATTCTAACTTCTTCTATAACTGGTTCCTCTTCGGAATCTTCAGAATCAGTAGACACAACCTCTTTACCCTCTACAGCCATAATTAATCAAGTCAAAAATTTTTACGCGATTAAAATATAATTAAGATAAAAGATTACTTTTATAGTTTAAAAAATTTGTTTTTTCTTTTTGTATCCGAATCGCGGTAGAAAGGCTCAATTAACTATGGAGAACAAATGTGTAGATTGCGGTAATTGTTGTCGTGAAACAGAAATGATTCTTTCTGAGCGGGATGTTGACCGTATTAAAAATAGCGATCCTAAGAATTTGCAGATAGCTAACTTTGTTAAAAAAACTGAGGATGGGTTGTATCAATTAAAGAATGAAAATGGCTATTGCGTTTTCTTTGATGTATCGACTAATTTGTGTAAAATTTATGAGATAAAACCACAAGGTTGTCGTTTTTATCCTCTAATATACGATTCTGATAAAAAATTATGTGTTTTAGACCGTGATTGTCCGAGACCAGATATATTTTATCCTAATAAAACCTCACAAGTGAAAACTTGTAAAAAGATCGTTAGATTTTTAGAAAAACAGGTATTATTTACTAAATTATGATAACTGCTTTTATAAAGTCTGGATCTTCATCGTAAGCAGCAAATGCTTCCTTAATATTTTCTAAGTCATACATTTTGGAAATTAAATTTTTAACTTTAATATTTCCAGAGCTTAACCCCTCAATTGCTTTATCAAATGGACCACATCTACTACTGTAAATGGTGATCTCTCGAACTACTATATCAGTAAGATTGATTGGAGTTCTTAATCCATGAGTACTTTTAATGTGGATTTTTCCTCGTGTTCTACACGAAGCAACGATATCAATAAGAGCTTCTGGGTTGCCTGTAGTATCTACGACAATATCAGCTCCAAGATTATCAGTGGAACCTTTGATTTCATCAGTTATGTTTTCTACCTCAAAACGGTTAATTAGTTGCTTTGCACCATACTTTTCAGCCATAGAAAGCTTTATATTTGAGCCATCGACTGCTATTACATCCAATCCTTTAACTAAGGCGACTTGGGTAAGCAATAAACCTAATTTTCCAAGCCCAAAGATTGCGATAACTTTGTCTTCATCTGTTAGTGGCATCATTTCAAACGTTTGATACGCTGCTGCTAAAGGTTCTATAAATGTTGCTTCCTTGTAAGAAATCTTTCTCGGTATTTCGTGAAGCAAATATGGTTCAAGAACTATGTATTCAGCAAAGGAGCCATTAACATCTATACCTAATGCTTTACGCGATAGGCACTGGGAAAAAATCTTTCGTTGACAGTAATAACAGCTGAAATCGATGTTGCTATTAATTTCAGATGTGACATGTATTCCTTCCCAATTTGAGTTAACGTTTTTACCGATATCTATAACTTCACCTGCAAACTCGTGACCTAAAATGAGCGGAGTTGGTGTAGGTAAATCCCCTTTCACTATAGCTATATCGGTCCCACATATTCCTGACGCTTTAATATTAATTAAAACCTGAGAATCCCCAAGTTTTGGTATTGGTACTTCCTTAATGGAGATATTTTTCCCATCAAATATAGCAGCTTTCATAAGAATACTCAACCTATTACTCGAGAGAATAAAACTCGGTTCTTCTATCCTTTAATACATTATTATACTTGTTGAGGTTTTTATCTCTCGCTTGATTAACATCAATTTCAACAAGATCAATATAAAATTTATCTTTTGGAGCAGATGATAGTACATCTCCATTACAAGATGTAATTTGACTTCTCCCAGTAAAGTGAAAATGGCTATCACCTCTTTTTTCTTCACCAATTCTATTTGCTGTTATGGCATAAATTGAATTTTCCAAACAACGGATAATCATCGCTTTTTGACAAAATGGCATGACTAAATTAGCTGGATGAGCTATGATGTCAGCACCTAATACTGCAAGTAACCGGGCAGTCTCCGGAAATATCCAATCGAAACAAATCATGATTCCTACTTTTGCTTCTTTAACTTGATATGTTTTCAAATGTTTATTTCCCGGAGAAAACCATAATTTTTCTTTAAAATAAAGGTGGAGTTTTCTATATGTGCCAAGAACTTCGCTACTCGATACGATGAGAGACGAGTTATAAATTTGATTACTATCCTCTTCTACGAACCCGCCCACAATAACAGCACCAGTTATTTCGGCAATTCTCATCAGGAATTCGGCAGTTTCTCCTTTAGTAGTTTCAGCCAAAGATTCCGCTTCTTTTTTAGATATAAATGTATAGCCCGTTGCGAAGAGTTCGGGTAAAACGATCAAATCTGCTTTAGATTTACCCAAAAGATTTTCTATTTGCTTAAAGTTTTGAGCTTTTTTTCCAAAGGTTGGAGAACTTTGTATATAACCTATCTTCATATTTATTCCTTTTCTTCGTTTGTATGTTCCTCTTTGTCTTTTCTGTGAAGTAATCTTTTCTTTGTAGCTCCTCTAGCGACGCGTTGTTCATCGTATTTCTTTAGTAGTCCGTCCATATCTCCTATAGTTTCAGTGAGTTTTTCAATTGGAATTTCTTCGAAAAATCTATTTTTCTTAAATTTTTTCGCTGGACCTCCGTTGTATATCCAGCCTTCTTCTAATTCCTGTCCTACCATTGTAGAAGACCAAGTATTTAAAATACAATTCTTTCCGATATGAGTTCCTGGCATAACTATTACGTGTGCTCCAATTCGAACATTTTCCTCGATAACCGTTTTTCTAATAATTAAAAAATTTCCTATAATAACTGAAGACTGAACAATAGCACCTTGACCAACTACCACATTTTTACCGAATTCTATAAATTCTGTATCAACCCAACCTTCAAAAAGAGAATTAGAAAACTTTGTCTTAACACCTAGTACCTTAAAACAAACATTATCTAAAAAGGGAAACGGAAATTTATGGGCAAGCCAAGTTGGCCATTTCTTAAGAGTATTCCGTAGACTCCAATATCTATAGTCCTTATCTGAGATATCCCTTAAAAAAACACCTTCTCTTGGCTTATGAAAGACACCGATTATTACTAATAAGATTTTAGTGAAAAATATGGCCACAAATACGGTAGAAACATAAATTACAAACAAAAATAGTGGCAAGAAGACATAAAAATGTAGTGGCCTAATCTCGTGCCACAACATTTGCCAATACCACCAGATTTCTAATATTGAGGGAAGCAAAGTTATCCATATTAGAAAGACGTACAAAATCAAATATTTCTTCTTAGCTAATACGCTTGCGCAGAATGGACCGACTCGCATTGAGTTTGGTACGCTCACTCGTTATCGCCTCCGAGATTTTTTTTAATCAGATGTTTCTTATCTTCGTCAATATTAACTTCGTGCTCAGTTTCAATCTTTTCCTCTGCGTCAACATCTACTTTATGAATAATATCTCTTCGCATTTCGGCGTATTTGTTGAGTTTTAATTTTCTAGCTGGTATACCAGAGTAAATCCAACCATCTTCTAACTTCTGATTTAGAGTTGTAATTGATACTGCCCCTAATACTGTATCTTCACCGAAATGAGTTCCAGGTGCAATGGTGCTTTGTCCTCCAACAAGGGCATAATCGTCAAATCTGATTTTTTTAATTATTAGATAGTTACCAACCACCATAGAACTCATAATTACAGCCCCTTGTCCAACTGTAACGTGTTTTCCAAAGGAAATAAATTCAGCGTCGCACCATGCATCGTTTAGATGACTCGAAAAGTCCATTTTAATGGAAAACCAGCGAAAAGCGATAACATCGATCCATGGTAATGGCCAATTTCGTATTAACCATAATGTTATCTTCTTAATCTCTGTTCTAATCTTCCAAAACTCGAAGTCATTATCACGCTTATCAGTTCGGAAGATTCCCTCTTTAGGTTCGTGAATTAGGTTTATAAAGATTAGCAGAAGTTTGCTAAAAAAGAAACAACTAAAAATGAAAAGAAAACTGAATCCTAATAATATTAAAGGCAAAAATAACAATTTTATAATCCAAGGTACTGGACTGATTGTATATCCGTACCAAAACGTTGCGACCGCAAGTCCACTAAACCAGAATATTGGAATATATACTGCTAAGAATTTAAGACTTACTCTATGTATTGCTGAGCTTGTAGTAAAATCAATAAAGAACTCATTATCGTCTTCTTCTTTTTCTATATCCTTCTGTTCATCTTCAATTTTTTCATTCACTTTTATTTTCACCTTGTTTGCTTAACTTTCTCTCCTTACTATTTTCCACTTTTTTAATCCTTTCTACCTTCTCAATTTCTTTTTTAATTCTTAATTCTTCAGCGCGTTGTAGGTCTTCTTCAGAAACTTTCAAGTATTCTATAAGTTTTTTCTTGAATATCCGTCGTAATGGCATACCGTAGTAATAGTTGTTTCCTTTTGTAGTATTAAATTTTGTAGCAGCTGCCATTGGTAATAAGTAGGTGTTGTCTTTTAATTCGCTTCCAGGACCAACCACATTATGTCCACCGAGCGTCGAGTTATCTCCTGCCTTCACTCGAAAATAGCTGATATTGCCACCTATTCCCTCTACAACATGTGAAGCTAAAGCAGAATTAACCCCTACATAGACATTTCTTTTCACATGTATATTTCTATCGTTAGTTACTGATTCCTCGATTGTGGAACCCTTTTCAATAATACTCGCACCCACAAAATTAAAAAACCAATTTGCGAGCCACGGAAATATCCCCTTCACAAATGTGTTCTTCCCATATTTAATCATAAAGCTTCTGTAATGGTAGTAGTCTAACGTTTTAGATGTGATGTTACGTGGAATTATACCGTCTTTTGTAGGACTTTTCTTTTCCGTATACCTCCAAAAAAATCGCGTGCATAACCCAACGAGATATAAACGAATTAAATAAAAACATATAATGACTAAGGGAAAGGTTATAAAAATGAGTAAAGAATTAAAACTGGTAAGCATTACGATAAAATCTCTTACTCCTAAGAAGAGTGGTTTAAAAACCAAAAAGAGGTAAAACATAAGAGCTATTACTGGTATCATATACGATCCAATATAAATACATAAGAAGATACCGAAATATTTATGATATTGAAATTGGACATTTTCCCTATAAATATCATCCCCAGAATCTACGGTTTCTTCTATCATAAAGATTTCACCTTCTCTTCTAATTTATTCTTGATTCTCCACTTCTGTAACTTTTATTTTTCTTTTTTCTTTTTCATTTTCTTGTCTCACTCTTAATTCTTCGGCTCGGTTTAAATCATTTTCACTCACTTTCAAGTAATCCATAATTTTTTTATGAAAGATGCGACGTAAAGGCATTCCAAAGTAATAATTATTCCCTTTAGTCTTATTATGTTTTGTTGCAGCCGCTATTGGTAAGAGATACGAGTTATCGCTTAACTCACATCCCGGTGCGATGTTGTTAAATCCACCGAGCGTGGTGTTATCTCCCAATTTGATTTCAAAATAAACGATATTGCCAAATGTTCCTTCTACAAAGTGAGATGATAAGGCTGAATTAACGCCAACATAGCAATTTCTTCCAACATTCATATGTTTATCTGTAACTACTGATTCTTCTAATGTGGAACCTTTTTTAATAATTCCAGTTCCAACAAAATTAAAGTACCAGTTTGCTAGCCAGGGAAAAACTCCTTTCATGAATGCGTTTTTTCCGTATTTTATCATAAAAGACCTAATATGGTAAAAATTAGCAGTTTTCGATGGAATGTTCCTCGGGATTATGCCATCTTTCGTTGGACTTTTCTTTTCCGTATATCTCCAGAAAGTTCGAGTTATTAAACCTACAATAAACAAGTGAGATAAATAACTAACTATTATTACTAAAGGTAAAGCTAAAAAAGCCACTAATGAATCAAGATTAGTAAATAACGCAATGAAATTACCTACCAATAAGACATATGGAATAAACACAAGAAGAATGTAAGACATAAAGATGATTCCTGAGACGAGGTAGGATGAATAATAAATAAGAAAGAAGATGCTTAAGTACCAATGAAACTGAAGATTAATTTTTTCTTTTGAAGTTTCTGGATCAGAACTGCTTATATCAGATTCTTCAATATCATCTAGCACTTTAAATTACCTTTCTTTTATTATTGATGCCAGTTAGGTTAGCTTATTAGGCTTACTAGATTAAGTTTGAATTAATTAATATTCACCCAAGTGAAGATGCTAATAATACTCACATGTCTGCAAGTACAAATGGTGGTAGTTCTTATGGTGTAACTGCAACAACTACT
>JABXKD010000102.1 GCA_013375475.1 Promethearchaeota archaeon
CCAAAAATTCCAGTGGATATCGCGGGGAATGCGATAGATTTTAACCCATGCTCGTCCATCAATTTAAGGCTGTTTAAAACTGCGTTCATTAGTTTATTGTCTTCATCGCCTTCTCCCATACGAGGTCCAACAGCGTGGATTACATGTTTAGCCTTTAAATTTCCTCCTGTTGTAATTACTGCACCCCCCACGAATGTACCTCCTATTTTATTACATTCTTCTTGAATTATCGGTCCCCCTTTGCGTCTAATTGCGCCAGCAACTCCGCCACCCAGAATTAACTGAGCGTTCGCTGCGTTAACAATGGCATCTGTGGCTAGATCTGTTATATCTCCTTGAGTCAGCTTTATTAAAGAATTTTTAACTTTTATTTCTTTCATCCAAAACTTAAACTCTTTTATTATGGTTATAAAAAAAGTATAGAAAAAATATTTATTCTGGTTGAGGTTCTTGATCTTTCTTTAAAATTTCGTCTAATTTAGCTCGATCTTCGTCGCTCATTTTACTCATTGCTTGCATATTTTGCCGCATTAAGTCCATCATAACTTTTTGCGAAATCAGCTGACTTAAAACCGGTAACGCAATTCTCATACGAGTTAGTTCGAAGAACATCTGTTTGGCAGTATCTCTCATTTCCGTTAGATCTTCTTTAGTCATTCCTTCTTCGCCTATACCTGGGCATTCGACATCGACTACTGTATAGTTCTTACCATCGAATTCTAAAGGGTAAGTTCTACAACTCAAAGGGCGATTATCATAAACTAAACATTCCTTTTTCTCTTTATTGTAAAGCGGGCATTTTACTTCTAATAAATCCTCAATGGGAACATTTCCGAATGGATCCCTTGGTTTCTCTTCCTCTCCTTCTTTAGGAGGGGGTGGTAGTGGTTTAAGAACTAAATCAATTCCTCCGTCAGGTTTACTGTATATGTCCATATAAGGTAAAAAATTAGCTACAACGCCATTCCTTGCCCATAATTCTAAGTCCCAAAAAGTAATGGGTATTGGCCCTCGAGCAAGGCAGCATTTATCACAACGGGTACATTTAAAAGTAAATTTTGCTTTAGATTCTTCAGATTCAGTTTTTACCTCAGTTTCTTCTTTTACTTGCTCTTGTTCTTCGACTTCGTCCTTTGCGTCTGATTCTTGTTCATTTTTATTATTTTCCGTCATTTCTATACACTATTTATGTTTATTTTATTATAATTAAATTATTGTTTTTCAATGTGAAGAATAATACTTCGAAAAAAAATTTTATTTTTTTATATGATAGATTGATATGACATTCCTTAAATTTTAGGTGATTTAGTTTTATTTAATCGAAAAGGGGTAAATAGATTCCATAAAATACTATAGGTAATGCTACCAGGGCAATAATACCTAGAGTTAAGCCTACGATCGCCATATTTTTAGGCACTTCATCGGTAATTCCGATAATTCCTAATATTATTGCAGCTCCTGGAAAATATGGCCATAAAGGAACAATCAAAATACCAGGAAATATACTAATTATCCCGCAAAGTAAAGATAAAATCCCTATTACTCTTAATGTTTTATTAATATTGTTCAATTTTCTCAGGTTTCGAATGATCGTAGTTGAGTGGATCAATTTAAAAATATGTTCTTATTCTAATAAATTTTTATACTAGCTCTATAATTTTAGCAATTTTGTTCCTTTAAACCCTAAACAACAATATATTAAAGAATCGTTATCCTACTAAATTTATATTGATCTTTTGATTTTTAATAAAAATTTATTAAAAAGGTGTTAATAATACCAGGACCGGGAATGGATATTATTGGAAAGGAAGAAAAAGAAGCGCTTTTGGAAGTTATTGAATCGGGGTATTTATATAGATATGGGGATTTGCAAAATCCTAAGTTTAAGGCAAAGGTTTGGAACTTAGAACAAGATTTTGCAAACTATGTACAAACAAGTTATGCGTTAGCAGTGAATTCGGGCACTTCCGCTTTATTAACTGCCTTATGGGCTTTAAGGATAGGGCCGGGAGACGAGGTTATAGTTCCGGGGTATACTTTTATAGCCAGCATTACTTCAATTATATTTGCTAGAGCCATACCAATCTTAGCTGAAGTAGATGAGTCTTTAACACTTGACCCAACAGATGTGAGACGTAAAATTTCGCCTCGCACAAAAGCGATAATGTTAGTTCACATGTTAGGAAACCCTGGGCATTTAGATGAAATAACTAAAATAGCACAAGAACACAATCTAATTCTAATCGAAGACTGTGCTCAAGCGTTTGGGGCAACTTTTCGCGGTAAATCCGTAGGAACTTACGGTAAAATGGGCGCGTTTAGTCTGAATGTTTATAAAACGATCACTGCGGGTGATGGAGGTATGGTTGTAACTGACGATGAAGAATTATATAAAAGAGCATTTGCGATTCATGATCAAGGGCATTTACCATTACGACAAGGCGTAGAGCAAGGTAATAGAACTGTTTTAGGACTCAATTTTAGAATGAACGAACTCACTGCTGCTGTAGCTGGAGCGCAACTAAATAAAATCAATTATATTAAAGAGACGCTTCAAAGCAATAAGAAACATCTAAAATCTATTCTTTCAGAAATCAATGAAATTAAATTTCGAAGAATCTTGGATGTGGAAGGCGATATAGGGACTCTTTTAACTTTCTTTATGCCAACATTAGAGAGCGCTGAAAAGCTAGCAGAAAAATTAAATTGTTCTACTATCGCTAAATCAGGCTGGCATGTCTATAATAATATGGAACACTTTTTGAACCAGAATACCGTAACTGATGAGGGGTGCCCATTTAAATGCCCATATTACGAAGGAAATTCTATTAAATATAGTAAAGGGATGTTACCTTATACTGATGAATTGCTTAAAAGAGCCATTAATATTAGCGTAGGAGTGTCTGATGCTGGTCTCGGTTCCAGTTATGGTATTAGAATAAACAGTTCTGAAGAAGAAATTAGATCTAAGGGACAAAAAATAGTAGATTTGATTAAAGAAAGTCTGTAGTTAATGAGTTCTATAACAAATAATCTTAAATATTATTAACATTTAACTTTTGCATCTAGTTTCTAAGGAATTAATCAATAATCTCTGGTCATAATGAAGATAAATTTTGCTAATAAATACGTAGTTTGGGTCGTATTATCCATAATTCTGATTTTAGGTTTTATACTTGGTATTTTCATATCTCTTCTTGCTTCAGATTTAAGTAGTATTATTCGATTTATCACAATCGTTTTTTTATTCATCGTTCAAGCCTATTTAATAGTAAAGTTTATCGGGACGAGATTAGAAAACAAGCAGAAATTTGGCATTATATTATATCATTCGTTAAATTTACTGTTCACTGTCGTAATAGGATTTTCCATTCCGTTAATGGAATCTGATTTTAGAAATAATACCGGGCTAGTAATGCTTCCAATGATTTTGATATTAGGGTTAATTATAACCGATAAATACGATAAAAATATTAAAAATATTACTTACGATCAAAACTTAGAAGAAAGTAAAACTCGCGATATCCCGGTTATTGAGTTTGAAGATAAAAAATACATATTCACCTTAAAATCGTTATTGCTATTTGCAATTGGAACACCTCTATTAGCTTTAGGAATATACCTATTTTTTAGTACCGAAGCACAATTTTGGTTGCACGAAATTGTAGTCAAACAAACCGTATATTTCCTCAATTTATTCTTTAATATGGATGTGTCTGCAAGTTATGCTCTTGGTGGCAATTATCATTGGAGTTTTGACTTTCTTGACGGCAACATCAACGGCGATCCGTTATCGAGTATTTTCTTTGAGACCTTTTGTACGGGAATTCAAGCAATTTGTATTTTTGCGGGTATTATAATATGTACGCCCCATTCTAGAGACAAGAATACAAATAAAGATATTATTTGGAGAAAGGCTAAAGCGCTAGTCGTTTCATCCGTCATATTCTACGTCGTAAATATCATTAGGATGTTAATTCAAATTGAATTATACTATCTCGGCTATCCATGGGATAGTATTCACGTATCTATCAGTGCCGCGAGCTCGTTTATTGCAGCTATAATCATTCTTTTGCTTCATAAGTGGATTCCCGAGTTCATCATAAGTATCATTTATATTGGTACTTTGATTAGCAATAAGTTCAAAAAGCGAAAAAACCCAAAAGAAGAATAGTAATGTTTTAATGATACTAATTGTTCACCTAATCAAATTTTTTTAATGATTAATATGCTAAATTTTGAAAAAGAGCAAAAAGTAGTAGATATTGGACCTATTCGCATGGGAGGTCAACCCGGAGAAAATCCCGTAGTGATGATTGCTACTGTTTTCTATACTAAACACGCTGCTTTATTAGACGAAAAAACGGGTAAAATAGATAAAAAACTCCTTGAACAAGAATTACACGATTATTCAGAAGTCATCGAAGAAACTGGAATGCAAGGGATAATTGATGTAGTTGGAGCTTATCCCGATGCTCTATTGAAAGAATGTCAATTTGTAGCCGATATCGTCGATTATCCCTTCTTAGTTGATGGTCTTAACGATAGTTCGCGAATTCCAGCGATGGAAGGGTTAAAAGAAGTGGGGCTTTTGGACAGAGCTATTTTAAACAGCATAGACGAAGCTACTTCGGAAGACAGTTTGAATAGATTAAAAGAAATTGGAGTAAAATCCGCTGTTCTATTAACTTTTGGAAATAGGTATATATTTCCCCCCCAAAAAATACAATTTCTAAATGAAGTTCTAATCCCCAAAGCACAAAAAGCAAATATTGAAAATATGATTGTGGACACCGCAGTATTAGATTTACCGTCTATTGGGATTAATGTTGAAACTACTCGATTGGTAAAATCTGAATTAGGATTACCTACCGGATTTGCTCCAGCTAATGCGATTTATGGATGGGATTTCGTTAAAAAGTACGGTGATAAATCTAGATGTGGCGGAATTGCTTCATTAATGGCGTATTGTGTTAATGCTGGAAGCGATTTTGTGCTATTTGGACCTATTAAATTTGCTAAATGTGTTATTCCTGCTATGGCTCTCATATCCGGAATAAATTCGTATTATCGTAAACGAATTCTAAGGAAAAAAATTTCGGATCGAACCCCATTGAAGCACATATTTTAAGAAATGTATCTGATCAGAAGATCTTGGGTACGTTTTAAGAATTCTTGTAGATTTTGATTAATTAGATCTTTCTTGTTTTCTTCATCTAATAGAAAAAGAACGTACATATCGTAATTTAACACGCGTATTTTTTTAAACAAAATAACTGAATCTGAAACTTTAAATGTCGCTTCATCTTTTTCTGTGGCTTTAAAATTAGCAAATATTTTAAATAACATAGTAAATTGAGGTGCCACGACTTCAAATACGTTCAATAAGTCCTCGGATTTTTCCATTTCAGTGATTTTCAAAGCCTTAGGTCTAAACGATTCTGCCAATACTAATCCGTCACTGCTAAGGAGGAGAATTAAAAAAGCACCTGTTGTCGTCGAAAATTCTTCAAGATTATGTTCAACTAAGTTCCTATTTGGACTGAGTTTAGCTACTCCCGAAGAAAAGGCTCTTAAAATAGAGAAGATCTCAAAAAGACTCGTAATATAGATTTCAGGTGGGCCATCTTGAGATAATTTAGTTAATTTATTCGTTATGCTTTTTATGTTGCTTTTAATTTCTTTAGATTCAATTATATCAGAATCACCTTTTGATAATACATAAATAATTGGTGTATTCTGTTCTAAATCCGATAGCGCTTTTTTCATCTTATTAAGATATTCTAGGCTTTCTTCAAAGCGATCCCTATCTCTGATGTCTATAAAATAGAATAGTAAATCTGCTTCAAATAGATAAATTTGAGCTTTATTAAGATACTTTTCATGGTACTTCTTTTGTCCCCCTAAATCCCATAAAAAAATGGTTGCACCTAGCGCTTCTATTGAACTCACATCTGCACCTCTGGTCGGGCTTAGTCCAATCAACTTTGAGAATTTTCTGTCAACTGAAAGCAAAAAACTTGTTTTTCCACTATTATCCAAACCAGCGATCAAAATCTTCATTTTTCTCTGGGAAGATATCGGTGTGGAGGGCGTTTCTTCAATAGTGATAATTTTTTTTAAAAGTCCATTAAAATCTGACTCAACCTGTTCTTGTGGGGGAAATTCAGTAATCATTTTTTTATCAAATTCAGAAAAAAAATCTATTACAATGTTTTTAAGCCTATTTATGTTGTTATAGAGAAAACTTCTCCTCTTCTCGTCTATCAAAATACAGAAAGCGCTCGCTGTTGGGATTTCAGTTGATTCTATATCGATAAAGTGAAAGTAAGTAAGAGATGTTAGTTGAAGATCTGGAAAGGGAATAATTCCGAAGTATTGGTATTTTCTCAAAATCTCAATTTCTTTGTTATATACAGCTCCGTCCCCTATTAAGAGAGATATATTTTTGATAGCTATCTGAATGTAATCCCTCAAAGAGATAGTAAGTATATTGTCAGCTTTATCCTCTGTTTTTTTAATTTCTAATTCCTCCATCTCTAAAGGAGGAGGAAACATGTAAATTGGTTGAGGACCTAGTGTATCGAAAGCGCAAAAGGCTAGTCCTTTGATGATTGAAGATTCAATTAATTTATTGAAATTTTTTTTCAATAGTCTGGAGTTTCTTGTATATTATTTTCTAATAATAAAAGGTAGGAAATTTAATTATATATAGCTTTATTCTAGAACATTAATGCTAGAAAAAATTGCAGACTATATACGAACCAACAAAATTATTCTTGAAAAAGAAGAGCTTAATCCTATTGTCCGATTCATTAGCACAAACTCTTTTAAGAGTCCTCGTATCTTTTCCGACGTAGGACAAGATTCTGCTGCCATTGATAACAAGAGTGAAATGTACACCTTGGTTACAACGGATAGGATTAAAACAAGCTACATTGAAAAATATCCTTTCGGTGCAGGATTTAGTTCTATCTTAGTTGGAGTTGATGATATTTTTGCTTGTGGAGGGACACCATTAGCTGCAACCATCATTATTTCCTTTAAAGAACAAAACATCGGCCAAAAAATGATTGAAGGGATTTGTAACGGTTCAAACAAGTTTAAAGTTCCTATAATTAGAGGTCATACTAATACAAAAGATTATTACGAGTTAAGCTCCACTTTAATTGGTGAAATTAAAAGGACAGATTATATTCCAGCAGATAACGCCCGAGAAAACGATAATATTATTTTAGCAGTAGATTTTGATGGTCAAATAGGGAGAGCTAGTAATCTACATTGGGACACAGTTACGCACAAATCTTCTAAAGTCGTATTAAACAAAAGGTTAGCTATGAACATCATCGCTAAAGAACATCTTGTTAACTCTTCAAAAGACGTGTCAAACGGAGGGATTTTCGGTACAATTTTACAGCTGTTAAAATATTCTAATGTCGGAGCAGATATCAATGTTGAAAAGATCGTTATTCCTCCTAAACTAGTAGAAAAGGGTTATCAACTAGAAACCTATGTTCAAATGTTTTTAACCACTTCTTATATTTTAACTGCACCAGAAAAAACATCTCAGGAAGTAATAAAGACTTTCAACAATCATGACATGTCAGCTGCTTTAATTGGAAGGATTAGAAATGAATCGGAATTAAATATTGCTGATAGTAAAGATTCAATGAAAGTTTTAGAATTTTTATGATAAAGAGGACAAAAAAAAGTTGATATTTTATGAATTTTGATTTTAAAAGAAACTTTAAGGGAACTATTTCTATTATTGGGACGAGCGAAATCGATTCTGCAACAAAAAAGCTAACAATTGAATTAGGACGATTATTAGCTAAAAATCATTTCGCAATTGTTTGTGGAGGTCTTTTTGGTGTTATGGAAGCTGTATGTAAAGGCGCGAAACAGGAAGGTGGCTTTACAATCGGAATAATACCTTTTGAAGATAAGAGTAAAGCAAACAAGTATATAGATGTTGTGATTCCAGTTCCTTTTTCTCAAGCTCGAAACATTATTGTCGTGCTAAGTGGTGATGCATGTATTGCCATAGAAGGAAAAGCAGGAACGTTATCTGAGATGTGTTTTGCTTGGATATATGGTAAACCAATCATTGCATTAACTGGAGAAATCAATGGATGGTCGTCGAAGATGGCAGGAACCAAGATTGACGATAGGAGGAATGACATAATTTATGGTGCTAAATCGGCTCAAGAAGCGGTTGAAAAACTAAATGAAATATTTAAAATTAACCCTAATATTACATACGATATGCCTACAGAGTTTTAAAAATTACGAAGCTTATTAATGGCTAATTATGTAAACTAATTTTTGGGGGAATATCCCTTTTAAAATTAAAAAATTGCTAAAAGTTTTAATATTTAAGTGTGAGATAATTTTATAAGAATGAGTGCAATATTATCTTACATAAGAATATATACAAAAATTACATTGTCTATTTCAAGGTGTAACTATTTTGGCAATTCAATTTTTAACTAAAGATGAGAAAGATAAGAAAAAGGTTGTCTCAGCATCGAAACTACTCTTTACAGGCTTAGACAACGCGGGAAAAACGACAATCATTTACGGAATACAACGCGAATTCTCTAAAATAGCTTTCCTAAAACCAACTCGTGGAGCCCAACGAAGAATTTTCGAGTTCATGGGAAGAGAGATTGCAGAATGGGATCTAGGAGGGCAAATCTCTTATCGAATTTCGTATTTGAAAAACCCAGGTAAATATTTCGACGACACAGAAATAGCTATTTATGTAATAGATATTCAGAATAAAGTAAGGTTACCTGAAGCAATAAGCTATTTAAAAGACGTCGTAGAGCAATTCAAAACACTTGAGATCGCTCCGCCTATTTACATATTTTTGCATAAATATGATCCTGCTTTAAGGCGAAATGCATTAAATGAAATGAAAAATCTCGAAGTAGAAATAAAAGAAAAAATAAAGCGCAATGTAGAATATAAACAAATCTTTTATTATAATACTAGCATCTACGATCTCCCATCAATTATAAAAGCGATGTCAGAAATATTATTAAGCTTATATTCAAAATCAGAATTAATTGAAAAAACAATCATCGAATTTGGTAAGAAGACTTACTCTGATGGAATTGTTTTACTTGATGACAATTCTTTAATCATCGGAAGCTATTATAAGGATGATGAAACTAAGAATTTACTATCTGCAAGCACTCCTTATTTTCTAACCCTTAATGATAGCTTTGTTTTTACCGAAGTCCAACCCAGTCGCAAGGAAGAAGACAATCACATGATTGTCCAAAGATTTGGAAGAAACTTCTTGTTTAAGCAACTGTCTTTAAAAGAAGGTATTAACCCTTATTATATTCTCATGCTCAAACAAGACACTCACATCAATAACGAAGATATAGCTTGTTTTTCAAACTTATTAAAAGAGATACTTTATAGCTAACTCTTTTATTTTTTATATTTGTTTTTGTCAATATTAATAAAATTGTATTTTGTTACTACTATTATAGTTAAAGGGTTATAAAAGTAATATTTCTGATTTCAATAACTGATAGAAGAGATAAGTAAAATGATTATTTGTTCCAACTGTGGGACCACAAACAAAGAAATGGATGGTCGCATCTGTAGAAAATGTGGTGCACTACTTCCCAGTTCCAATAAACCCCCAAGGATAAAAATCTCTCCCAAAAAAGCCGCAAAACCACAATTCGATGAAAAGCGAGCACCACCTGAAAAAGAGAAACAAGTAGCTACTCCTCAAAGAAAAGAACCGAAAAAAAAACCTGATACTAAACCAAAAATTTTAGATCTTCACGAAATTCCTAAACCTGAAAATAAAGTCAAGGAAGGATTATTAGAGGATGAAATAGAAAGTGAGTTTAGCGACCTTGATGATGAAAATAATAAGAAATTTCTGCAAGAGATCACACCACAACCTTTTAGAGGTTCAATTATTGCAGATAAAAGCGTTTATGGTAGTTCTAAGCACGTTAAGCTCTCAACGGGTTCAAAATCTCAATCTTCTAAAAGTACCTCTACCTCATCCCGCCAAATAGAATCTACTCTCTTAAAACAGAAGCAATTAGAAGATGATATGACAAAGGTACTTTCATTTCTTTCAAAAAAGATTACTGTAAAACCACTGGAAACGATTCAAAAAGAAGAAAAAATTAAATATAAACCTGTAAAAGCCATACCCCCTTCAAGTATGAGCGAAATTCTAAAAGATCTTCTGAAATTGGATTTACATATCGAAGCCTCTGCTATTATTAAGAATGATGGTACAATCCTAGCTTCTGCGATTAGTTCGAGGATATCAGATTCTCTCTTTGCTACGATCGGTCAGAATTTATCAATGATTGGCAACGATATAATTGAAGGATTAAGTGCTGGAACACTATTGAACATATCTATTAGAGGAACTAATGGAGTATTAGATCTTGCTCCTATTGGCTCAAAAGAGACTTTAGGAAATGATATGATTTTAATTATCCTTTCACACCCTAAAGTGAAAAGTGGAATAATTCATTTTGCTGTATCTATTGTAAAAAAACAAGTAACTCAATACTTGGGATTATCAAAATAGAATATCACGCTTGGATTTTAGAGTAATTGTTTTTGAACAACTAATTTTGAGACTTTTTCTATTTTAAAATATTGCAAGTTAATCATTAGCTCTTGTAAAAACGAATTTAGATTATTTATTCCCACTAGGGGGACAGAATTATCATTAATTTTAATCCAATTAGTTTCTAATGTCACCATAATTGGAATTAGCGTAAAAGGTAGTCTTATACGGATTTTGAAGTTCATTCCTAACAGTTTTTGTATTAAATCTGAAAGCGTTTCAGGATTTTTTTTTAAAGCGACGACTCTTTGATATTGCAAATTAGCGGCTTTATTCATTGCGTCGTAAGAATCTTTCCTTTTCCATTGTTTAGCATCTATTATGAGGATATAATTTTGATAAATACCTATAACATCAATTTCATATCGTTTTTGAGATGTTTCGTATTTCAAATTCGATCTATCTGAGAATCTAAAATTTTTAATTGTTCTATAATTGTTTTGAGATAAAATCTCTTGAATTAGAGCTTCAAATCCGTCGTAATTTAATAAAAGAGATAACTGGCTAACATCTAACTCTAAAAATTGTATACACTTAGTAATAAAAATGATTTTATCTATT
>JABXKD010000103.1 GCA_013375475.1 Promethearchaeota archaeon
GGGAATTGCGGGATCTTGCTACGCATTATTTGCAACTGCAGTAAATCCAACTGGAAATTTTGGATCGGTTATTTCTTTCTATGCCATTTTAATGGCTTCTTTAGGTGGTTTAACAACTATAAGAGGATCAGCGTTAGGAGCATTTTTCTTTATTTTTCTTGAATATTCTCTTATAATCGCTGGTGCTGAAATTTATGTGAATTTAATTTTTGCTTTAATACTAATTTTGGTAGTTAGGTTTTCTGAACACGGGATTTTAAAGCCCATATTGGAACGTGTAAAAGATTTATGGGATTTATTATTAGGAAGGTAAAGATTGGATTGTAATAACAAAATTCAAGTGAAAGAAGAAATGGGAGTTATATTAGAAGTAAAAAATTTAACAAAAAAATTTGGTGGTTTAACCGCAGTTAACGATTTCAGTTTTGAAATTAAACGCGGAGACTTTATTGGTTTAATCGGTCCAAATGGAGCTGGCAAAACTACGGTTTTTAACTTAATATCTGGATTTGAAAAGCCTAGCTCCGGTTCAATAAGATTCGATGGTACGAATATTACTGGATTAAGACCATTTAAAATTGTAAACAAAGGTATAGCTCGAACATTTCAGTTAGTTAGATCATTCAAATTCCTATCTTTATTGGACAATGTTTCTGTTTCTTGTCAATCTCGGAGGGGAAAGGAAGCTTCAAAAGGCGTTGGAATAGACGCGTACGCTAGCTCAATTCTCGCTGCTGTAGGTCTTGTGGATAAAGCGAGAATACCACCGGTTGTTTTACCTCACGGGGATTTGAGAAAATTACAGATTGGTAAAGCGCTTGGCACTAATCCAGAATTACTTCTTCTTGATGAACCATTTAGCGGATTATCGCACGAAGAACAGCAAAATTTAACAGAATTAATATTAAGATTACATGAAGATGGATTAACAATATTTATGACCGGTCATGTTTTACGCGAATTAATGAACTTAGTACCAAGAGTTATTGCGATGCATCAAGGTAAATTCATAATGGATGGCACTCCTCAGGAGGTTGCTAATAATAAAATAGTACTTGAAGCATATTTAGGAAAAGGAAGTGAAGAATTTGCTTGAAATGAAAAAAATTTATCATTATTATGGAAAGGCTAGAGCTCTTGAAGAAATTAATTTAAAAATTGAAGAAAAAGCTCTAGACGCAGTAATTGGACCAAATGGAGCTGGAAAATCAACGCTTCTTAGGGTAATATCAGGTTTAGAAGAACCCGATAGAGGAAAAATGTTTTTTTTAGGGGAAAGGATAGATGGTCTAAAAGCTCATAGAATTACTAAAAAAGGAATATCTCATTGCCCTGAGCGTCGAAGGTTATTTTATGATATGACGGTCGAAGATAATATTAAGATGGGCGCATATTGTCTTAAAGATAAAGCAATGTATAAAAAACAGTTAAATTTTATGTTTGAACTCTTTCCACGTCTTAAGGAGAGGAGAAAACAACGAGCTGGAACTCTCAGTGGAGGTGAACAGCAAATGCTTGCAATAGCTCGCTCGCTCATGTCGAATCCAAAATTATTGTTACTGGATGAACCCTCATTAGGTTTGGCTCCAAAAGTTAAAAAAGCAATCTTTACAGCAATTGAAAAAATAAAGGGTGAAGGTACAACAACTTTATTAGTAGAACAAGATGCTGTTTTAGCTATGAATGTTGGCGAAAATATTCACTTGCTCGAAGAGGGAAAGATAGAAATGAGGGGCACATCAGAACAATTGAGAAAAGAACCTCGAATTAAAAAAATATATTTAGGAATTTAGAAATAAAAGGTGATAATAAGATTTCCGCTTCTTTAGAACAATTATTAAGGGATGCTAGAATTGACCTCGTTCTTACTAGAATTGAAAAGGATCCTTCAATTATCAATGAGGTAATTAAAAATATTGATAGTGAAATAAGATCAATCCGCTTTAACTCGATTTATGTGTTAGGGGAATTGGGAGATAAATCAGGTAAAGAAGCAGTAGATAAGATAGCCTACTGTTTAGAGGATGACGATTGGAGCATTTGTCGTGAAGCTGCTAGATCTTTAGGAAAAATTGGGAGTTTAGCAGAAAGTGCAGCTTCGTCTCTGAAAAACTTCACAGCAAATGAAGAAGTTACTATTCGTCTTGCAGCAATTCGAGCACTTGGAAAAATAGGCAACGCTTCATCCGATTCTGTTCAGTCTCTTCAAAATGCTTTAAAAGATAATAACGAAGAAGTTCGAGCAGATGCAGCAAAATCACTAGGATTACTTGGTCCTGATGCATATGAAGCAATTCAAGCTTTAATGCGTAGTCTTAAAGATGCAAATTGGAACGTAAGAACGCAATCTGCTAAAGCAATTAGTAATATCGGGAAGAACTCGGTAGAAGCTATCCCAACTCTAATCAATGCTCTTGGTGATAGAGATTGGAGAGTACGGTTTAGAGTTGTAGATACCCTCACTCAGATAGGAGAAGCTTCGATACCTTATTTACTTGAAGTAATACATCATAATAATAAAATTGTAAGAAAAAACGCTGTTGAAGCTTTAGGAGAGTTAAAAATACCTAATCCCGAAGTTATAAAACAATTATCCGTAATGCTTAATGATAAAAACGAAGAAGTTAGGGGTAAAGCAGCGGATTCTTTACGAAGCCTCGGTGAAAAATCAGTTGACGCCCTCCTTAATGCTCTTACTAGTGCCAAAAGTACAAAATCTAAAGTTCTAATCTTATCTGCACTTGGAGGAATTGGAGCTGAGGCTAAGGAAACTATTTCGTATTTAAGCAAATTGCTAGCTGATAGTGGCACCCGAGTCAGAGTGGAGATAATTAGAACATTAGGAAACATCGGAATTTACTCAGATGAAGTCAGATTAGCATTAATTTCTGCATTAAAGGATACTAAAAGCATTGTTCGAAGAGAAGCAGCGCTTTCATTAGGAAAATTTGGACAAATTGCATCAGATGCTGTACCATCCCTGTTAGACGCTTTAAACGATAAAAAACCAGATGTTAGGTGGAGATCATCAGAAGCCTTAGGTAAAATTAAACTAAATACTCCTGAAGTGTTGACAAGTTTAGAGGCCTTAATTCACGACGAATGTGATTATGTTTGCGAATCTGCTGATATCGCAATAGATTATATCAAAGATACAGAAACAGATATGAAATTTATTTCTAAATAAAATTCTATTTTGTTTATCTTTCTTAAATTATAAATCAAAAATAATTATGCAAAAATAATAAAATATTAAAAGGTTAGCTGAAAATGAGTGAAAACCCATATGCTGAAAAACCCTGGGTAAAAAATTATGATGAAGGAGTCCCTGAACATATTGATTATCCAAATATGAATATTTACGAATTTCTTGATAACGCTGCAAAAGATTTTGGCAGTCATACAGCAATTTGGTTTGTTAAGAACAAAATTTCTTACAAGAAATTCAAAGAAATCTCTGAGAGATTAGCAACTGCTCTTGTGGATTTAGGACTTAAAAGAGGAGATGTAGTGGCAATAATGATACCAAACTTTCCCCAATTTATTTTAAGTTATTATGGGATATTGAAAGCTGGAGGAATCGTGACGGCTTGTAGCGTTCTTCACACTGAACACGAGTTAGCGTACCAACTGAACGATTCAGGCGCAGAAATTCTAATAGCTTGGGATAATCAAGTAGAAAAGATTAACACTATACGAGATAGAACTCGGTTAAGACATTTGATTATAACAAATATTTTCGATTATTCTCCTATGGCTCCAAGAAACCCAGCTGAAATATCAGGCACTCTCCAATTTCTTAATTTAATTGCTAATACTAAACAAGATCCACCAAAGTTCGAGACAAACGCTAAAGAAGATATAGCATGTTTACAATACACTGGAGGTACAACTGGGCTTCCTAAAGGCGCAATGCTGACCCATCATAATATAGTGTCTAATTGTATAGCAACTAATAAATGGATGGGTTCAGAACTTAAAAGAGGTAGAGATACGGGACTTACTAACTTGCCGCTTTTCCATATATACGGTCAAACTGTTTGCATGAATACTATTATTTATAATGCATCAACCATTGCTTTAAACCCTGATCCCCGCGACCAAAAATCTTTATTCGAATTAATTAAAGCGACAAAGCCAGCGATGTTTCCAGGTGTGCCAACAATGTATATGCGTTTATTAGAACGGGACGATTTAGAAGATTACGCTAAAGATTTGAAATCTATTAGGATTTGTAATACTGGAGCAGCACCAATGCCACCAGAGGTTCTTAAGGAATTTGAAGCGAGGACTGGTGGTAAAATTATAGAGGGTTACGGGCTGACAGAGACTTCACCAGTTGCTACAACAAACCCTCTTCAAGGAGAAAGGAAGATAGGTTCGGTTGGAATGCCAATTCCTGATACGGAACTAAAAATTGTAGATATTGACGATTATACCAAAATTATGCCTGTTGGCGAGTCGGGTGAAATTATGATCAAAGGTCCTCAAGTTATGAAAGGTTATTGGAATAAGCCTGAAGCTACTGCGAATCAAATAAAGGGTGACTGGCTTCTAACGGGAGATATAGCGAAAATGGACGAAGATGGATACTTCTTCATTGTTGATAGAAAAAAGGATATGATTAATGTTAGTGGATTTAAAGTATACCCCAGAGAAGTTGAGGATGTATTATTCGAATACGAAGCTATTGAAAATGCTGCAGTTATTGGACTTCCTAATCCGGAAATACCCGGTAGCGAAAAAGTGAAAGCTTATATCGTTCTTAAGGATGGGTATCAAGAAAGTGAAGAAATGGAAGCTGAAATAAAAGAATTCTGTAGAAAAACTATGGCTCCATACAAAGTTCCAAAATTCATAGAATTTAGAAAAGAGCTCCCCGAAACATTAGTAGGTAAAGTTTTAAGAAAAGATCTTAAAGATATCGAAGCTCGAAAACGCGGAGAAGAAGTATAACTTACCTGGTTCTAATATTTTCATTTTATTTATTTTAAATTATTCAATAATTCAATTTCTTCCTATTACTATATAATGAAAGAAGATAAAATAATTTCCATGGTCAAAGAGTTTGCCATAAAAAATTCTGAGAATAATGATATCCATGGTTTTGATCATGTTGAGAGAGTTTATCGGACTAGTGTTTCAATTGGAGAAAAGCTCAATGCCGATTTGAGGATACTAAAAATTTCTGCTTTACTTCATGATATTGGAAGAATTCAAGAAAAGAAAGACTTACTGAAAAGAAATCATGCAGAAATCTCTGCCGATTTGGCTGAAAATTTTCTAGCATCTATACAATATGATTTATCTCAGAATGATATAGATAAAATTTCTCACTGCATTCAAGCTCATTCATTTTCTAATAATTTAGTTGCCGAAACTTTAGAAGCTAAAATTTTATCTGATGCTGATAAGTTGGATGCTCTTGGAGCCATCGGTTTATATCGAACGATTGGATTTAACGTATTAAGAAATGGCGGCTTAAATAATGTAATTAAACATCTTGAAAATAAGATTTTGAAGCTTAAAAATCAGCTCTTTTTGGATATTTCTAAAGAGATTGCATTATCTAGAGAAAAAATAATTATCAATTTTTATGATAAAATAAAAGAACTAAAATGATTGTCACAAGTTCGTGACAATTTGTGATAGAAGTGAAAAATTGCTGATAAACACAATTAGAGTTTTTTTGGTAAAACAACAGGTAAAAGCAGAAAAAAGTTAATATACAGAATGTGAAAAGTTTGAATTAAAACATTTTTAGACAGAAAGGGCTTGAAGTACTTTTTATGAATTCTATTTAGACAGGCTTTCTTTCTTCAGACTTAATTCTCTACGGAATTCTTCATCTGCTTTTCTCATCTCTTCAGTATACCATCTCATAAATCTTAAACTTCTAATGCTTCTGAAAAAGAAGGCCAAAGGTATTGCTGTACAACCAAGATATATTACATTAACCCATGTTGAGATATTACCAAAATCATAGTTTATTGCTGCACCATTCAATTTTATAATGATACCAATATCGAATGGAACTCTATGCAACTCATCGACGTCGTTAACTTTAAATCTGATATCTGCGTAACCTTGACAGGTTAAATTATTATGTTGAAAAAGTCGTGTTTCTAATCGCGGTACATAACCAATAGAATAAGTGGTGATTGGTACACTATAGTTTAAAGCAAAAACTTGTTTAGGAACAGTTGTAGCTATTTGGTAATCTAAATAGGTTATGCCCTCTAAATGTGAATCTGGGCTCGAAAACGCGGTTATTTCGATTCCATAATAATGGACATTACCGTCAGAACCTCCAATGTGAAGAGCATAGATTTTTAAATTTACACCACCATTCCCCCCACTATAAGTTGTAGAAAAATCCTTTTCATCATGATAATACCCGATACCAAAAATCGTTTTATAATTAAATATAATAACAAAACCAGTGATATATACCACTAATATGATAGCCCAAATCGCAATCTTTAATCTTTCTTTGTTACGCGCTTTCATGAGTGTTCCAAGGTAATATTGATTTAAATTTAGCTTTAATTCTTTAATTAAAAAAATGCAAGTATCCTTATAAGCTTACACTTTGAATATTAGATTACATTAAGATCTAAATAAATCAGGAAATTAATAATAAAAAAAAGGTGAATTAAATTAATTTTTTTCTAAGAATCGTCATATTTAAGGTACTTCCCTGTAATCGATTTCGGATTAGCAATTACTTCATGGGGAGTTCCCATAGCTATGACCTCTCCTCCTTTTGGACCACCTTCTGGCCCTAATTCGATGAGATAATCGCAAAATGCTAAAATCTCAGGATCATGTTCAATAATGAGTATACTATTTCCCTCTTGCACTAATTGCTCTAAAAGCTCCATCAATTTAACCGCATCATAAAAAGACAAACCAACAGTTGGTTCATCAAAAATATATAACGACTTTGTTTTTCTCGCCCTTCCAAGTTCTTTAGCAAGCTTTACTCGCTGGGCTTCACCGCCACTCAAAGTTGGGGTAGGTTGTCCTAATGTTATATATCCCATTCCGATACTTTCAAGAATCTGCAAGATGTTTGATACATTATTATCTGAGCCAAATAATTTTGATGCCTCAGAGACGGTCATATTTAATACATCTGCGATTGAATTATTTTTATACTTTACTTCTAATATTTCTGGTTTATATCTTAGTCCGTGGCATTCCTTACAAACAATATTAAAACTACTTAAAAATGATATTTTTAGATCTTGTTCACCCGTTCCTTTACAGGACGGACATCTACCTTTATCAGAATTATAGGAAAAATGACCCGAAGTATATTTTCGTTTTTTAGATTCAGTTAATTTTGAAAATTTATCTCTAATTTTATCCCAAATGCCAATGTATGAGGCTGGGGTAGATGTTTTAACCCTTGAAATTGGTTTTTGACTGACAACTATAACTTCATCTAAGTTTTCCCATCCGTTCACCATTCCAGAGTATTCCAATAGCTCTTCACCGTTCTCTTCCTCACCGTTCTCGTTATTTTTCTTTTTGTTTTTATCTGCACCTCGTTTGAACAAGGGTTGTAATAATGGAACTAATGTATCTAAGATTAGAGAACTTTTTCCAGATCCAGACACCCCTGCAATACCCACCATCATGCCTAAGGGTATTTCAACTTTCAAATTCTTTAAATTATTGGTCTTGGCATTTTTTATGGTTAGAAAATTAGTTGAATCATCGATTTTTTTCCTTAAATTGTCTGGTTTATCTGGCAATGAAATTTTTCCACTAAGAAATTGCCCTGTATAGGAGTTACTAATGTTTTTTAGTTCATCTAATCTTCCTTGAAATACTAATTTTCCACCGTTAATTCCTGCACCTGGCCCGATATCGATAATTTCGTCTGCTATCTCAATGAAACGCTTATCGTGCTCCACAATTATTATGGAATTTCCTAAATCTTTCAATTTCCTCAGAAGTTCTATTAACGAATCCTTTTCACGTTCGTGCAAACTCATACTAGGCTCGTCAAGAATATATATAAGCGAATCAATACCCGCATCTAAATGGGTCATTAACGATAACCTTTGGAGTTCTCCACCGCTTAATGTGGGTAGTGCTCGATTTAGGTGGATATAGGATAGTCCAACATCTCTTATACTCTTTAATCCTTTGATTACAAGCTCGTTCATGTTCTTTCCTTGAATCGTTGATAAGTCATCTTTTTTCAATCTTTCTAGAAAGGAGATGAGCTGGTCAATAGGCATTATACCTAACTCACCAATATGTCTATCCGATATTTTTACACTTCTTGCTTGCTCGTTTATTCGATATCCCTCACATTCATCGCATTTTTTTAATGACATGAAATTTTTGTGAATCTTATCTTTTCGATAGACGCTCTTTGATTCTGTAAGCGCACGCTCTATATGAGGGATAATTCCTTCAAATTTTCTATCTAAAATCCCCGTAAAGGTTTTCGAGTCCCAATCAAAAGGAAGAATTTTCCCGCTTCCATATAAAAAAACTTTTTTAACATTTTCCGGTAAATCTTTATATGATGTATTTAGGTCAAAATCGTAAAATTTGGGTAATTGTTCTACAAATCGGATCTGATCGGCAAATACTGCTGAACCGTTTTTCGTAATTTGCATAAGATTTTTATTATAATCTTGGACTATCAATTCCTCAGTAAGATGCATTTGATATCCTCGTCCTTTACAAGCTAAACACATCCCACTTGGTTCGTTGAAGCTGAAGTGTTTAATCTCTAAGCGCTCTACAACCATTCCACATATATCGCACTCAAAGTTTTCTTTTACGGGTTCTTTACAAATAGGACAAATTAATTTCCCCTCTGTCGCATATAACATCCTTAAAAGATTGTATAATCTAGTTTTTGTACCAACAGTTGAACGAGGATTAAACACGCGAGTTGTCCGCTGCTCCACTGCTACCGTAGGACTCAAACCTTCAATCAAATCGAACGGTTTTTCATCTTCAAATTTGGGAGGAAATCCAATAGATTGTAAGTATCTATTCATCCCTTCGTCAAAAATGATGTCGAATGCTAGACTTGATTTGCCTGAACCTGAAACTCCTGTAATTAAAACCATTTTCTTTTTAGGAATTTCCACATTTAAACCCTTTAAATTATGAAGTCTCGCTCCTACTACTTTTATTTTATCCATTTTTATCAAATCCTTCATTTTAAATTTGGATTTAGTTTATAACCACAATCAAAACACTCAGCGTCGTGGACGCATATTTCTCCACCACATTCTGGACACTGATACAAATTTTCTTTTTCTTGAATCCAAAGCTCAAATCCAACCTCTTGAAGTCTCTTCAAATTCTTAACCAGACTAACACCATATCTTTTAGAATATATCTCATCAATCCTTTCCAAGTTTGAACAAGGAAAAGTGTTGCATTCGTAACAGAACTCAATTTCATTTTTTCTTATTAGAGCACATTCTTTTTTTATGAATGTACAATTTTTATTTCGAATCCTACAGCCTTTGCAACCCTGTTTGTACCCTTTTTCTTCGAGGAGATCTTTTTTCAATAACAAATACGATCTACAAGCTCCACAATATATTCCGCATGGTGCGGCTAAATTTTTTTCATACATTTTTTTTCTCTCAAATTTTTATATATATTTAATTTAATTATAAAATTCTTTCAAAACTTTTACAGCTTTTAAAGTAAGCCATTTACTTTCTTTTCCCTTTTGCTCGATATTTGCTTGCATTCGTCCATTAAAAGTTTTTTCTAAAATCCATCTCCCATTTTCATTTTGTTTTGCTATCACTAGATCAACAGCACCTTGCATTCTATAATCTTTAAAACCTAACCTTGTTAATATCTCTAAAATTTCTAAAGCATCAGTTTTCCACATTAATGGAAAACCAAACTGCGTCCATTCATTTTTAGCTACCGCATTTAAGTTATGACTCTGCTTATATATATGATGAACGAGTATATATTCAACTGCTTTACTAATAACACTTCTTATTCCTTCTGTTCTTTTAATAGGCGGAATTTCAACTAGTGCTTTTAAATTTTTAACAACACACATATAACAAGTATGTTTTCCCCAACATGCTTCGCCCTTTTTGGATCCGACATTATAGGGCCATTCATCAGGAACAGATTCCAAACCATCATCAAAACGCTGATAATTAACAATCCAATTTATCCCTTGTTGAATTCTTGAATCCTTTAAATAACCAAATTTGATTAAGCTCCAAAGCATATTACCAGTAAGGCAAGGTAAAATTTTATTGTGATCCCCTCCATTTCCATTACCATAATACGAGAACGCTCCAGACGACTTATCTTGCGAGTTTTTAAGGATAAACTCACATGATCTTCGAATTTTTTTATCCGCACCATCCGCACCGAGTTCTGCCAAAACTATTATTTGCCATACTGTTCCCTTATATTTAGTCTTGATATAAAAGTTTTCAGCAGTTTCCCAATAACCCTCTTCTTTTTGTTTATTAAGAATCTTTGGGACCATTCCTTCCATCATTATTTTCTCTTTCGCTTCTGTAACTTCACTACTATTTTCATTTTGGCCTAATATATCTATTAATGTGAAGTATCGGACTGATGGATTGTTTACTTCTAATAACCAATCAGTAGGGTCAGAATTCAAATAGGATTTCCAATTAGTCATCTGTTTTATCACCTATATTTAGATTTTAATTTTTGCTAAATTTTTAAACAAATTTTCCTCCAAGACGAGAATCTCTAACACTATATCACGTAATTCATTAAGATTTATTTGATTTAAACATTCATCTTTATAATCATCAGCAGAGTGTTTTAAAATTTCGGCAAAAGCGGTCCAATTCTTAGCAGATTTACTAATTAATGGTAAAGAATCTTCCAATATCTTGAATTCCATATTATTCCATGCCTTTGGACT
>JABXKD010000104.1 GCA_013375475.1 Promethearchaeota archaeon
AATATTAATGGTAATGGTATATCCAAAGCCATAAATTCCACTTCTGTTTAGAAAATTTTTATGATTACTCTCTCTATGTTTTAAGAATTGCGAAAAAAATACATCTAATAAATTATAATATGATTAATCAAAATTGTATATAAAAGTTATTCCAAATTACTGGCAACCAACTAAAAGTTTCACCAGTATAAATTAAGTTTTATTGGTAAAAAGAATCAAAAGAATTGTTTTTAACAAACATATAAAAGTTGGATTAAATAAAAAATAAAATAAAAAAAGATTAGCTATTTCTTTCTTTTGGCCTGAGAATCAATTTTTTTGATAATAATTGATTCTGCGTGAATCTTACAATTCTTTAGAATAATTTTGAATCCACCTGCACCACCAGCTCCTGGAATAGTAAATGCTTGTGTTCCCATTGGTACCATTGCGCCTTCAGCTTCCCATTCGCCTTCTTCTTCCTCATCTGCGCCTAAAACTTCTGCCCATGTGCTCACTATTGGATGATCCACATCTTCGAGCCATTTCTTTAAGCCGTTAATGTCGGGAACATCTTCTTCAGTCGCAATCTTTGGTAAAAGTTCTTTCGGAAGGAACTCGCCTACACGATCCTTTACACCCTTGTTCATCCAAACAATGGTCTCAATTCCACCGTCATATTGCTGATATTTTGGCGATACGATGTATTGAATGCTAATTCCATTGAAACCGGGCATTTGCTTGCCTCCACCGGTCTGATTGGCCATCGCGCTGAACGGAAGCCCATTAATTGCTACATCGCCATAGTTTCGATCTACAATTCCGTGTCCATTTACTTCAGGAATATAGAAGTCAATAGCTTCGAAACAACCACAGGATGTATGAGGGAATTCCATTCCTGAAAATAGAAAAATTCTTTCAATTTCGCCCAATGAGCGCTTTTTTATCATTTCGTTTATTCCAGAATATTCGCCGGCTTCTAGGTTTATACATTCACCAGGAGGGACTTCGAATAGAGGTCCTTTTGGATCGACCTTCGAAGCAGCTCTAGCGTCAAACCAATTAATTGAACCACATAAACTTGTTCGGTCAGGAGTGATACAACAGGCGTGAGTAGGAGCGAAGGATTGGCATAATACGCATCCATAGAACATATCTACATCTTCATCATGAATTGTTCTAGCTCTTTCGTCTCTTTTATCGTAAATGCTCATTGCTAATTCGTGTGGTTTCTCAATATCTTTCGCATCGGTGTAGAATGTTACCTGGGCTTTTTTAATTATAGGAAGTTCAGCTTTGTAAAGTCTAATTAGAATCGTTCCTAATAATTGGAAAGAATTTAGGCCTTTTTCGAAAGCAGCAGTAGAAATGCGCATCCAATTAGTATAGCGTTGGTTGAGATGCATTATCCCATTAACAAAATTGCAAAATTCATGAATCCTTCGTTCGAAGACTGCTTCTAGATCTTCTTCAAGCTCTGGTCCGGAAACTTCGACGAAAATTCCAATTGGATGGGTCGATCCTGGTTCCATGTCTTTAAGATCAGGACCATGTAATACTACTTCGCCATCTTTAATTTCTTTAGCAGGTTTAACTCGAACTAGTTCGAAATGCTTTTCCATTTTAGGACCGCCTAATTCTACATACATTTGCTTAGCCCTGATGCGTTCCCCTTCGTAAACGGGACCAACATCTACAGGCATGTCTGAAAAACTCATATTGTTATTCTCCTCTTATAATTTTCCTTTTTTTTATTTTATAAATATTCAATTAACTTTTCCAAAAAATCTTTCCAATCGTCGTCACTCAAATTTGGAAGACTAAATCTTGCATTTGGGTGAGAATATTTGTCCAACTCAACAAGTCGTAAATAGTTTTGAAAATTCTTTAAACGACTTAATGCTTGACTTACATAATACACCAGATGTCCACCAAAAATAGCCATGCTGTATTGTCCCTTGTCATCTAAACCCTTCCAATCCTTATCAACTAATCTACCGGTAGCATTAATAAGAGACATATCCCATAATTTATCTTTAGGGATTTTATCTTTAAGATATTTATATGTATGACCTGTAGATATGACGTGACAATCTAATTTCTTAGCAATTTCGATAAAGTAGTCAGCTACTTTTTTTCCACCAAGCTCCCAAGTTAATGATTCTGAACCTATAACAAAGACTTTCTTTTTATCGTCCTTTAAGATATTTGCCATAATCTTAGGATCGTAAACGCTTGTTCCTTGCTCAGGTCCTGGGATATTTGCTTTTTGATATGGTCTTGCCATATTTTCATCAATTTCCTCTGTTAAAGATTTTACATGTAAGTTTTTAAATAATTACTATATTTTATTTTATTAAGCGTATTTTAAAAAATTTGGTTTTATTTAACTTAACCAATTTTAAAAGCTCCAATATTAAAATTTAGGTGGAATATTAAATATGTGTGAATTTAAGATAATTAAGAAAAACGACGACTCTCAGATTTTAGAGGATATTGTAATTATATCGTATACAGAAGATAATGAATTATTATTCAAAGATATTATGGGTATGGGCGAGATTTTAAAATCAGCTCTTATTGTTGATGTTAATACTTTAAATCAGACTTGTGTTGTTTTAGAACATCCGCTTGTTAGAGATTTCATAGGAATTGTTAAAAATATCAAAGATGAAACAATCTCTAAATCCGATATTGAAAAATTTCAAGCGCAGTTGGATAATGTTAAGAATAAGCTTTAATCTGAGTTATTTGAACTAGAAGGAAGAGTTTTTAAAACAGTGTGTCCTCTTATTAGGGGATGGAAGTAAACTAAACATCCTCCACAAGATTTATTTGGTTTTATGGTAATTGCCTTCTTTTCAGAATTGAATTTTCTTATTTCTAATGGGCAATATTTAACACATGTTCCACAGAATTGACATTTTTCTAAAATCGTAACAGCTTTATACGACATATTAGATAACTCTTTAATTGCCTTTTGTAAATCAGTTGAGCGTGAAACATCTATAATAGAATCAATAAAAAAGGTCTAGAAGTTTAAAGTCTCTAATATGAAAAAAAGAAATAATGAATAAGAATTTATCTTTTCAATCAGATTATTGAATTTAGATTTTCTGTTATTCTAATTTTTTTCTAAATTCTTGAATAAAATTATTTTTATCTTTATGTTCATACCATCCAGAAGCAGCTTTTTCTATTTCATAAGCATCTCTATAGGATTTATCTAAGAAATGATTACTGCATAATTTAATTGCTTGTAATACAGTTTGATTTTTTGAGAAGAGGAAACGCGCTTTTTTCATAGACTCTTCAATTAATTGGTCTTTCGTATCTACAATTTGGTCTATCAATCCGATTTCGAGAGCTTTAATCGCGTCCACCTTTTCACCGAACATTAGCATCTTTTTTGTCCATGGAATTCCTATTATTTTTGAAAATACAATCACACAACCCGTTCCAGGGAAGATTCCCGAGAATATTTCAGGCATCTGAAAGAAACTACTTTTAACAGCAATTCGATAATCACAACAAACCGAGAAAACAACCCCCTCTCCCATTGTTCTACCATTAATAGCACATATTGCAGGTTTCCCATTGAACAATAATTTACATATCTCTGCTGCCGTTCCTTCAAGTTTTTTAACTGCAACATGATCAGCACCATCAATAGCGTCTAAATCCATACCAGTACTGAACGAAGAACCATTATTTGTTAAAATTATCCCCCTGATGTTACTATACTCTTGGCAGTGGTCTATAGCTTTCTTCAAATGCTCTAATTGTTCTTGAGTAAAGGCATTAGATCTGTGAATTCTATCAAGCGTGATAATTCCAAACCTTTTTTTTACAGAAAACTCGATATGCTCTCCAAAATCTAAATTATTAACAGACATAAATAAAATTTATTTTCTTTCCATAAAAAATAATTATATTGAGAGTGTATTGAAATTAAAATGCCTAAAACACTAGACGCTTTTACTAAAGAAGGAAAAGGCAGCGTAATTAGGAAGAGGGATCTAATAAAATCTCCAAATTTAAAAAGAGAATTTCTAGAAATCAATCAACATTTATATGGAAAATTAAAACACACAGAAACCGATACAAGAGCTCGTTCCAAAGAGATAATAAACTTGATATTGTGTAAATTGGTTGATGAAAAAATAAACTCCTTGCCCGATTCAGTTATGACATTTAGTATTCGAAAAGAGGAAAAAAGTAATGAATTACTCGTTCGTCTTAAACAATTCTTTGATGACAATATAAAAGAGAAATATAAATCTATTGTTGATGAAAATGATAACATTAATTTAAACAAAGAATTGGTAGTTTTAATTGTTGAGAAATTACAATACATTTCTCTACTGGATTCCTCTAAGGATGTTCTTGCAGATGCTTTTGAGATATTTGTAAGTAGGTTATTAAAAGAAGCTGGAGGACAATTTTTCACACCGGCTAGTGTTGTCAAGTTTATGGTAAAATACTTGGATCCTGAGTTAGATACTAAAATTTTAGATCCTGCTTGTGGACACGGTGGATTTTTATTAGAATGCAAGGACCTTCTGTTATCAAAAATCAAGCAAAAGTACACTAGTCAAAAAAAAATTATTGAAACAAAATATGCTAAAACAATCTCTAATCTCTATGGGATTGATAAAGATTCATATTTAGCAAAAATCTGTAAATTATATATTGATATAATAAGCCAAGGTAATTCTAATATTTTTTGCGAGGATTCGTTAGATCCAAATAACTATAGTAATCTAACATTAAATTTTATAAAAAATGACTACTTTGATTATGTGCTTACAAACCCTCCTTTTGGAGCTAAAATTCCTATTGATAATAAGGAAATTTTAGTAAAATTTGATTTAGCTCATAAATGGGATTACAGAGAAGATAAATGGATTAAGCAAAATAAATTAATTAAAAAACAACCGCCACAAATTCTATTCATAGAAAGATGTGTTCAATTACTTAACTATGGCGGGAAATTAGGGATTGTTTTACCAGAAGGTCTTTTTGGAAATCCTTCAAACAGATATATCTGGGAATATTTACGAAATGTGGGTAAAATTTTAGGGATAATAAGCTTAGATCAGAATGCATTCCAACCTTACACATGTAATAAAACTAGCATTCTTTTCTTTCAAAAATTAAAAAATATACCTGATAATTATCAAATCGATTTTGCTATAGTCGAAAATGTAGGTCACGATAAAGATGGAAAAGTACAGTATAAATTGAATAAAGATGGCACTATAAAATATAACAAACATAATGAACCAATCATAAATAACGACTTAATAAATTTGCATTTAAAGATTGACGAAAGTACTGAATTTAACTATTTGGAAGAACAAGATGTTTTCAAATTAAACATTAAACAAATTAAAAACAGTATCTTTATACCCTCTTATTATACTGGCGTTGAAAAACCTCTCAAATCCTTATTGAAGAACCAGAACTTTATTTTATTATCTATTGCTGATCTAATTGAAAGGGGTATAATTTATACAAAAAATAAGGAATATCTTCCCAGGGGTGACGAAATTGGTTCTCAAGTTTATGGCTTAGGAGATGTTCCGTTTATACGTACCAGTGAAATTAATAACTGGGAAATTAATTTAAATTCACATAAGAAAACATCTGAAGAAATTTATAACCAATTCAAGGAAAAACAAAACTTGGAAGTTGGAGATATTCTTTTGGTTAAAGATGGTGGTCCAAATTTAATTGGGAAAACTGCGTATATTACTGAATTAGATACACAAATCGTTATTCAGAGTCACATTTATCAGATTAAAACACTCAAAAATAAAGATTACATTGATCCTTACCTTATACTATACCTACTAAATCTAAAAATTGTTCAAAAACAGATCAGAGCAATAACTTTTGTTCAAGGAACTATTTCTACAATTGGAAATAGGATCATGGATGTAAAATTACCTTTTCCCTCTGAATTAGATAAAAGAAAAGAAATTTCAAAACATATTAAAGAAATTATTGATGATAAAACAGAGAATAGGAAGAAAATTCTTAACCTCTCTATTAATTCTTTTGATGATTAAAATGAAAATAGAAAATTTTAATATTCAACATTACCCTGAAGTTTTGGAACTTTGGAAAAAGGCAGGAATTGGTGTAGGGTCCTCAGATACCAAAGAAGAAATTGCGTTGATCATAGCCCGAAACCCAGAGCTATTCCTTATTGGGAAAGAACAAGAAAAAATTATCGCTACAGTAATAGGTGCTTTTGATGGGAGAAGAGGATATGTTCACCATCTTGCTGTAGATCCAATGTATCAGAAAAAAGGTTATGGTAAAGCAATTATGGACGATTTAATTGAAAGATTTCGGAAAAAGAAAGTTCACAAAATTCATTTATTTATTCAAAAGCAAAATAAAAAAGTTGTGGATTTCTACAGCAAACAAGGATGGGAAATCAGAGATGACATAATAATGATGAGTTTTATTCCAGATAACACTCTCTATAAAAGATCTTTAGATGAACAAAAATTATAAAAAAAAACTTAAGATATTCTGGTAGCAAGGTTCTTTAATATTTTTTCTGCTTGATTTGAGAAGCCAGTAATAATATCTTCCACATCCATTATGGAATCGATCATACCGCAAGTTTGACCGGCAGGAACAGCCCCATTTTCTACATCTCCTTGAGTATACACGATCTCATACCGATAAAGATCTTCTAAAAATGAATCCATATCTAATGCTGATTCTTGAGCGATTTTCTCTTCTTTTGTCAAAGTTTTTCCGTGTTCAAGGCAATATTTATTCTTCAATAGCCTTATCGGACCAAAACCACCAGTTGTGATCATAGTATCTTGTGCTGTTGCGGGAGGAATTAAAGCTTTGTAATTAGGGTGAAATTCGCTTTCAGTAGACGCTATAAAACGCGTTCCCATAGCGACAGCATCTGCGCCCATAGATAACCCTGCTGCTACAGTCTCAGGACTTGCGATACCTCCGCAAGCAACTAACAGTTTATCAGGATATTTTTGAGCCACTTGTGAAACGAGAACTAATGTAGTAATCCCTTCATAACTCTGATGACCACCCCCTTCAGTCCCAGTCGCACATACTCCGTCACATCCTGCTGCAAATGATTTGTCTACTAACCATAAAGCCGGAGAGACGTGAAAATGTGTTACATCTGGTGTTTTTTCTTTCAATAATTTGCTGGCAAATTTTGAACCTCCTGCACTTGTAACGATGTAAACTAATTGTTCGCGAAGTTTAGGATTTTGTTTAATATTTTGGATAATTTTTCTTAGCATTATTTTATGATCGGTCTGAAGCCGAGCTGTTCGAATATTTACGCCAAAGGACTTGTCTGTGTGTTCAATAACATACTCCAACTGCGCAATCATGTCGTTTACAGAATTTTTTCCCTTTAAAGTCGCATGACTTAATACGCCAAGCCCACCCGCTTCAGAAACGGCAACTGTTAGCTTAGTGGTGTAAAATGGACCCATTGGAGCGCTTATTATAGGATATTTTAGTCCAAATAATTCAGTTAATCTTGTCTTTATCATCTTTTTTCCTAAATAGATTTCATTATATGATAGTTAATACTACCCTTTTGGGATTAAAAAATCTTTTTTATATCTATATAAAAATGTCTAAAATTAGTAAAAAATAGTTTGAGGAATAAAAAGTTATTGTATATTATAGAACCCCGTAAAATCGAACAATCTAATTTACAAAAATCTTTTAATCAATCTTTATTAAGATTAAATTTAGAATTGTCTATGTCTTCCTCTTTAACAATAAAGATGCTTGAATCTGAACTTCAACAAGTTTATTAAAACTATTTTTTTACTTAATCGATTTGAGATACAGTGATGTTTGTAACACTTCCATTGGGAGTTAAATTAGAGTATTGCGCCACTGCTTCCTTCATTGTATATTTTTCAATCATTGCTGTCATAACCATAGCCATTGGACACACCCCTATATTACCTGCAACTGTATGAGCAGATCTCGCCATGAAACAATTATTCAAGGAAAAAACGTACGAACCATCAGCTCTCTTCTTAAGAGAAGCGTTTTCAACTAATAAGGAAGTTTTTAATAATTTTATGAACCTTTTACCAAAATCCTCAATATCTTCTCCTAATATTGGTTCAATACCCAATTTTTCAGTTGTGTCCATAGACTCTTTAATTGCGGGAAATATATAATCAGTATATCCAATTTTTCCTAAAGTCTCATCAATACATGATTGAAGAGTAAAAACCCCTACGTGAAATAAACCTGAGATAAATCCAAACTCCTTTGGCATCATTTTATCCATTAATTTGCGCTTTAATCCTATTCTTTTTCACCTTATATGAATTTCTTAATTATACATTATTCCAAATACTATTAAAGATTTCTTCAGTTTTTTCTACAATTAAATTATGTTCTATTACTTTGGTCATAGGAAATAAGATCATTATATACTTGTGTTCCCTTTTTGAGATTGAAATCAATTTATTTTCTGAAGAAATAACAATGCTATTTACCTCACCAGCTTCAAATTCATTTGAAAATTTTTTAACTAAATTTATTAACATTCCTCCAATTGAGATCTGACGGGGCGAAGAAAATTTTGGAGGAACTTCGGAAAAAACAATTTTTCCTATTGTTTCATCAAATACAATAACTCCCTCTGCTTGCATTGTAGTTTTTAGTTCCTCCAGTTAATTTTAAATTAATTTAATAATTTTTTATCGAAAAAATACAATTTCCTTTTGTTTTTGTTTGTATATTTTTAATTTTGTTAAAAAAATCTTATAAATTACTTTTATATTTTTCATATAATTCTCTAATTATTTTTTGGAACGCTTCGGTCACCCCTTGATTTGTTTTCGCAGAAGTTCGATAAACTCCAATTATGTTTTTCTCTTTAATGAAGTTTTGAATAAATTCGTCATCTAATTTATCTTCATTAATTAAATCTACTTTATTTGCAAATATAATGACAGGAATATCACCACAACCCTTTTTAAGGTCATTATACCAATATTCAATGTGATTAAGACTTTCTTTACCAAGATCCTTATCTTCGAGGGAATAAACAATAATTGCAGCTTTACTTTCTTCATAAAAATCAGAACGTAAAAATTCAAACTCCTTTTGACCAGCAATATCCCAAAAATACAATTTACATTCATCTCCATTTACTTTCTCATCATAAAAAGAAAATTGGGCGCCTATAGTAGATATATAATCTTCCTCAAAAGTGCCTTGAGTATATTTTTTAATTAGAGATGTTTTTCCAACTCCTCCATCTCCAATTACAGTTATTTTAAATACAAATTTTAAAGGTCTATCATTCATTAGTTTCAATCAAATCCATTCGAATTTATAATTTTTATTTTAATATTTCAATCTTTAACATTTTCAAAATGCCATCTAAAATTTCTTCTGTTTTTTCCACAATTATATTAAGTTCAATATTTTTTGTTTTGGAAAATAAAACAATTATGTAAATATAATCTCTTTTCGAGACACAAATCCACCGATTCTCTGAAGAGATTATTATAGAATTTACATCTCCTCCTTGATATTCAGATGATAATTTTTTAGCAAAATTTATTAACATTCCACTCATCGAAATTTGTTTTCTAGATGAATATTCTTCTGGAACTTTAGCAAAAAGAATTTTTTCATCATTTTCATTAAATAGGATTACTCCTTCAGATTGCACTTTATAACCAAATTCTTCTAATAAGCCTTCAATAAGCGGTAGTTCCATGAACTGTAACAAATATTTGTTAAAATCTGAGAAAATGGTTATATTTCCATCACGAATAGGGAGGTAATCTTGATATCCTTCTAAAAATTTATTTGATATTCTGTTTAGAATGTAATTAATTACTTGGTTTGGTAGATCCTCATAGCATTGTATACAAAAAGTAATATTCACGAAGTTATTATAAAATAATTTATGACCACTCATTATTAAGGATTTAACTACCGTGCCTGGAATTAATTTCTCACCAAACTTCTTAATAGCCGTGAAAAATCCAGACACTATATTTTCATCCAAATCTCCAGTTTTTATACCACAGCTTGTCAAACAGACCCCTGCGTTATCATAAATATAAATTGATTCAACATAATTTTTTAGTGTTTTTTTTTCCTCTAACAACTCACCCTTATCCGTACTCATATTTTTATCACCTATTTATCTGTAAATTTTACGAGTAGTCAAATTTTGAACTGTGATTTTGAAAGTTATTTATTCTATTTTTTTATTTAAATCATCAATATGAGATTTTAATTTAGAATTTTCAGCTTGGCATTGGTTTAATTGTTCTTGTAATTTTTGGTTCTGTATAACAGTTTTATTCGCGTTTAGCAAGGTTTGATATAATTGATTCTTAACCTTCTTTAAATCCTTTTCCAAAGTCTTTACATATTGATCTTTATCAGATACATATGGCCATTCCTCTATCATTTAATTTCCCTTCTGAAATTTCATATCCTCATTTTTTTACTTTTCTGTATGATCTTACTTTTAATACATAATTATTTTAATATAATATTTATTTTTGAGATGCTTTTTCTGCTTTAGCTTGTCGAGTGAAATAGCCAATAGTGCCACAATTCTTACACTTTTGAGAATCGTCATCTAGAAAGACCATAGTTTTATTGAAACAAGTAGGACAAATGAAGAGTACTTCTTCTATCTTTTCCTCAGGAATTTCTACAATCATATCTATATTAGGAACTATTGGTGTTGTAATACAATACATACAAAAACACCTTTTTTTAGTAGCTTCAAGAACCTCATTTAATTTTTCTATAGGTGCGTCACTCTCAACAAATATTTCAAGTTTATAGTTCTCT
>JABXKD010000105.1 GCA_013375475.1 Promethearchaeota archaeon
AAATATCTTTCCGATAATAAACCTCCGCATAGAGTACCATATGCCAGGAGTTTAATATTATATTTTTTGCATATTGGAGCCATCAGTAGCTCTGGCCTCCTGTCTACTAACGAATATTGAACTTGATTTGAAACGATATTAATTCCCATTTCTAAGAATTCTTCAGTATGTTCCGTGTCGAAATTAGTTAATCCTAAGGTTGATAATACTCCGTCTTTCTGCAAATCATCTAAAAATGAAATTGCTTTAAGATAGTTCTTATCTTGATAATCCCACCAGTGAAATTGGAGCATATCTAAAACTTCCATTCCCATTCTTTTTCGAGAAATATCAATAGCCTTATTAACTAGTTCTCTTGTGATTTTTTGAGGTCTGGGCACCCATTTTGTAAAAAATTTTATATCCTCGAGGGAGGCTTCTTTTTGTTCATTAATTCTCTGCTCTCTGAAAATTTTAACAAAATCTTCAGCGGGACCGTAATGATCTGCTAAGTCCCAAGTTGTAAATCCGTTATCTACATGCAAATTCATACTTTTTATTGCTTTATTTTTATTAATATAACCATGAGCTCCAGAAACTTGCCACATCCCGTTTAGAATACGGCAGATTTTAAGATTTGGGGTCAAAAATATTTTAGATTCCAGCGGTAAATTCATAAAAATCCTCTTTTAAGTTGTTAATTCAATTATAATTAGTAAAAATGGTAAAGCTAAATTAAAAGAACTCTATAAAAATTATAAGATTTTGAATTAATAGCTTATAATAGAAAACTTTTTTTTGATTTTGATATACTAATTCTTGGTTTTTTTATGCTAGAGAATAAAGTCATAGTAATATTGGGGGCTACAGGAGGGATAGGTTCCGCAGTTGCTGAAAAAGCATCCAAGCTGGGCGCGAAATTAGTTCTAGTTGCTAGAAATTTAGCTGATTTGAAAGAGTTGGAAAATAGTTTGCAACATAGTATTTCAATTCAAGCAGATGTTACTAATTCCAATGATTTAAAGAGAATGGTAGAGGAAGTGGAAAGCAAATTTGGTAAAATAGACGTTTTAATACACGCCGTAGGATCCATTGTATTAAAACCGATCCATGTGCTAAAAATTGAGGAATTTGAAGAAATTATAAAAATAAACCTAACTTCTGCGTTCTTGGCGATAAAGGCTGTTATAAGAGGAATGATAAGGAATAAAAGTGGATCCATAATCGTTATCTCATCTGTAGCGGGATCAAAAGGGTTAAGGAATCATGAAGCGATTAGTGCCGCAAAAGGAGGTCTTGAAAGCATGATAAGGTCTGCAGCTAACACTTATGCTTCTAAAGGTATCAGATTCAATGGAGTTGCCTTAGGATTAGTTGATACGCCGTTAGCTGCCGGAGCTAAATTAACTACAAATGAGAAAGCTTTAGAAATTTCAAACAAAATGCATCCTTTAGGAAGAATTGGAAAACCTGAGGATATTGTGTATGCTATTTTATATTTAGCTTCAGATAATTCATCATGGGTCACTGGAGCAATATTACCGATTGATGGGGGATTATCTGTAAATTAAATTAAAATTGGGTTTTTTGCCATCTCTTAATTATTTCAAATGAATTTTCTAGATGATCTTTAATAACAAGGTAAAGCTCATCGTAAGATTTTACCATAATTAAAGGTCTAAAACGCAATAAAAAATTGTTATCAATAAAATTAACAAGGTTATCTCTTTTTTTTGGATCTAAATTGTTCCACAAATTTTTAATATAAATTATTCTTCTGTTTTTTTCTTCAATTAATTTACTATAAAACCACTCTTCAAAAGACTTTAAGTCCCTTAACGAATAAACCATCAAATAATAAAAAATAGTGAGGCTATTTATAGTAGCTTTTTCAAAAAAATAGTTATAACAATATACCGAACAAAGTTAAAAAAAAAAAAGAATAAAAAAACATTTTAATATTAGACCACTTGAGAAGATTTTAAGAAGGTAATATTACCTTATCAATAACGTGAATGATTCCGTTATCAGTTTCTATATCTGCTTTAATAACGGTTGCATCGTTCACTTTTACTCCACTAGTGGCATCTATGGTAATTTCCTGTCCTTGTAGAGTCTTCACTTTCATAATACCTGAAAGATCAGTAGATTTCACTTTTCCTTCAACTCCATGGTATAAAAGAATTCCTTTTAATTTTTCGGGATCCATTAATAAAGAATTCAAAGTTTCAGAGGGAATCTTAGAAAAGGCATCATCAGTAGGAGCAAAGATAGTAAATGGTCCTCCAGATGATAATGTATCTACAAGTCCAGCTACTTCAGCAGCTTTTAATAAAGTAGAAAAATTACCAGCTTCCTTAGCTACTTGTACAATATTCATAATTAATAATTAATAAAAAAGTAAACTATTTAAGAATTATAATTATAAAATGTTAACAGAAAATTTCTATAAAAAAAGGTGAATTTTCTTATTTGAGCGATTATATCCTTACTAGATTTAAATTAAGCGACCAAAACAATTTACTATATTAATTCGTTTAGGCAACCAATAATTAATAAAATATAAACTGAAAAATTGCACTCTTTAGAGGCTTTAAAATACAAGTAATTATAGCTTTTTAGAATACATGGTAAAATTTAAGAAAAGGAATAGCAAAGAAATTGAACCAAAAACGATTTAGAAATATTTTAAAGAAGTAACAGAAAAAAGTACCTATCTTATTCTGGATGAGTCGGGATCATGGTGGAGTTCATGATAGAGCATGGGGTGAAAGAAAAATCTTTGGGAAAATAAGGTATATGACCTATGAAGGAATGAAAAGAAAATTTAAGGTTAAAAAATATATTGAAAGCAATTTATAGAAATATTAAGGGTTGAAAAATGAATAATAAGAATTTTTTAAAACCCAAAGTAGTAATTAGCAAATGTATTGAATTTGAACATTGCAGATGGAATGGAAATATTATAAAAAGTAATTTTGTAAAAGTTTTAAAAACATACGTAGAATTTCATCCAGTTTGTGCTGAGGTTGAGATTGGACTGGGAGTACCACGGGAACCAATCAAAATTATAAAATCAGAAAGATTGAAGTTAATTCAACCCGCTACAATGAGAGAATATACCAAAAATATGGAAAAGTTTGCAGAAACATTTCTTACTTCAATAAGTGATATAGATGGTTTTATTATGAAATTTAAATCTCCTTCATGTGGTCTTTATGAGACTAAATACTACTACGATGAAAAACCTGGTTCCGCAGTCATAGAAAAAGGCGCGGGGTTATTTGGAAAAGCTGTATTGGATAAATTTCCTAATCTATCAATAGAAACTGAGGGAAGATTAATGAATCTTCGAATTAGAGAGCATTAGCTTACTAAAATGTACGTTTTAAGGTACTTCCGAACAATAAAGGACTCAGAATCTTATAAAAGTCTGGTTGATTTTCATTCCCGAAACAAATTACTACTTATGGCATACAATCAGAATTTAATGAGGAAAATGGGAAAGATTGTAGCAAACCCAATAAAAGTGAATTTTTATTCCGTTGTTGAGGAGTACGAAAAGCTCTTAATCCAATCGTTAAGTCAACCCCCTGAGTATACTTCGCACATAAATGTATTGATGCATGCGTTTGGATACTTTAAAAAAATGTTAAGTAATCAAGAAAAAGCTTTTTTTTTAGATGAGCTTAAGAAGTACAGGACAGGATGGATTCCTATATTTGTCATAAAGGAATTGATTAAATCCTGGATTGTTCGAAATGATGAACCGTATTTAAAGCGACAATCATATTTTAATCTATATCCCCCCGAGTTGATGAATTTCGATATGAAAGATACTTGGAGAGGAAGATCCTATTGGGAAAAAAAGTAAAAAATTAAAATGTTATTTTTGAATCTTAGCTTCGACTATTAAACCAATGGGTTCAGCTTTTAGAGCTTTTTCTCTACCATCATATCCGAATTTTAATACCTTAAAACCAATAAGAAATGGTATAAGACTTAATAAACTCAGAACTACTGCATATGGAATAGTTACAGCAAAAGAAAGTAAGACTCCACCGACAATTGGTCCTATAATTTGAGTTAGATTGTCTATTCCCGTAGTAATTCCCATTATTTTGCCTTGGTTTTGACTATCTACAGAACGACTAATAAATCCAGTGATGATTCCCTGAGACATTGACCCCGCAAAACTAATAAAAAACAACAAAATTACTAATTCCCAGACTTGAGTTACCATTCCGAAGAATAAATATGCAACTATGTAAGTTCCTAATCCTAAGAGGGCAGTAATTGGGTCTCCAATTAATTTTCTAACTCGATTGAATATCAATACCCTAAATATGATTTGATATATGCCTAAAAGCGCCAATAGAATTCCTACTACAAATGGATTTAATCCAAGTCGAATACCCGCGAATATGCTAAAGGTTGTTTGAAGAATTCCACCCGTGATTGCAATAAAACTATACTGAATGACGAGTGTTAAAGTTTTATTATTTTTCCAAATCGAAATCGATTTCTTATTCAAATCAGGAGTTTCTATAACAACATCCTGCCATTTTGAATGAACTTTTTTAGGCAAGCTCTCTTCTAAATAGACTGTAGTGTAAACCAAGGAAAAACCTGTGAGAATAGCTGCAAGAATACCCGGCCAAATTAGACCGTAAGGTGATAATAATCCACCAATTGCGGGACCTATTAAGAATGCCAAACCAAAAGCGATTCCAATATTGGTCATCTGTTTTGGTCGCTCCTTCGGAGGTACTACATCACCTATTATTGCTTTTGCTATTGGAAATTGACCACTAAAAACTCCATCTACAATTCTAGCGATAAATAAAAGTAAGATGTTATTGGAAATTATCAAAATAATAAAACCTACTAAGGTTCCTGCTAAAGAAATCAACATTACAGGTTTCCGACCGTAATTATCGCTCAATTTCCCAAGGATAGGTCCAAAGAAAAAGCCAAAAATTGCATTCGAACTTAAAAGAAATCCAATTATTACTGGTGAACTATTGAATTCTGCAATAAAAAAAGGCAAAAATGGTAGTATTATACTAAAACCAAGAATGTCTACAAAAACAGCAATCCAAAGAGGAGTTAGTTTCTGATATTCAGACTTTATCTTAATCATAGTTAAATAGGTGAAATTACTGTATTAAGGCTTGAGATAATAAAAAATCTAATAATTTTATATAAGATCAATTAAAAATAGGAAAAAATCCAATTTCATTTCTTTTTAATAAATAGTTCTAAATTCTATCAGAATCTATATCTAAGTCCAATTAAAAATTGTTTAAATTAAATCCATTTTTATAGCAAATTTTAATAATTCATAAGAAAATGGTTTAAACTTCTTGCTGTAATACTCTATTATAATAATGTCAGATTTAAATCCTGATAAATTACATATCGTTTATAAAGATTCGATAGATGAATTAACTCTAAAAATACCTCGCAAATACACCTTAACTCATTCTGATTCAACTGGAGATCTTTTTCTTACGATAGGTTCAGAGTACGATTTTGAACAAATTTCAAGTCTTTACACACGCTTCATGAGGGACGAGGTGTTAGCTGAATGGCAAAAGAATAACGATCATTACGAATTACACATATATATGCATGTTAGTGGAGGTTTTTGTTTTGGTTGGGCGGGATTACGAGACAGAATCTTTTGCTATCACTTACCACTCGTACTTCAGGCATTTACATATGGTGATAAGAAACTTATTGAGGAGATGCCCGAAATCGAAGATTCTCAGATTATCGTACATTTTCAATCTAAGAACAAGAAATATGATAGAATCGAGACTTTTGGACAAATTAAAGAAATTCATTGTTAAGAATTATAAATTCTTAACTATAAGGGATTAAATTTTATAATGTTTAGGGCTCAACTCAGTAATAAAATATTACCAGAGCCTACTTAAGATTTATCTGTTTTATTAGTAATATGGATGCAATTAGTAAGTTAGTAGAACAAGGTTATAATAGAATCGCTGAAGATTATTATAGCCATCGGAATTTAAGCAAATTCAATAATGAGTTAGAGGAATTTGCGTCTTTACTCCCAAAAAATGCTCATACATTAGATGTAGGATGCGGTGCGGGCATTCCTACTGCGAAATTCCTGACAGAAAGAGGAATTAAGGTAACTGGCATTGATTTATCTGATAAAATGTTAAATTTAGCTCGAGATAATGTACCAAATGCTAAATTCGTTAAAATGGACATGATCAAATTAGAATTTAACGAAAACACTTTTGATGGGATAATAAGCGTATTTGCGCTATTCCACGTTCCTAAGGAAAACCATTACGATGTGTTTAAGAAATTTTTTGAAATATTGAAACCGGGTGGTATTCTAATGATAAATTCAGGTGTCTCAGAATCAGAAGGGACTAGTAGATTTTTCGGTGTTCCAATGTTTTGGAGTAATTTCAGCCCAAAAACTACTCTAGATCTCGTGAAAAAAGCAGGATTCTCAATAATCTCAGAAGCTGTTTTAGAACGAGGGGGAGAATATCAATATTGGGTTTTTGGAAAAAAATCGTAATCTTATTCTTAAACGATTAAAAAGAAAGATTCCAAGCTTTAAGTTTTTCTTAACTCCTTTAACTTGTCTTTTAATTGGTTAGCACTCGTGATTAAAATATTTTGTGCTATAAAGGACATTTCTTCTTTAGCGAGTATTTTTAAAATTTTAATCTTTAACTTGTAGGCAACAACTAAATCTGCAGAGTTTTCATCTGAACCCTTTATTAAGACATCAAGAAGGTGAAGAGCTAATTGGAATTTTTCTTCTTCATATAACTGCTTTGCTCTATTAAAAAAATTAGCCTGATCGGTAATTTTTAGTAATTCTTTTGCAATTTCCTCAGATTTAACAGGAAAAAGATCAGTTGGATTTCCAGTATCGTACCAACCGTGGTAAAGCCTGTATACATCGTGTATAGCAAAACGATACTCTCCGTATAGTGGTCTCAAATACTTGTGATTTTTAAACTTCTCAGGGTAAATATCAAGCATCTCGTGGTAAGTTTCTTCAAACCACTTTCCCTCATTCAATCTTTTAACAACTTCGTCGTGAACAAAATGCAATGCCTCTGCTGTGATTGATAACGCCTCTCTGATATCTTCTTTTTGCTCAAATAGAAAGCCATGTCCAGGGACTAGATATTCAGCTTTCTTTTCCAGCATTTTTTCCATTGCTAAAGCCCAATCTTTGGCGTAACGCTGGACTCGAAATGGACTACCAATATTTGGATATGTGCTTATCATCAAATCTCCCGTAAACAACACCTTCTTTGCAGGGAAATACATCCAGATACTATCGTCGGTTTCACCTTTGTCGTGATAGAGCTCAAAGATATAGTTGCCTAATTTAAACTCATATTTTTCATTACCGTGAATAATTATGGTAGGTTCAAGAGCACTTTGTACGCTTTCAGAATCTGATTGCATAACTCCTACCGAAGCAAACTGTTGTTTATAGGTCCACATCTGGTGTGCATCTAACATTCGATATTTTGCAAATCTTTTTACAAGGTTCTCATGCGCAATTACTTGGGGCATTTCCCACCCGTTTCTTTTAGCTTCTTCAATAAATGGAGCGTAACCAAGGCAATGGTCAAAATGCCCATGAGATAAGATAATATATTTGACCTGTTTGTCTGAAAATTCTCGAACTGCTTTAAATACTTGTGGACCAAATAATCTTAGCGCTAAATCGAATAGAACTAAACCCTCATCAGTTTTTACAACACCTACATTTCCGAAAGCGCCTATAAAATAACACAAGCCATCAGCGAAAGGTTTTCTTTCGAATTTACCACGACCGAAGAATCCTTCCAATCCTTTTTCGATTTTACTCATTTTTCAATCAAATTTTCAAAAATTATTTGATAAAGATAACAATTCGTAATAAAGTTTAATAAATGCAAGTAAAAGTACATAAGAATATAGGACATTACTCTATAATATCCAAAGAATATTAGTAGTGATTTAATGACTCAAACAGAAACCATATCCTTGGAAGATCAAATAAAACAGTTGGCTTTAGAAGAAGGAGCAGCACTAATCGGCATTTGTTCTGCTGAAAGCATTAAAGATAAAGAATTTTCAGACCCAAATTTTTTACTCCCCGGCGCTAAGTCAGTAATCAGCATCGCGATAAATTTTGATGATGAAAAAGTCAGCAAATATTTATCAAAAGAAGAATACTTACCTCTATGTCATGAAGAGGGATATACAACTAAAAATCTAAAAAGAGTAGCTGAGAAAATAAAAATATTTCTTGTAGAAAAAGGATTTGAAGCCCACAATTGCGATTGTAATTATGATTATAGAAATGTGAATAGGGCGAGTAAGGTCGTTGTCTCTAGTATTAGGACTTTAGTTGATCTCATAAATAAGAATATGAATAGAAACATAGATTTGACAACTCAAGAGGTAAAAACATTAAATCGGTTGAAAAAATTGATTTTACCGGGGCTTAGGAAAACACCAATGCATTTAATACCCTCGCTATCACATCGGTGCGTCGCTGTTGCTGCAGGGATAGGAAGAATTGGATGGAGTGGAAATCTACTCACGGAAAAATATGGAGCACGAGTTCTACTGAATTCAATTATAACAGATGCAGATTTAATACCCGATAAACCATTGAAAAACAATCCATGTACAAAATGTAAACTTTGTGAAAAAGCGTGCCAAGGAGGACTTTTTAGTAGGGATGAAGAACAAACAATTAAAATAGCGGGTATAGAAGAAACTATTGCGAAACGGAATAGTTATGCATATTGTATTGCTGTTTGTAGCGGAATGTCAGGTCAGAATAAGTTTAAAGAATGGTCGACTTGGTCTCCTTTTCGCTTTGATGGAATTGAGAACCTTCCTTTAGATAATTCTGTTGATGATTATGTTAAAAATATGTTCGCCGAAGGTATTAAAAAAGGAGGTCAACAAGCTGAAAACGTTTTAAGACTAGTTGCTAATACTTTTTTAGGCCGTAATAATAAACCTGCAGAAGATTTTAGACCTTCTTGTGGTTTTTGTCAAATGGTATGTTCGGGGAATGATTTAAATAAGACTAAAGAAAACTATAACCTCATAGTAAATTCTGGTTGTATTGAATAAACAAGTACTCCCATATTCTCTTTATTATAATTTACGATTCTTGTTCTAGTCATTTCCAAAGAAATCTTTATATAATACTAAATAGAAATATTGATTTTGAAAATCTCTATTAAGTTTTGTGGGATTTTTACCGCTTTTATTATAAGATTTATTGATTCTTTAATATGTTAAAAAACAAATCTTTAAAAACGAAATCAAATAACTTTAACAAGAATTTAATTAATTAGACAATTTTATAACGATAAAGGAGAGGTATAATCTAATGGCAAAAAAGAAAGCTCCGGCAAAAAAGAAAGCTCCGGCAAAAAAGAAAGCCCCAGCTAAGAAAAAAGCTCCAGCTAAGAAAAAATAACGATCTAATAGTGGAAAGAGATCGAACTTCCGTTTTTTTTTTATTATTATTATTATAGTTTAATTACAGATTAAAATGAAAGGAACTAATAATAGCGTTGAAAAAAAAAATATTCCTAGTGTTAGGAATAGCTCCTTTCGATAAAAAGCTTAATATTGGTGAGACATGTAAAAATGACTGTTAAAATAGTAAAAGATTATTATCTTAAAAGAACACCAAAATTGATGATGGAATTTTCTAAACACATAGAAGTTGCGAGAAATCTTCTAATAAGTAAGTTTTCTGATGATAAAATCAATGCGTTATTTACTGAAATGAAAGCCGAATATGAGAAGTTAATCCCAGAAATACCTTATATCGGAGGAAATAAAAATTCATTTACTAGTCTCCTTGTTGGTGGTATATCCAGTCTCGCTATTTTTTATGTTTTAGAAAGAGAGGGATTTAAACTTCGAGAAATTGGGGAATTCTATATTAAATTCCGAGATATAAATAACACAATCAGAAAAAGAAATCTGGAGAAAATTGGGAAAGATCCAGCTCAATATCCCTTTGAATCAGTCTATATTGATTATGCTAAAAAACTTTGCGAAACATCAAAATTAAGAAATTATCCAGATGACTGGGTTGCGGATTATGTCGAGGGTGACGGCAGAACTTTTGAGTGGGGATTTAATTTTCACGAATGTGGAATTCAAAAAGTATTGAAGAGGTTGGATGCTGAAAGATTTGTTCCTTTTTTTTGTTTAGCTGACTTTTCTGAAGCAAATATTTTAGGATTTGGATTCTCTCGTACTCAAACCTTGGGATTTGGTGCCCCTTTATGTGACCATAGGTATGTAAAAAATTATGAAACTCCCAGCGGATGGCCACCAGACGACTTCCCGGAATTTAACAAAAACCTGATTCCATAAATATCATAGTTGAGTTATCTATGAACGAAAAGAAAGACCAGAAAGTCTTAGATAATTTAAAAGTCCTTTTTGAGCAAGTTTTTAAAAAAGAAAGAAGCGAGTCGTATCGAGATATCTTCCGAGAAGTATATGGAGATGATTATCCCGAAGATGCTAACCCAGATAGCTTCGTTACAATTACTGATTTG
>JABXKD010000106.1 GCA_013375475.1 Promethearchaeota archaeon
GTAACCAAAAACGACCTTGAAAAACTAAAAAAGAAAGGTGTGGACGATATTGATGAAGTTCTTAAAATGCTCTGGGAAACTCAGATGATTCAAGTATTTCAAGACGACAGAAATAACGAATATTATGCATTGCTATCAGATTTTTACATAGATAAAATCTTTCCAAAATACTTGTTGAATGTCATAAAAGCAGAATATGAGAAGAAATCAAAAGCAGATCAAGTCCTAGTCGAATACCTAAATATTCTCGAAAATTCTTATCTTAACTTGAAATCAGCTGTTAAATCCGAAGATTAAATTTTTATTATTTTTTTTTATTATTTTTTAATTTTTTTATACTTTTTATGAACAACAATATTTTTCAATATTCTAATATTATTTTCTTCGATATAATTATGGCACCTGAAGAAGAATATTTTGAAAGTTGTAAGCAATATTTGGATGTTCCTGAAGCGATTGGATTAGATGGGATTGACCTTGAGTCTTATATAATTGCTTCTTACATTATCAAAAGGCCCCGTGGAATGAATGTAAACTATTTATCTAGGTTTGCTGCTATTGAACAATCAACTGGGACCTGGGTAAGAGTACCCGCTGAAACGGCAGAGGTCCGGAAGGAGCATGTCGCCAGAGTGCTTGGTGTGTATGAGATTCCACATTATGAGTATGTACTTCCATCTAAAACAGATCATCCGGAAAGACTTTATTTCGTTCAAATTGGTTTTCCTATCTCAAACATAAAAGGAGACGGTATTCCAATGCTTCTTACATCTGTAATAGGAAATATAAGTTTAACTCACGGATTAAAATTAGTGGATCTTGCATTTCCTAAAGCATATTTAGAGGATTTTAAAGGCCCAAAATTCGGAATTGATGGGCTACGAAAGCTTCTAAAAGTGCCTGAAAGGCCTATGTTAAATAATATGGTGAAACCATGTACTGGTCATACATGTGATGTCGCAGCAGATTTAGTTTATCAAGCTGCTGTTGGAGGGTGTGATGTCGTAAAAGATGATGAACTTATTTCAAATCCCGCCTTCAATAGATTAGAAGATCGGATTTCAGCAGTTATGGAATCTATAGATAGAGCCGATTCTGAAAAAGGAGAAAAGACACTATACACTATTAACATTACAAGTAAATTTCCTGAGATGTTTGAATATGCTGATAAAATGGTTGAGATGGGCGCGAATGCATTAATGATTAATTATTTATCTGCGGGTTTTGAAGCATTAAGAGCAGTTTGCGAAGATCCTTCCATTAAAGTACCAGTACTGGGCCACATGGACTTTGGAGGAGCGTATATTGGAGGAGAATGGACGGGCTTAACAAGTATGCTTGTATTAGCAAAATTCCCAAGAATGTGTGGAGCTGATACAGTTGTGATCCCTGCACCTTACGGAAAAGCAGAGATATTAGAAGAACGATACGAACAGAACCTAAAAGCGCTACGATATCCATTTAAACACATAAAACCAACTTTACCGATGCCAAGCGGAGGTATTACTCAAGGGATGGTTGAAAAAACTATGAAAGAAGCCGGAAAGGATATTCTAATAGGAAGTGGTGGAGGAATTCACAGTCATCCCGATGGACCAATCGCTGGTGCAAAGGCATTTAGACAAGCTATTCACGCAGTAATGAACGGAATCGAAGTTAAAAAATACGCGAAGGAACACGAAGAGCTTGGTAAAGCTCTTGGGGTATGGGGTACTGGAAAAACGCAGTTAATTGAATAATTTCAGTTTTTTTTTATTTCTTACTTTTTAATCTCGTTAAATTATTATTTAATATTTTCAAATCTTTTTTCTAGATTTCTTAAAGAGCTTTCTTTTAGTATTCTAATTTCTGGCCTAAAATCTGAAACATTAATGATGTTGGCAATTTCATTTCCTCTTAAATCAATGAACTCTAAAAGAGGGAGTTGTTTCAAGTATTCTATGTTCTGAGGATCACTTATCTTATTATTCGATAAGTCTAAATATATTAAACTTTTAATATCAACCAAATCTTTAATGTCTTTAATATAATTATTGGAAAGATTTAATTCTTGTAAATTTAATAGGTTTTTCAAACCAGTTATCTTGGATAATGATTCAATATTATTCTTCCATCCCCAAGGTGTTCCTTTAACTTCAAATTCGAGATAATCGGATAAATCCAATTTTTCAACTAATAAATTTGACAAATTTAGTTCAAAATATACATTTGGAATCTCATCAATTATTTTTTTAATAGTAAAAAAGTTAATAAGAATATCTCCAAGATGTTTATGAGAATAAGTAATAATTTTATTCCTCTTAATTAGAGGTTTTAAAGCTTTTTTATATCTTTTATTTTCATAACCGATTTCGGAGTTTAAATATTTATTATTTCTAATTTTCTTTAATTGTTCAATTAAAACTGCTTTAGATTCATTAGAATTGATTTTCACCAAAGCTTTAACAATTGTAAATAAGCATTGATAGAACATTTCATGTTGAATCGACCATTTAAATACTGCTAAACTATCGTTAAGATGATGTTCGCTCAAATAAATTGCCCCAGCATTCCTAATATTTTCGTTTGAATCAGATAGCAGTAAATTTTCGAATAAGATGAATAGGTTCTCATGGATTAATTTCATTTTACCAAGAATTTTGATTGATTCTTCTCTAATTTCATCATTGTCGTAATTTTCAATGATTGAAGTTAATTGCTTAATAGCTGTAAACTTATCTAAGCGATTATTTATATAATCTTTATAAATGGTATTAGGATTTAATTCCATGGTGAGATTTTATTGAAAATTAATTTTTATCAAAAACTTAATTGAATAAAGGCAACTTAAAATTAAAATTGTTAAGTAAATTTTCTTCCTGGAACTTGACTAGTTAATTCTTTAATGGTGCCTTTCAGTTTATTAAAGGGTCTTAAGTTTCCGGAAAAGGGGGTGTTTATTCCATGATACAAAATAGGCTCTAATTGAGCTTCAATATTATCTATCTTTTTTAAATTTCCTTCAGTTAAACAAGAAAGGAAATAATCATTTCTGTATTTTTTAAAAGTTAAAAATCGATATCTTTGAAATCCCAATTTAACAGCTATCCAACGAGGGTAAGCGCCCGTATTTCCTAACGTATTTGCAGCGATCGCCTCTACCTTTGCGGTTAGTAGAGACTCCTTCATTTCGTTTTCTTCTGCAGGATTCTCAAATTCTCCAGGTACTTTTACATTCAATCTTTCTTCGTCATCGAGTAAAATTGATATCACACCAATAGACATGGAAGATAATCCTACATAATCTAACCTAAGCCAATCTTCCACATAAGGAATCTCTTGATCTGAAAATACATCTTCTAATTGCATATATTCTTTAAAAATAAAAAGAAGATTTCCTTTAAACTTCTTTTCAATGTCAAACTTTTCTAATTTAGTTAAGTTGTTAACATCCTTACCACGAACTAATTCTGAGAAAAATTTTGCCATCTGCTCAAGGACCCATTTACCTTTTTTATCAGGAAATTTCCCGTAAAGGATGTAAATTATATTATCCTTTTCGAAGAATTGACATTTATCTGTTTCGTTCTGTTCAGATTTGAGGAGCATTTTATCAAGATCCCCCCCCAAAATGCTCGTAGCTATGAAATCTAAATTATTGGTTAATTCCAACAAAAAAAGGAGTTTTTTATTAGTTGCAAATAATGGCGTTCTATCAACTGAAGTAATACCGCAAAATTTTACATACTCCTTTCCTCCTTTTAAATCGATTTTATCGTCGTCTAAAGAGATGGATGATCCCACTTCTTTTTTTCTAACTCCGTGTATTTTTGAGGAGGCCGTTTTAGTTTTTGGTTTGAATTCTTTAGGATCGAGTTTTTTCGATTCAACCTCTGTGTTATTAGCATGTGGGAAAAGATTAGGTAGAAATTTATTACATTTTGGGCATAGCTGGTTTTTTGGATATGGTTTCACAATTGTATATCCACAATTTTCACATACAACTTGATCTTTCTTAGATGAAAATAGAGGATTAGGGATTCAAAACCAACTCCAGTAGTAATTTTACTTTGTTTTGGATAATTAAATCTAACATTTAATTATTATGTGAAGAAAATAAAAAATTTAGTATAAATATATTGGGTTTATAAATATTTTTCAGCAATGGAATTAAATACTTCTAAAAATTTATCGTTTTCTTCTTTTGTTCCAATAGTGATTCTGATATAATTATAAAGCCCTGGTTTACTGAAATGCCTTACCAAAATTTTAAGGTCTTTCAAGTCCCATAAGAATTTCAAAGTTGTAGATTTATCATCAAATTTTATAAATATAAAGTTCGCATCTGAAGGAAGGACACTTATACCGTTGTAAATACTTAGTTTTTCTGAGAGTCTTTTTCTCTCATTAATAATTTTCTTATTTTGTTCGTATACTTTATTCCTATGTTTAATACAAGAGATAGCTGCAAGTTGTGCAATATTATTTGTGTTATAAGGTAACTTAACTCTATTCATTTCTTTAACGATTATGGCATCAGCTAATGCGTAACCAATTCTCAGTGAAGCCAAGGAGAATGTCTTTGAAAAACTACGGTACACAATTAAATTATTAACATCTTTCAATAATGGTAGACATGTATTGTCAGAAAAATCTGCGTATGCTTCGTCTACTACAACAATTCCGGGGAAATTATAGCAAATTTTAAGTATCGTATCGTTATCAAACGATTTTCCATTAGGATCGTTTGGAGAATTTATTAACAACAGCTTACCTTTTTGGTCATAAATACTCTCTGGTATAGAAAAATCGTCTTTTAATTTTATCTCATTTATTTTTGCATCGTAAAGATTAGCTAAAACTTTATATAAACTAAAGGAAGGATAGAAAATAATAACCTCTTCGCCAGGATTAATGAATACTTTAAATATAACGTCCAATACTTCATCTGATCCATTTCCGATAAAAACAGTATTTCGATTAGTTAATGTATCTTTGTCTCTTAAGAGTTGATTTAGAATTGCTTTACGAAGCTCAAGAGCAAAAGGATCGGGATACTTTCTTAATATTTCTTTACTTTTTAAAGAGGAAGCTATATCGTCAAGTATTTCTTGGATTGGTGGATACGGATTTTCATTTACATTTAATTTTATCCAACCCTCGCCTTCTGGATTTTCCTCTGTTTCATAGGCATTATAATTTTGAAGATGTTCTCTAAATAATTTTTCAATTTCCATTTTATTTACCTTGTAATTAGAAATAGAATAAGTGCCAGTTAATTCTATATAGTTAATATTTAAAGTTACAAATTACTACCATTTATTTTTTGTCTTTGTGCTCATTCTTTTTTTACTGTAAAAAAACAGATTAAAAAACCAATTTTTAAATGTATGAAATCTATTAATTTTATAATATCCTTTAATGATGATAAATATTTATTGTTGAGAAGATAATTAATGGAATTCGCAATAATGTTCCAAGTTTTGGAAGGCGGTGTAAGCGAGCCTATAAAATGGTCTAAAGATAATTTAACTCCTGATAATAATATTATAATCTTAGATGAAGGGACATCCTCGCTTTATTTATGGTATGGAGCTAAACAAGGTTTAGTTTCAAGGAGAACCGCTCTCAGACAGGCAGAATCTTTAAAAGGGCATGGTTTTTCAGTAGGGAAAAGCATAGTGGGAAGAGATATAAGAGATTTAAAAGAAATAGATCAAAGGAAAATTGGAAGAGTACTAGAAATCGACGAATTAAACGAGGAGCTTCAAACGCTGTTAAATAAAAATTTCAAACCTTTAGATGATTACACCGTTACTTTTGAGTTAGAAGCAGATTTTCCTACAACAATGAAACCCAAAATTGAACCTAAACCCGAACCCAAAGCGGAGCCCAAATTTACACCAGAACCAGTACCCGAACCAATATATAAACCAGAGCCCATAAAAAAGGTAACTCCACCTCAACCAAAAATGATACGGGCTTCTGAATATGATACAGAAGTTGAAACTTCAACAATCAGCGAACCGGTTGAGACAAAAATCTCAAAACCGACCCCAGTTTCCACCCCTGAACAACCTATCACACCCAAGTCTAAAGTAAATCTTGATATCCAAGCTAAGATAGGATTTGTGATAATTGGAGTATTAGATCATTACGATGATATATGGATTTCAAAGAAAGAGGATGGGGGGTATTCTGTTGAACAAATGGATGGAAAGGTCTGCGAATTCTCAATTTCCGAAGGTAAGATAAAATTCACTTCAGATTCTTTTTCTGGAATTTCTACCAATGTTAAAACGGAAATACAGAAGAAATTTGTAGATCTTTCAAAATTTTTATAATTTTTTTTCCTAATTTTTTAAATATTGGAGTTTAAATCATAAGCCTTTTTCTTTAATTATAAGAATTTCAATAGTGACTTATAATATATTTTAGATAAACCCATTGATTGATAAGATGAAATTTAAAAACTTAGCGAACCTTTTTTCAGATTTAGAATCTACTACAAAAAGGCTCGAAATGATAGAATTCTTATCCAACTTTTTTGAAGGAGTAAAAAAGAGCAATAAATTTGAAGATTTAGATAAAATCATATATCTATTACAAGGAGAATTAGTTTCAAACATAAAAAAGTTTCCTAAAATCGGTCTTGCAGAAAAAATGATAATTGATGCTCTATCACTCCATTCTGGTATCGATAAAAAAAAAGTAAAAGAAATTTTGATAAAGAAAGGTGATATAGGAGCTACCGCAGAACAAATCTTAGCTAAAAGGAGGACACAGATGTCTCTGTTTGATTTTGAGGAAAGTCCTAGTGAATTAGAGCCTTCTTTAGAGATTTCAGAATTATATACAGCACTTCAGAAAATTGCTTTAAGTGAAGGTACAGGGTCCCAAGATGTGAAATTAGGAATTCTTAGAGGCTTAATGAGAAAATGCTCACCTCTAGAAAATAAGTATTTATTGCGAATAATCACTTCTACCTTAAGGGTAGGCGTGTCAACTTTAACAATAATTGATGGTTTAGCATTAGGTTTTACGGGAATCAAAGATAATAGGAACATAATTGAAAAAGCGTATAATTTTCATCCCGATTTAGGAGACATTACAAAAATTTTAGCAGAAAAAGGAATAACTGAAGTTGAAAAAATAGGAATAACCTATGGAATACCGATAAGAATGATGTTGGCATCTAGAGTTCCATATGGTGAGATAATTGAAAAACTTGGAACTCCTCTTACCGCAGAGTATAAATTAGATGGTGAAAGGCTCCAAATTCATAAGAAGGGTCAGGATGTAAAATTGTTTTCCCGTCGATTATTGGAGATATCAGAACAATTTCCTGATGTATGCAAAACTCTAATTGAAAATATTCAAGTGGACGATGTCATCATCGAGGGAGAAGTGGTTGCTATGGACTCATTCTATGAAAAAATGTTACCATTTCAAGTTTTAAGTAAAAGACGGCGAAAATATGATGTAGAAGATATTATCAAGGAAGTACCTGTGTGTTTATTTCTTTTTGATTTATTAAAGTATAAAAGCGAGTCCTATATCGATAAATCTTTTATGGTCCGCAGAAAAAAACTAGAAGAAATTGTATCTGAGAGAGATGAGTTGCGTTTAGTGAAATCGCAATTAATCAATAGTACTGATGAACTCTTAGAATTTTTTAATGCAGCTCGAACAGAAGGAAATGAAGGTATTATGGCAAAATCTATTAAAGAAGATTCAATTTATCAAGCAGGCAATAGAGGTTTCTTATGGATAAAATTGAAGGGATTAGAAGGGGGCAAACTAAAAGATTCTGTTGATGTAGTATTAGTTGGTGCTTTTTACGGTAAAGGTCGAAGAACTGGTGTATATGGAACTTATGTTGGAGCAGTTTTGGATCCTGTAGAGGGTAAATTTATTGCTTTTACTCGGTTTTTTTCAGGGTTGACTGACGAATTATCAGATTCTCTGACAAAAGAAATGGAAAAATATAAAACGGAAAAAAAACCCAAAAGTGTTATATGTGAAGATATTCCAGATGTATGGTTTGAACCTGAAGTCGTAATTGAGATAATAGGAGACGAAATTACAATTAGCGAGAAATTTCTCACTTTAGGATATTCCATGCGATTTCCAGTCTTTCAGAGGATGCGTCCTGAGAAAGGTCCTGGGGATATTACTACAGTTGAAGAGATTAGAAGTCTTTACGATTCTCAATAAACTAGAAAAGGAATCTAGCTACTAATACTTTTAAATTAATTCCAAGTATATCTCATAAATAGATTTAACAGTTTCTTTTAAGTCTAATTTTTTTGCGGTATTTATTCCGTTATTAGCAATTCTTTTACTCTCCTCGGGATGATTTATCAAATAATAAATTTTTTCAATAAATTCTTTATTATCTCTCGCCTTAAGACAGTTCTCACCATCAATAAGTCTGCCTTCATAAGCGGGTAAATCACGTATTATAACGGGTAAGCCACAACTCATAGCTTCAAGGATTGCAATGCCTTCTCCTTCGTAGTATGATGGAAAGCAAAAAATATCTCCTCCGGAGTAGGCTGCTATGATATCTTTAACATAACCGGGCATAATTAAATTATTCACATTATAATTATGATCTCGTTGAATTAAAGGAAAAGCTCGTTTCCCAACCCATAAGAAAGGATATTCATTCATTTCCTTTGAAATTTTAATAAAGTCATAGAATCCTTTTCTTTCTATAGGCATTCCTACACATAATACAGTTGCATTATTTAGTTTATGAGTCTTTCTAAACTGTATTCTTTTCTTAATAGAGTGCTTAAACACTTGTGTGTTAACACCATTAGAAATTAATTTAATTGGTTTATCAATTCTAAGTTCATTCTTTACTATTCTCCTTGAATGCTCAGTTGGGCAGATTATTATATCAGCAAATTTATAGTATCTCCTTAAAAATATTTTAAAAAGCTGAGATATTTGTTTTGAAAAGAGAAGTGTATCGATATCATAATGAGTTTGGTGAGCAGAAATTAAAATTGGTTTCTTTAATTTAGCTGCTTTCTTCATCATATGATAAGTTAAAGGAAAACAACCATGGGAATGAATCAAATCATAATTTTTTCCAATGTTGTTAAATATTACGTCTGTATATTTCTTCATTTCATCAGCTTGGGTCATAGTAGCAATTAAAGCTCCATTGACACCCATTATTTTCTTAAAAAATAAGAAATCAGATAAGTAATTTATCTTTAACATTTTTAAAGTAGAATTGATAAGTTCATTAGTGTATAATAGCCCCTTTTTTTTAACTCATTCGATTATAATATCTAATTTGAAATAAGAAATCATTAATTTAGCTTTAAATGAGTTTTATAATTTAGTCTGTTTGAAATTTGGATGTGGTAATTCATTGTTTTAAGATTAAAGATAGATTTTTAGTCCAGTATCTTCCAACTTATTCAAAAGGTTAGAATTAATATCAAGATTGTTTTCACTAAGATATAGTTCTTCTAAATTCTCTAGAGAATAAATTGATTTAGGGAGTTTAGTTAATCTATTTCTAGATACATTTAAGATTCTTAATTTTTTTAAATTTCCAATCGTCTCTGGAATATTTTTTAATTTGTTATCCCCCAAATTCAATATCTCTAGCGAACAAAGAGAACCAATAGAGGTTGGAACATGAGTTAATTCATTTCTTTCAAGATCTAAGGAAATGAGAGAAGTAAGGTTTGAGATTGACAAAGGAAGAGTTGTTAATAAATTCCAACTTAGATTTAACGTCTCTAGTAATTTGAGTGATGATATTGACTCTGGAACCTCGATTAGTTTATTATCGTGAAGATTTAGGTCTAGAAGGTTTATCAAATTCCCCAATTCGTAAGGTAGTAGTTTAAGTTGGTTTAATCTTAAGTTTAAATACTTTAGTGATTGTAATGAACAAATTGAATTTGGAAGGTCTTGAAGTTCATTCTTCCATAGCAATAATTCTTCTAGATGTGAGAGATTTCCTATAGTTGGAGGAAGACTATTAAGATTATTTACATTAAGATTAAGAGATTCTAAAGCACATAATGATTTGATCCAATTAGGAAGCTCGGTAATTTGATTATATCTTAAAGTTAATTTCTTGAGGTATATAAGATATTTTATAGCTTCAGGTAATTTCGTTAAACCTTTGAAAATAAAATCTAACTCTACAATTTTACACCTTTCAATCTTATACTTCAACCTCCAATAAGATTTTTTTAAGTACACTATAGTAAAGTAGTTTATTAAAATATCAGCTAACTCTCGAGGAGTAAAATCTTGAACTTTTTTGGTAGATTTTAATATTTCAAAACCAATTTTAAATTCTTTATCATTAATTTTCTTTATTTCATGAACCAAAATTAATTTAGTTATAGGGGCATTTTTTAGTACAATATTTTCAACTATTGTTATCAATGCTTTTAGAATTGTCTGTAAACAAAGAGGAGATTCTTCGTGAAGTAGAGCCCACCTCATTGGATTCAATGCTTTATCTTTGTACACATGACAAAGAATAA
>JABXKD010000107.1 GCA_013375475.1 Promethearchaeota archaeon
AAAAAAAATAAAAATAATTATTTACTAATCTGGTTTGTAATAAAATGAATTATTATCTGCTTTTAAGATATATTGTTCTAATAATTTAAGTATGTCATCTCGATTTTGGAAAGAAACATAATAATATGGGGTTGCATGTATACCTTTTCGGGAGATTCCAAATTTGATCATCAAATAAAAATCTTTGATAAATCGCTCTACATGGATATAACTATTCATTTTTTCTGGTTCATTTGCAAACTCCCAAAATCGTTTTTCTTGGAAAGGATCAAATAATGAAGATAACCAGTGATTAATCTCGTGTATATCAAGTTTATTTCGTAATAATGCAGTATAAACTGCTGAGGCTATTCGTAACTCTTCCTTCCCATTGAAAATTCTGGGGGAAGGGGAAGCTAATTTTTGTTTAACAAGTTGTAAAATTTGGAGAATTTCCTCTTTTTGAATAAATCGATGTTTCGCAAAATCCCTGAACAAATCGGCACCATGGGCAATCGAATGTGCCCAACCTTTCCCAATTACGTAAGATCTATAATCTCTTTCTTGTTGATAATATTCCAGTGCTGTAGTGAACCATCTCTTTACAATTTCTGGTGTTAAAAATGCATTTCTTCCTTCGATTTCTCCTTTTTCACATTTTTCATCGAAAATCAAAATTACGGCCACTTCTAATGCCGTAAATGACCGTAAAAACACGAGATCGGATATTTCTTGACCTAATCCTGTATGTGTAAGCGATATAAGTTGATCACCTAGTGAATTAAGAGTTGTATCATCATATTCTCCGTTCATTATCCACGCATACAAAATCTCCAAGCAACCTTCCCGAATATCGGAATCGATACTGCCTAATTTTTCAATCAACAACAAGGTTATCTCTATTAGAGAAGATTCTGAAGGGATCTGAAAATTATTTTCCATAATAGATTTAATTTGCACTATTGTTAATTCCATTTTGTCTTGCTCCATTTTATTCAAAAATTAAAAATTAAAATGCAATTAGAAAACAAGATTAAAAATGTTCGTAAAAAATTTTCCGAAAAAATATTGGATATTAATACAGGAGATGGAGTAATGGAATTTTTAAGCTTTTTCTAAAAAAATCAAGATTAAATTATTTATTGAATAATTTTAATTATAACCATAATAGATTTTGAGGTCATAGAAGGATGAATATATATTTAGAGCAATTACAAAAGGATTTTGGCGATTGGGGTAAAGTTCTTTCAGTGGGAACCCTCTTCACGCAAGATCCCTCGCCGTTTAAAAGACTAATCGATATGGGCTTTTCGAAAGAGAATTCTCGTATGATTTTTAGCGTATGTCCTGACGATGTGAATCGATTGCATGAACGGGATACCATCGAGAATAAGATAAGAGAGATGTTTGGCGAAGAATTTCACTTAGGAAATCTTGCGGCATATCCGATTGGAGGTATAACCGGAATCTCAGCAGCAAGCCATCATTCTCCTGATTATGTGGAAGGAGAATGTAAACGTTCGGGTAATTTAATATTTTTTATTAGCCCGCATTTAGGGTTAGATTTAGAAAATGAATTATTGTATGGATATATTCAGAGACCAGGTCAAGATAAACTTACAACTGCCTGTGGTGCAATGATGGGTTTTCTTAGATCGATACGACACGCACATACTGTAAATGATCTATACAATTTCAAAGTAGATCCAAATGATCCTACTAAAGCTTTATTGTTCAAGGATTTAATAGATAATTATAAAGAGGAGATCATAGATAATCTCCACGGACAAGATATTAACTTGACAATAATTAAATTGGCTAAAATTAATTATGATTTAGTAATGACAACATTCAAAACTATGATGAAAGCATTCTTAGAAAAGGGGGATTTTAAGTGTGAGTTTGCAATCATTGGAGGAATAACGGTAAACACTCAGCAAGAGGATTTATTCATATTTCGGGATTATTTCTTAAATTCTACTTAATTTTTTGTTTAAAATTTTATCAGGAATATAAAAGTCATTCACAATTCTTTAAAGCAACTTACCAAATTTTCACTAAATTTCCATATAAAAGAGACCGTGAATTTACCTTTAGATCTTAAGTCTAATGCATGAAAATTCAATATTACCTCGAGCTTAAGTTTATATTTCCTCGTTTTCTTCTTATACAAAAAGAAGATAAATTAGGAATATGGATAAGGATAAAGAATATTATAAAATTCTCGAAATCGAAGAAGATGCCTCTGAAGAGGAAATTAAACTGGCTTATCGGAGATTAGCGAAAAAATATCATCCTGACCTAAATAAGACCGATCCTGAAGCCAAAGAGAAGTTTATTAAGCTTCACGAAGCCTACGACACACTTAGCGATCCTCAAAAAAGAAAATTCTATGACCAAGTAGGATACAACCCAAGAAATATAGACTTGAGCGATATGCTTTGGAGAAATAATCCTACCCGATTTAGGGAAATTTTAAGACAAATGTACTCGAATTATTATAGAACTCCATATGTTAAACCTCCTCCTGAAGGAATGTATACTTAGTTTCCTTTCTAAAAGAGTTAAATGCTAATTTTTATTATTATTTTTATTAAAGATTTTTTAATGTGATTAAAGCACTTCCAACTTGAACGCGGACTAATTTCTGAATTGGAATAACTTCAAATTCGATATTTAATAACAAATCGCTTATTTTTTGTTCAATCCATTTTTCTAAGCCAACTTTAATTTTCGTAATTTCAACCTTATTTTCTGGGTGAACTAAAATAGCTTCTTTACACAATCTAGCGACCATAGAAATTCTTAGCAAAGTGTAATATCTACTTGCAACATTTAAATCAAATGCTTGTGAAACGGTAGCTTTCCCATCATACAAAGGAGAAGTTTTAGTAACATTAATCTCCAATTCAAGACCTGGTCGCATTATTCTAATATAATCCTTCACTGCAGTGTACATCCGGGTTGATTTATCACAAAATTTCTTAATTTGCCTAAAATTTTTCTTCATTTCTATAGCGATTTCCTTCTTGTATTCCAATGATTGCATACGGAGCTCTCTTCTTTCAAATTTAGTTAAGGAAGTATCATCTATTGAGTTATGGTAGAAATAAGGTATCTCACATACTAAAGTAAAGTTTTTTTCACTGGTAACGTTTTTAAGGTAATCATAGGACGAAGTTCCGTGTTTTATAAACTCTGTAGGATTTTCAATACCTTTTTCTTCAAGATAATCATATTGGTTTTGAATACCAAACATTTGGAAAATCGCTTCATTTAATTTTTTGATGTAGGGTGCTTCAGGTTCTCCTAAATGTAATGGTAATTGTTCTTTCTTTACAAAAGTTACGAGATCTTCAAATAAATTACCAATACCATAAGAAAGATAGAAATATACTCCTCCAAAACCCGAATTATGAAGACTATACATAAACTTAGGTTTTATTTTTTGTATTAAATGCATTAAAGCTTGAGTCTCTGGTGCTGGAGTTTCGAATTTGAGTTTTTTATAATTGATTGGAAACGACCATTCAACTTGTTCATGTGAAGCGGGTCTATAGTTGTTCTTTGCGTATTTTAAGGGAGTAAATTTTCCTTTAAACCACCCTTCGTTAAGGATCGCGCCATCAATATCGATTGCTTTAATTATATACCAGGTATAACCAGTTTTTTTTGTAAAGTCTGGATTTTTTGCTAAAAAATCTGATAAAAACTCTAATGTCATGCTCCCTATTGGTTCATTAGGATGCGGGAATGCAAAAAGAAGGACATTTTCTTTTCCTTCTCCAATTTTTAAACAATGTATTGTCCGTCCTTCGCGTGATTTACCAATTTCTTTCAAGTCTACATGGTCAAATGTTTGTGCTAACTTTTTGCTAGAATCATCTAGCTCAGCAATTGTCAGGAATTCTTTATATTCTGGGACTTGGTTTAAAATTTTTTCAAGCTCCATTTATTCACCCGTAAAAAATAAGATATTATCGTTAGTAAGTTCTACAAGAATTTAATGTTTTCATCTTTGTAACAAATTAGAACTGCTTTAAATGTGTATTTAATTTATATAAAGTATATTGAGTCTAAATAGTTGTTTTTAGAAAGGAGTGTACGTTTTTTTATCAGGTTAATAGAGAATAACGACAAGAATTGTATTCCTCATGTGTTCATAAAATGCAACCTTATACTATAGAACGAATCTTCTCTTTATAGCTTGCTACCGAGGACTATTCTTACGCGGGATTATATTCTATACCACAGGGATTGCAGATAAAATGGTTAGTTACTTCGATTTCTGATAATGTCGAGAACTGGAGAATAAGGTAAATGTATATCGTGGAGAAAAATATTCCGAGATGGTTGCGAATATTGAAACATTTGTATATAAACACCCTGAAGGATTGTCAAGAGGATTATATAATGGGTCAGGAAACGATTTGTACCTCTTACCAGTTAACATCCCTCATTACTTAGACTCCTTTAACTCTAGCATCCCTCTACTTGGTAGAGCGTATAGTTTTGTTACCAACAACAGTATTAATTTTGATTATACTCTGATTGGTTCTAACGATACGGTCCAATACACATTTAACGATTACGGATTACTAAAATCTTACCAGATTTTTTATAATCACACTTTAGCTTTCGTGCTCAAGTTAAAGAGTTTCACTTTGGGAGGTTTCGACGAAGGATTGATAATGGTTATAGTAATCAGTTCAATCTCTTCCGCTATATTAATAGCGTTTATTTTTGTTAGAAGAAGGAAGCTTCAAAAAAGAAAAGATCAGCGTAAAAAATCTTCAAGACTCTTAAGGAAAATTAGATAGATCATATTTTTTCAGTATATTCATATATTCTTCCAACCCTTCTGGAGTTAGTTTATATTCTCTGTTTTCTTGAATTACGTAATTCTTTTTCATTAAGGAAGCTAGGACTTTTGTAAGGATAGATACTTTGATTGATAGTGGTTTAGACCTTAAATCAGACCAAACTACATGGTGATTATTATATAAAATCCAGTAGATTATATGCTCATAGTTTTTCCCTTTTCGAATCGGAAACGGAGGCAATTTAATTTTATCAGAAGTTCCATGTAAAAATGTATGTTCTTTTGTCTCCGCTATCGCATTGATAATCGTTTTTAATTCAATCCCTCCTTGAATTTTTCTTATATCAATGCTAGATAGGACGGAATTCCAAGATTCAATCTCAATCTCTCCTATATAAACGCGTTTCAAGTTTTTAAGTTTGGTAATGGATTTCGGAAGTTCTTTTAAATTATTCCCTCCTAAATTAAGAATTTCTAACTGTTTCAGATTTGCAATACAATCGGGAACATGCTGAATTCCTTGATTAACGAGTCTTAGCTCAGTTAAGTCCTTTAATAAGCATAATTTTTCTGGAAAAAGTCCGATCGGAGGCATTTCAGGGTTCTCAGATGTAATCCTATTAACATGCCCTTCATTATTTAGTGTGTATACCATCAACCTATTTTCGTACCAGCTAATATCGTAATAACTAGACTCCCTAGTGTTACGTTTACCTGTTTCCTCTTCCCAGTCGTTTTTCCATCCTTCTATAACGCAATCTGCGTTTAATACCGGTCCTCCTAGTGGAAAAACACCTCTTAAAATTTCGAGCAACGCCAATACCGGTGCCTCGTTCGATAATACCCCCTCTTCTAAGTATCTTTGCATACTCGAAGGTCGATTAGCAAATTCCCACACATAACCCGGAACTTTTGTAAAACCTCTGTTTCCGTGGAATATAAGACGATTTATGTTATTGGAAATTTTTAAAGGTCGCGAGATATCTCGAATGATACAGTCAGATATGCTAAGAATTTTCAGTGATTCTAACTTGTTAACGCTTTCCGGAAGTGAGTCAAAGTTAAATCTCGAGATGTGAAGGACTTCTAGGTTTGATAGCGAAGAGAGCGAAGAAGGAAGAGAATCAAGTTCGAACTTAGAACCATAAAGATTTATGTTTGTGATGTGGCGGTTTTCAATTATAGTATTACTATTCTTCGGCCACGAATTCGGATGTATTTCTAAAAATTCTTGTCGGATCGCCGATAAGTTTGGAACTCTTTCCGAGAGTAATTCAAAACTTTCTTCATTTTCAAGAATCTTCTGATTTCTTAAACACTTCCAATCTAACACGAACTTCGCTTCCATAGGATCAATGTCGTAAATTCTGCCTACTCTGCTTAGAATCGTGTTTTTTAGAGCTAGGGCGAACGAAAGATTACTTGATTCTAAATAATCGACAACCATCTTTAAGAAATACGTGTTCTTATCGTGAAGAATAGCCCATTGTATTACTTCTTCGCATCGTTCTGGAAAGTTATTCAGCAACACCAACATCGCTACCAATCGAACGAGTTTTGATTCGTCCGATATTAACGACTGCTCGAGAACCTTAAACATTTGGTCGTCCGAAAATTTTAATTTCCCCATGACTTCAAGCGTTTGAATTCTGAGTTCAGAATTATCGCTCCCATTCAGTATCGAGGTTAATAACCTTAACGCCTCTTCCCTCGAAGCTTTACCGCTACAGACATTCTGATAAATCTTATCTAAAGTTAGAATACCTCTCATTAATGTTAACAACCAATCGCGTTATTTAATACTAATAATTTAATCCTTAATGATTATAAAGAGATTCTTATATTTAAATCTTAAGTATGCGCGATAGTTTAATGAATTCTAATATCGCGTAAAAATTGTAAGAGAAAAAAAAATTAGAAACTCATAAATCTTGGATTATAACTTGCGAATCGAACATATACTTCTTTATTGGCTTTTTTCATCCTTTCCACCTCCATATCTTCTATTGGTTTTTGTGGTTTTTTGTTTTATTTTTATTGTTTTTTTTATTCGGGTTAATTTGGTTAACTTTGTGAGCGTGAAATTAAAAAAAAAAAAGTAATTAATAAATTATATAAATTGGGTTATAGCTTGCGTATTTGACTACTATTTCCTTTCCATTTTCTTTTCTATTCATTTTTCTTTACCTTCTTTTTTTTTTTTATTTTTTTTTTAGTTTAGTTAATTTGATAAATTTTGTGGGCGTGAAATTTAAAAAAATGGTGTTAATTAAAAAATTATATAGATTGGGTTGTATCCTGCGTTCTGGACTATTATTTCTTTTCCTTTTCCATTCATTTTTCTTTACCTTGTTTTTTTTATTTTTTTTTTTATTTTTTTTTTACTTAATTTTATTATGTTTTTTACTCTATATATAGGTTCCCACTTCATACTTCACACGAAGTATATACAACACACCGAAGCGACAAGTATAAATATGAAAACGAACTATTTTATATTAATATAGAATTAATTGAGAGATACTATTTTTTATGAGTCTAGATAAACCAGTTAAATATCCCCCTGGAGATGTATTGGATCCTAAATTGGGTCGGAACCCTAACTTTGAATATATTATTTTATGGATGTTAAATTATAATGAGGAATGTAGCTGGGCAGATTTTAAGAGAGAGATTGGTGAATCTACACTTTCTAAGTATTTAAATAAACTCAAGGAAGAAAAATATATTGAACACTCTTATAATCGTTATAAAATTACCAAGATAGGTAAAACCCGATTTAACGATCTCTCTTTAGACAAAGATGAGATTAAGAAAAAAATCGATATTCCCCCTAAGTCAATCCTTAAAAAGAGAAACTACGAGCACATCATCCACTGGGCTTTGTACAATAACGAGTCTTTGAGATGGTCTGATTTTCGATCAGAGTTATCAATAAATCAATCATCGCTATCTAAAGCTCTAAATTCTTTGAAGATAAAAAAATTTGTTATCAATGAAAACAAAGTTTACAAGATCACTCCTGAAGGAAGATCACAGTATTCTCAGATGTTAAGGGATTATGATTTAGATCATCAATCGATTTTGGAAGATGAAACTAATAGAATCGACGAGATTACCGAGAAAACGAGTGAATTTTTTGAGAGGTTTGAGATTGACGATAGTGAATTGAAATTTCGATTTTTAAATAATATTTTGAAGTTAGAGTATAGTAAAGCTGAAGATTTCGTACGCGAGGATGAATTTAATAAGATTATCTTATATCTATCAATAAATCATCCTGATCAATACCCCAACTATATTTCTCCAGAAGAATTTTCCCTTAAGTATGATATAAAAAGAACTACGCTTGATTTCTTTGTTGATAAAATTGTTGAAGAAAATATCTATCCTATCAAATTCTTTAATATTATTACGGAAGACGATAAAAAGTATTATTTTCAATCTAATGGAGAATTAGAGAAAATTCTTAATGCTATTGTAGAGAAGCACATAACCAAATTTACATATTTAAATAAATTTAACTCTACTTCTGAAGTTGAGGGAGAAATTGTCGATTTAGGACAGGTGCTCAACCAGATATTAAAGAGAGTTTCTGGTTTACTATTTAATGAAGCACTGAAGGATTCACTGAAGAAATTTTTACCAGAATATATTAATTACCTAGCATATAAAATCGAAACTGAAAAAAAGCTAATTCGCTCCGAAGATAAATTAGAAGCTGCTCAATGGCAGACATTTCAAAGCGTTTTTCGGGGTTATAACACAGCATTAATATTGAATGGAAATGGTAACGGAGAGCAATATTACAGTCTGCATAAGATGTTTTTTGAAGCGTTAGATGTCGCTTATTTTTCTAAAATCGATTTTGTTGGAGACAAGGAATTTGAAGAGGAATATATTTCTAATAAAAATCTGGAAGCTTTTAGAAAAACTGTAAGGATGTTGGAACGCATTAAAGTTGTTAAAGCAAAAGAAATTCTTAATACTAACTTTAAAGCTCCCGAAAGTGTTGAAAAACTAATTTTAGATGATTTAATACTTAGTTCAGAAAAAGACTTTAAAGCTTCAATTTTAACTTCCGAAAAATTGATCTCTAAAAAACCTGAATCATATATAGGATATTTGTTTCACGCATTAACTCTTTTTGGGTTAAATGATTTTGAAACGGCTTTGAAAATCGTAGAAAAAGGTTTAGCTATATCAAAACATTATTCCTTGCTCTGCGTAAAGGCTCAAATCTTAATTAAAAAAGCTAAAGCCAAGAAAGCGTTAAAATTGATTGAAGAAGAATTGGGAAAAAATCCCAAAAATGTTTATCTAATGAGAACCAAATTCATTATCCTTCTGACTGATGAAGCGTGCTGGTCTGAGTGTGCTGAAAAACCATTAGATGTTATAGATTCAATAATCACTTTGAGACCAGATGATCTAAGTTTTTACGTGTTAAAAGCCGCTGTTTTATGTGTTATGCAAAAATATAAAGAAGTCAAAAAACTGTTAAATAAAGAGGTTAATTTAAATATCGTAACTAAAAATCCTCGAATTTATACGACAGCTTTTTTCATTTTAGCCTATTCTTATATTGCTCGTGGAAAGTTTGAAAAAGCTTTAAGAGTAGGGGATCAAGCAATTTTCCAATACGATTCTCACCCTACTTCCTATTTTACTAAAGCATTAGCAATAGGATACAGTCTTATTTATGATAAGGATAATAAGGAAATTACAGAAGATAACTTCCTAGAAGCGATAAATAAAGCTTTATCGTTAGATTCAATTGATTTTCACAAAGCAAAATATTATCAACTTATGAGTGATGTATTTATAGAAACAAGAAGAATTGAAGACGCTATAGAAGCGATAGACACAGCTATAACTTTGGATCCGTCAAATTTGGGAATTTATCAAATTAGAATGAAACTTTTAATGATGGATAATAAATCAGATGAGGCGATTGCGTTAGTTAACCAACTTTACGATGATAAATATATAGATAAGAAGGACTCTACAAAAATAAGATCATTTTTGATATTTGTAAAAGCAGATAAAACTACAGATCCTGAAGAGAGAATGAAACTAATCGAAAAGTCGTTTGAGGAAATTGAACCAATAATTGACGAAAATTCAGAGGACATTGGAATCTTAAATAATTTGACTGTTTTATATGGACATCTTGGAAGAAAAGAAGATGCAATAAGGGCTGCTGAAACAATGATAAGTTTAGATCCAAGTGACGGAAATCTGTTTGATTCTTATGGAGAAATGCTAATGTTATTTGGCGATTATGAAAAAGCGATACAGAAATTTGAGAAAGCGCTTAAACTTGAACCTAAGGGATGGTTCGCTTTTCAAACTTACCTAAAGATGGGAACCTGTTACGAAAAACTCTTAGATCTCGAGAAGGCTGAAGAAAATTATTTGAAAGGAAAGGAACTTACTGATAGAATGCATCCTCTTAAAAAAGACATGTATTTTTACAAAGCTAGCGAAAAATTAGATGCCTTGAGAAAAGTAAGGGAAGAATTAAAAAATAAGAAAGTATAGAACTATTTTTTATAATAAAAACTATCTTTTTTTTGAATAATTTATCAAGGATCAAAATATCCTTTTACTATGACTCATACTTATTTAGGACCCGCTTATCGC
>JABXKD010000108.1 GCA_013375475.1 Promethearchaeota archaeon
ATCTCTTTATCTAGATGCGTTTCAACCTGATTTAGTAATCCTATTTTCAATGTTGGATCTAATTCATATTTAGAGATAAGTTGGTTAATTTCCTCTAAAATAATATTTATCGTTAAATTCCAATCTTTATTGTCCTTATATTTTGGTATCAATACTTCGCTAATTATCGTTTCAAAAAGAGTAATTGGTGCTTGTTCGTCAAAGTCAACCTCTACACCATTCCTTAATTTTATTTCCTTGCCCATTTCCAACCTCAACTCAATAATTATTTTGCTTCTTATATATTAATAGACTATTTTTTTATAAATTTTATTAGACTGAAAAAATCTCAATTTAATGTTTGAATTTCACATGTTAAAAAAGAATAAACGAAACATGAAGAGTCTCTACTAGATATTTATGATCCCGATCTTTTTTAATCTCGAATAAAAAATTAGACAAAAAGAAGTAAATCGGAAACCAGGACGTTCAAACATATAAAAAGAGGAGACGTATTTATCTAATAACAGGGTTAAGGGTTGAGGTATTGAGTCCTTAGACTCTTTAGGTATAAGAATATATTATGTAATCATGGTTTCCAATTTTTTTTTTCTAAAATAATATTGATTGCCTAACTATTTAAAGATATCTATATTTTCACATGACAAAAAGGAAAATCTAAAATATGCTTAAACGGATATAATGAATAATAAGATTAAAACAAATTGTTGAAATATTCTTGGATATTTGAATATATTGAATTTTTGACTACAAATATTAATTAGAAATCCTAAAGAATCCTTTTTTGAATTTTTTTTATTATCTTCCGACAAAATTCAATTTTTTGTTCATTAACTAATTCAATGACAACACAATAAATCATATATTGCCCATATTTTTTTTCAAAAGTTTTAAGCATTACTTTTATTATTCCTTTTTCCTTATTTTTCGCTTTTTTTTCTTTATAATAAATATCTATTATCTTTTCTTTCAATATAGTTTTTAAATTTTTATCGTAGAATCGCGCGATCTTATATCCCGAAAATTCTGTGCATAGTATGTTCCAATTAGGGATTTGAGTGAAAATTGAATCTCTGAAAAAATAGCTATCGTAGCGAGTTTTAAAAAAACCTCTCAATTTTTTCTTAATTGGTTTGGAAAAATGAAGGGTAAAAGGAGTTTGAAGAGAGGCTTTATTATTCCGAATATTAAGGTTTACATAATAAACACGACCTCCATAAATCCGATGTAGAGTATTTTCAGCTAAGCTAATTTTCACACGCTTAGCGTCAATTGGGAATTTAGGTGAAGCAACGCATTTCCCCTCCCCATACAAAATCCACAAGACATATACGCCTTGTCTATTATAATCATTGAATCTATTAATTATTTCTTTAGGGGATATTTTAGAATTTTGAACTTCTATTGCTATTTCTTGACCTGTTTTAAGTTTGAAATATACATCAGCAAATCGATTACCTAGGAACTTTTCAAGAGATCTTTTTTCAATATTTCTATCATTTTCATAGATGTACTTATATAAGAAGAGTTTAATTGCCCTATGGGAATAAGACTCTGCGGGAGTGCTAATAAGTGAGATTTCTTTCATTTGGCACTAAATAAGGAAGAATTTTTTCTTATTGTAGAATTATATTCTAAGATTTAATATATTCAAACAGTTTGATAAATTCTTGAATTCTTCCTAAATTTTTCTTTAAATATGATTAGAATATTAAAAATTCATTAAACTGTATACAATAAAAAAGTAGGTTTTACTAGTAAAAAGTGATAAAAATGGTAGATAAACATAGCCAAAGTTTTTTTGGCCAATCGACTGGGCTTACACTTGTTAGTTCTTCTAAAACTGAACCCTTTATATTTTTCAAGTGTATTAAGAAAAAACCTGATGGTTCGTGGGAAAAGCCGTCTTTGGGTGAAGGAAAAACAATTAAATGCAATTTAGACGAAATTGTGATGATTTTAGAAGTTTTAAAAAGAAATAAAGATTCTTGGTCAAGTTATCACAATTTTAAAGACATAAAAACACAAATTTCTTTCAAATGGGAAGATATTGCTAAGCAAAAACTTTTGATTTATATTGATAAGTATTCTAAAATGCTGAATTTTGCCCAAACTGAAATCTTTAGAATGTTATTAAAACATATAATAAAAGAAAAAATCGAATTTGCTACAGTTTTAAAGTTGAGCCCAAAAAAAGGTCCTGTGGGAGGTTCTAAGGAAAATTATGAGAAAAATAAAGTACATGAAGCAAAAGAGCTTCCGTCTGTAAAAGAATCTATAGAGAGCAACGATAACGAAGTTAGAAATATAAACGGCGTAATTGAAGGAGAAACAGAAAAAGCGCTACTTATTCAGTTTGAAAACAATAAAGAAATCTGGATTCCAAAGTCAGTGATCCGCTCTAATTACAATTCAATTAATGATATTACACAAAACTTCATAATTGATGATTGGATATTAAAAAAGAATAATGTTATCCAACCTTAGCATTTTTTTGTTTATTTCGAAATATTTGGAATGAATTCATTATCGCATAGAGCTTTTAAGCTCTTATTATAATCAATCATTTTTTTTGTTAATTCGGGATTGGAAAGAAGTTGCAATTCCGTTCTATCATCTCTATCCCATAATAAATAAGGAGTGTCTTCTCGGGGGACTTCTTTTTTAACTTCCTCTATCCATTCGGGAGGAAGTTCGTTCTCTAGATTGACATCTAACATTCGTGCTAGAAATAATGACCAAGCTCTAGGAACAACTGTCATTGAATAACCTCCCCCTCCTACAGCAATCCACCTATTTTGACAATAATCGTGAGTACAGGTGTAAAGCGTTTGGGCAATGTCTTTATAAGCTGATATAGAAATCCCCATTTGAGTGAGGGGATCGTCATAATGCATGTCTACACCTAACTGGGTGAATAAAACATCGGGAGCGTAAGCTTCTAAAATCCTCGGAACGCAATATCTAAATAACTTAACAAACATTCTGTTACTTGTATCAGGAAGTAAGGGAAAATTTATTGAATATCCTTTTCCTGCACCCTCACCTCTTTCATTAGTATGCCCTGTACCTGGGAATAGAAAATTTCCACTTTCATGGAAAGAAATAGTTAATACATTAGGATCGTCGTAAAACAACCACTGTACTCCATCTCCATGGTGACAATCGATGTCTAAATAAGCAATTCTTATGTCCTTCTTTAAATGCTTAAGATGATGTATAGCAACTGCAATATCATTGAAAATACAAAATCCTGAAGCTCTTTTCTTTTGAGCATGGTGTAATCCTCCTGCGGGGTTAAAACCGATTACTATATCGTCATTTTTCCATACTAAATCAGCAGCTAGTATACTTGCCCCGCACACTAAAGCAGACGCTTCATACATTCCCTTAAATATCGGATTATCCCCCGGACCTAAGCCATAATCATAGGGATAAATTGAGCTATCGTTAGGATTTTCGTCTAATTTTTTAATAACTTCGACATACTCTGGATCGTGTGCTCGCTCTATTTGTTCTCTAGTAGCTATGATAGGCTTCTTTATCTCAATCCTTTCATGTTTCAAAAGATTCAGTTTTTCCATAAGATCATAAGTCAGTTTTAACCTTAGAGGGCGAAGAGGGTGATCTGAGCCAAAATCATATTTTTGATATTGATCGGTATATATCAAAGCTACTTTGTCTAGCATGATAGTAATAAGAATTATACCCGCTTTTTTTATTTTTTTAAAGATATTTTATAGATTGTATAATAAAATGTGTTTTGATAAAATCCCTTAGAATACAAAAAAATATATTATAGGAGTATCATATTAAGAAATATACATATTAGTGAATAGTACTAAGTAAATTATTCCTACACTTTAAAAAATGAGCCAAAGATTTAGTAAATTCGTAGAAAGGGTAGCAAAAGACAACGAATTTAAACCATTAAAGAATAAGCTATTAAACTTTTTACAAAAGGAAAGTGAAAATAAATACAAAAATTATCCCCGCTTATTAGAGTTAATGCAATCTTATTGGCCAAAATATAAAGAAGGTTCTCGTATTTCTTATTTACTTCGAGATCACTACGAAGAGATTTTTAGATTTTACCTTAACACGCTTTTTCCCTTCAGAAAAGGAGGATTAATCTTAAGTCATCCGGAGGCTCCAACCCCTGTAGATTTTAAGCTCGTCTACACTTACCATTATAATTTAGCAGAAATTGGAATTGTACAGAATGTTATGAATGACTTGAAAATTGACGCCAAAACAGAAAGTATTTTGAAAAGGCTTTTAATTTTTGCAGTTAGTTCATTTAGTCCGATGATTCAGCAAATTTTTGGAAGACCGTTTGCTTTTCAATTTTCAAATATCGATGCAAACTCATTTAACAATGGAGAATGGGAAGTAATTGCTATCATTTCTGCAAGAGAACAATAGTTTTATTCGCTAACTAAGTTTATTATAAGTTATTTAGTCAAAAAAGATCCTAGGTCCATCATTTCGCCATCCCCTTTTTTAACTTGGATCTTACCTTTTATTCCTTTAATTTTCCGTTCTAAATAGATAATTGCGTCTAACGGAATCTTTCTAGGAACACCACCTTGTCGACTAATAACGGCAACTAAGTAATCTATATTTGTTATAACATCTTGGCTAACTAATTCGTTGAATATTGCTTGATATACCATTGGTTCATTCGATTTTATCTTTTCTAAATAAGAAAAAGCATCTGGGGCTAAAACGGCTTTCAATACATATATAACCTTATCATTTATCGAAAATATCCTCTCTTGTGTCGCATGTTGTCTTTTCTGAGCGTCCATGAGAGTTTTCATTTTTTTCAATCGTAGCTTCTCTAATTCGTGCTGTTCACTATCGTCGTTATGTTCATCCATTACAAGTACCTCATCGTTTTAAATAAACCATAGAATTAAGAATTTACTATTTTAAGGGCAATATCTAATGCTCGTATGCCATCTTCCAATGTAACTTTTTGTTCTTTATCGTAGAGAAAATTATTAATTTCTCTCTTTAAAGGCTCGTCCCCTCTTAAAGGCGTAAAAGTCGTATCTTTCGTTACTGGGTGTTCACCTTGTAAATCAATTCCAGTGCGAAGGGTTATCTCTTGGGTAATAAAATCGGCTGTAATTCCACCATATTCTCCATTAACATACATTCTTCTAAATTTTGAGGGTGTTAGCCAATTTGATTCGATCTGGCCTATTGCGGAGCCAAAATCTAATATAATAAACGCTGCATCCGCGTGGACAGAGTCTTTATAGCACTTTTTAACTCCAAACGCGTTTTCAATCTTAGTATCTCCAAAGATTTTCTCCTGTAGATAAATATCGTGAATAGAAAGATCTAGTATAACACCCATATCCCAATCTCTCTTAGGGTACAACCCAATGCGTTTTGATGCAATTGAGATAATCTCACCAATCTCTTCAATATGTTTTAGTACTTTATCAACTACGGGATTATATAACTCAATGAAGCCGGGCATGATTCTTATGTTATCATATTCTCTGAACGAGATTAGGTCATCTAATTTTAAAGCCATCGGTTTTTCCATTAAAACATCTATCCCAGCTTCTGCAAATTTCCGGGCTATTTTTGGGATGTGCTTTGGTGGTGTTACTATGCTCACAGCGTCAATACTCTCGTTTTTTATCAAATCGTCTATACTAGTATAAGCGTTAACACCTTCATATTGTCCCGCTAATTGCTCTAATTTAGTTTCATTAGTATCGCAAATACCAACAAGCTCAGAAAGGTCATCGAAATTTCTTATATGTGCCCTACCAAACCAACCAGCACCAACAACAGCTGTTCTTTTCTTTTTCATCTCTCTCGATCGAACAATTTATAAAGGAAAATAACGTTAATCAGAATAAGAATTTTATTAAGTTATTAGATTTGCGCAAAAACATTTATCAGTATACTTAGCTTAAAATTTTAACATAGGTGATTTAGTGAAAATGAAGAAAAATAGGATTATGATTTTAGGGTTGTTAGTAAGTATTTTTCTAGTTAATTGCGTAGCTAGTTCAAATCTATTTATAACTTCTAAAATCCCCCAAAAAAGAGATAATTTAAATATTGATCAAAAAAACTCTGATAGCATAAATTTTAATCCAAAATTAGCTCAACTTAGTGGAAATTTTTCAAATTATAATTTATCGTTAATTATGGACGAAACAAACTCGATGGTTGAGGGAAATTTAACCGTTGATTTCTATAATAACGATAATGTGAATTTTACCAGAATTCCTTTTCATATTTATTTGTCAGGGATGGCGTACTATACAAGACAAGGAAGAATTGATATCATCAATGTAACTGATGTAAATGACCCCAACATTTCATTCCCTTTTGAAGTATATCCAACTTCACAAATTATGTGGGTAAATCTCTCAGATACATTAGAACCTCATAAAAGGGCGCAATTTAAAATACAATTTAATGCAACTATTCCAGATGGATCAAAACTTCCAGTTGAACTGCTTGATAGAGCTAATTCTTACGGAAACGATGGAGACCAATCGCGTATTTATAAATTTGCGAGTTTTTATCCTATACCTAGTGTTTATGATAATAAAGATGGATGGAATATTGATTCCTATCTAACTACAGGAGATCCATTTTATTTTGATATGGCTTATTATAATTTCTTTATTGAAGCACCTACCGGAATGATTATAGCCGCCACTGGAAACTTAGATGAAAAATTAGATAAAGGGGAGACTACTAGGTATCATTTTAATCCAGTATATCCGGTGCGAGAGGTTACTTTTGCAGCCTCTCGATATTTTCAGGTACAATCGAAAATTTCAAATGGAGTAAATCTTTCGACCTACTTCCTTCCAAAGGATGCATATTTATGGAATAATTATGCATTAAACCACGCTGAGGATGCCTTAATTCTGTTTAATGCCTCTTTTGGGACATATCCTTACCCAACTCTTAATATCGTAGAAGAATATACAAGTTTTGGAGGGATGGAATACCCAAATCAAGTGTACATTTCAGAAGTTTTTGGCAATAGGGGGAATCCTCTCTATGTAGCGAATTGGTTCTTAGAAAAAGTAATTGCTCACGAAGTATGCCATCAGTGGTGGTATAATTTAGTTGGAAATGACGAAGTAGATGTAGGATTTTTAGACGAAGGCTTAGCTTGTTGGTCAACTGATTATTACGGTGAGCACTATTACGGAGACTGGGAATATTTCCAATATACGCTATACATCGATACAGTAAGGTCGTACTATGCATTAAATGGATTAAGTTCAAAAATAAATCAAACCGTTTATGAATGCCTAGCTACTGATACTGATTATTGGTATGTTGCCTATACTAAAGCTCCACTCATTTTTGAAAAATTGCGTCAAACCATCGGACTTTCAGATTTTTTAGATGGATTAAAGCTATATTTTACAAGACACCAATTTGAACTTGTGTTATTATCAGATATTCAGCGAGCATTTGAAGATGTCGTAGGACATTCTTTAGATTGGTTTTTCTTCCCTTGGTTCGACAATTCTTTTCTACCAAAGTATTCGATTACGCATAACAGTTACAATTCAGACACTCAGAATTTAAATATTAGAATTATTGATCTAAACGAACCCTTGAACGATTATAATTACTCCCAACAAGTTCCTTTACATGTATATGATGCATCAAATTCTTTGATTTTTAGCCAAACAGTCTGGATTAATGGAACAACTGAATTATCTTTTTCTCTTTCAACACGACCCCGAAAAGTGAGTCTTATTTATAGCAATTATGTTTTGGTTCAGTTAACAGATTATTTTGATCTTACGCTGGATTCCTTCATTCCATTTGAAAGTGGTTGGATACCTGGTTATGAAATGGCATCCTTTCTGGTGATTAGTATTGTTTTAATTGGTTTTGTATTATATGACCATAGAAGGAAGATCAAAATCAAAAGATAAAAAAGTTAGTCCCCCCTCTCGGATACTCAATATTTCCGGTGTGGAAAATCCATTTGAGCCGAGGACCTCACGGTATCGGCTGACAATACTTCACAGGCAAAAACCTTAGTATGCGATATTGATCTACAGCCGCGCGCTCTGACCAACTGAGCTAAGGGGGGAATTGTATTAATTTATAATTGAAAATTTATATTATAATTTATTTTTTATGTTTTTTCTAATCCAATAAAAATTTTAGTAAAAACTAAATGTAAAATTAGCTATTCTAAGTATTGTTGAATTCCACTCTTATGTGTTAATTATGAAAAGAAAACTAGTTAGGAATATAATAATAATTTTATTCTCCACACTTCTTATCTTCTTTCCATTTATTAGTAATTTCATGGTTCTAAATAATATTTATTATCAGATTGTTTATGAAACAGATATTCCAGATTCGGATAATATCATTGATAAAGCTGAAACAATTGAGTATCATCAATACTTAAAAATGCATGATTATTATGGCGAAGCTCACAATATAAGCAAATTTAACCAATCCTTTTACCAATATAATTATATCAATCGAGATTACATCAATTATATAAAAGATAAAATTAATCAAGATCGAAAAAGATTTCATTGGTGGCCATTCTATTATCATCACTTCAATTATAAATTTAACGCAACTGAGCAAGCAAAGTTATATTTATCATATAACAATACAACATTATTTAATGCAACTTATGAAAATAAGAAGGTTGTATTTGTTGTTGAATATGATGAGTATTATGGCTATAACATAGGCAATTGGTATATAAACTTTACTCATGTTCCCAAAGTATTTGATCAATCTTATACACTTCTATTGAATAATACGATTTTGATAAGAATGTTCACAGATTATGATTATGTATATGGAAACCTAGGAGCTGAAACTTACCATATAAAACAATACATCGCTCTCAGCTCTGATCTTCAAGTTATATTCGTCTATGTACCACTTGTACAAGTCATGGTGGCGTAAATATAGTTCATATTCAAATCATAAGAAATTTAAATCAATAAATTCTACTCTTATCCATTCAATTTTAAAACTAAATCTTGGCTTATAACTTGTAAAAATAAAACTTTTCAATCTTGTTAAATTTTGCAATATGTTCTATTTATAATAAAAATCTAAAATAGCACAAATTTTTTTAAAGAAAACCCTAACTAATATTTATTATAATTTAAAAAAATCAAAACAGAAGTGAAATTTCATGAGAGAAGAAACTGATTATACTGAAGCCATTGAATCATACAAAAACGATAGTAACATCATCATCGAACCATGGGGACGCAGTATCGACCACCTTCGACTTACCATAATTGGAAAAGAAGGAACTCCATACGGTAAAGGAAAGTTCATATTCGAAATCAAGTTCCCTGAAAACTATCCTTTTGCTCCTCCTTACGCATACGCAGTTAC
>JABXKD010000109.1 GCA_013375475.1 Promethearchaeota archaeon
TTACTTTTTTAATTTCTTCGAATTCTTCCTTCTTTAGCGCATGTATCGGTTTTAATAAAATAGAACCCACGGTATGTATTAAAACATCAATTTTACCAAAATTTTTATTTGCCTCTTCAACAACTCTCTTTAAATCATTGGAATTAGTAACATCTGCTTGAATTGAAATAGCATGTTCCAAATCACTTTCCAATTCTTTCAAAGATTTGCTTCAAACCCTAAAAAAAATAGCTTTAAAGTACAATATCACCATACCTAATGTTGCTGTCCGTTACGTTCTAGAAAATCCGGTCGTTGGAGGTGCAATAATAGGAGTTAGGCTAGGAGTTTCTGAACACATTGAGCAAAACTCTAAAATTTTTACCTTTGCTTTAGATCAAGGTGATATTGAACAAATAAATCAAGTTTTATCTAAATCTAATGACTTGCTTCAAATTATTGGGGATTGTGGAGACGAATATAGAAGATAATATACAAATGAACCACTCGAATCCAACAATTCAAAGGTTATTATATTTTATAGATTTTTATGAGATTCTTTTTATCTATGATTAAATAAACCTTCTCTAATTGAATTTATCATTATAAGAGCTTTTTAATAACTTATTAAAATATTACTTATAAATAAGAAAAAAATATGAGATGAAAACATGAAATTTCCAGATATATCAGGTGAAAATTTAGAGAAAAAGAAATACAATATTCCATACGATCTCGAAGGTGAACTTAATATAGTAATCGTACCTTTTCAGCGGTGGCACCAGAGCCTTGTAGATGAATGGAGTGCATTTTTAAACAATATTGAACGATCAAATCGTAATTTTCGATACTATGAAGTTCCGACTTTAAACTCGGGATACAAAATCATGAGATTTATGATTGATGGAGGAATGAGAGCCGGGATTCCTGATAGAAGTGTAAGAGAGCGAACAATTACGCTCTACACAAATAAACCCTTATTTGAAGAACAATTAAACATAAATTCTGAAGATACTATCTATTTGTTTTTAATACGGAGAAATGGCGAAATTCTTTGGAGGAGCGAAGGAGAATACGACATTCAAAAAGGGGAAGAGCTCTTAAAAATAATAGAAAAGATAAATGCTTAATCATTTTCTTAAATACTTGAGAATATCTTAAGTTAATGAGAAATTTACAGCTGCTCTTAAATGAATTTTTAAAGTATCGTAAAGAGGAACGCTTACATCTTGAGAATTAATTAACATTGGAAGTTCAGTACATCCAAGAATTATCCCTTCTGCCCCCTTTTTTATTAAATTTTCAATTATCCTTAAAAATTTTTCCTTAGTTGATTCAAGGAATTTTCCTTTCGCAAACTCTTGATAAATTGTCTTGTGGATGTAATTTCTTTCGATTTTATCAGGTATTAAGGTGTTAATTTCATACTTTTTCGCTAGTTTTTCAGCATAAAAGGCTCCTTCCATTGTAAATTTTGTACCTAATAAACCCACACTTTTAATATTCGTAGATTTTATAGCCTTGGCGGTCTCATCTACGACATTAATGAGGGGTATTGAAATTTTGGCTTCAATTTCAGTCGCAATCTTGTGCATAGTGTTAGAACAGATGACGATTGCTTTACTTCCAGCTAATTCAAGGTTCCTACATATAATAATCATTAATTTTACTAGTTCCTTCCAATTATTTTGGTTTTGTAATTGAAGAATTTCTTCAAAATTAACCGAATACAATAAAATCTCTGCTGAATACCACTCTCCTAACCTATTTTTTACCATTTCGTTAATGATACGATAGTAATCTATTGTATTCTCCCAACTCATACCCCCAATTAAACCCATTAACTTCAAAATTATCAGTTTAAATTTTCATTTAAAATTTATAAAAAAAAAAAAAATTAAAAGATTCAAATTATACCGGTTGTAATAATCCAGCGAATACTAACCATGCTAAAAGAGTTTTAGACCACAAACTGAGTAGTATGTATCCTCGTTCTCCATGTAAATAATCCTTCCATTTACCTACTTTTTTATATTGTAGGATCATATTAATCGGGAATGTGTTAAAGAATATTACGTATGATCCGAAGATAGCCCACACAAACCATGGAATTTCGGCAATATTCCCGTTGCCAAATAGATATAATAGAATTACTATCCAAGGAATAAGGCCGGCAAACGTTCCTATATAAAATGAGGTCCATTTTGTTTTATCAGTTCTTTGATTATGAAGTTCCATCATCAAGCCTAAAAGATTCATCGTAGCGTTGATAGCAAAAATTAAAATTAAAGTGGAAAGATCGTAGACTCCGAAAAACCACGCAATTAATACTATCATCAAGGATGAACTTAAACCGTATTCAAACCATCGAAAATAGTTAATCCCCTGACCCAATTTTTTATTATAGAAATCATTGACTTTAGGTAATACGATTAATAAATGAGCTATAGCTGAGAGAAGTAAAAACATAGCAACCAGAGGACCAATAGGGACCGTCGTTAATTGAGTGTAATTAGGCAGCAGTCTTTGTAGTCCAACGTCATAATATAGATAAGACGTTGTAATCGGTAACTCAAAATCCCTTATTTGAGGTATAGTATAAGACATTATTATCATTATACTAGCTTGGATTAAATGTAAAAATCCCATTATTAAGTTGAATCGTCTTAAATAAGAGAAACTTATTTTAGATTCTATTCTTTCGTTCAATTTATTCACATTTTTGTAGATTTTATTAGTTGTGTACTCTTTATCCAGAATAAAAAACTTTTATCTATAATTTATAATATTTGATCTAATATTTTCCAATTTTTTTAAGTATTAATTATCAAATCAATAAATATGAATAATTGTTGGGCTATAATACATTTTAATTGGAATATTCTAATTATATTATATGTTATCAAAAGAAGATATAATAACTTTAGATAAAACTCATGTTAAATCTGCTGGTGAAGTTTTAGGACGCTCTTTACAAGATGATCCCGTATCAATTCACGATATTCCTGATAAAATAAAAAGACATGCTGTAATGAAACATGTGTTTCAAATGACTTGTTGTTTGGGTGTAAAATATGGCGAAACTCATGCGACTTCTCTCGATTTGGAAGGAATTGCCGTATGGCTTCCTTATATAAGCAAGGAATTTAAAATGATAATAAACTTAGGATGTATGCTTAAATCAAAAATGTATAAACTAGGAAGGGAAGCTCAAAAGCGGATTATGCCCATTGAAAAATATAGCACTAAGGTCCATCGAGAGTTTGTCTCTGGTGATCACTGGTACTTACAATCGCTTGGTGTAGAACCCGTTCATCAAGGGAAAGGATATGGAAGATTGCTAATGGAATACATGCTTGAAAAAATAGATAACTCTAATCCTCTACCCGTCTTTCTTGAAACTTCAACCGAAATAAATGTGAAATTTTATAAACGATTCGGATTTGAGGTAGTGAAAGAAGGGGTCATACCCGAAACTGATGTCGAACAGTGGTATCTCCTCCGTAGTGCTAAATAATTTAAGATTTTTATATTATTGCATAAAGATTTTATACAGAAATGTCTTAAAACACTTAACGAAATTTAATTAAAATTTTCTAATTCGTAATTGTATTCGATAAATAATAAAAGGAGGTAATGCCATTGGCTTATATCGTTATCACGGGAAGTTTCCCACCTCACGTTAGTAAGGAAGTTGGAAAAAAGTTTTTAGAACTTGAAAAATTACCTGATTACATAAAAACTGAACACGTCTTTAACACTGCGCAGGGTGATTATGCTTTTTTCACAATTTATAAGATTGAAGATGATAGTAAATACTTCGACGCTTTAAAAGCAATCACTAAAAGATTCTCTGGATATATGGACATAGTGGGCTATAAATATACTCTTCATCCTGTTTTAGAAGCTAGAGACGCCTTAAGTATGGTTGGTCTCGGTTAAAATGCTTTTTAGGAAATAATTCCTAATTTCACAGTCTAAATTATACTTTTTTTTTTCTTTTCTATAATTAGTTAATTTACCATTTCACATATTCATACATATCATTTTATTATTATTTAGATTAATACCTATCATGGAAAAAAAAACTAAAGAACAACTCTTAAAAAAAGCAAAAACTCCGGGAATAAATGCAATTAAAATGCATAAATTCTACAGAGGAAAGATTCAAATTATTCCACGTTGTCAAGTTCGGAATTATGACGATTTTGGAATTTGGTATTCACCCGGAGTAGCCGCACCTTCTTCTGAAATCTTCCAGGATAAAGCAAAAGTATATGATTATACAAGTAAGTGGAATTTCGTTGCTGTCGTTAGTGACGGAAGTAGAGTTTTAGGACTTGGTAATATTGGACCTGAAGCAGCACTACCAGTAATGGAAGGTAAAGCGCTACTTTTTAAATATTTAGGCGGTGTTGATGCGTTTCCGCTCTGTATTGGTCAAAAAGAATGTTGTGAAGCCGAAGATATTATCGAATTTGTAAAAATGGTTCAGCCTACATTTGGTGGAATAAATCTAGAAGATATTAGCAACCCAAAATGCTTTACAGTTTTAGATAAATTACGTAGTGATCCAGAGGTAAATATACCTATTTGGCATGACGATCAACAGGGAACTGCTTGCGTGACTTTAGCGGGATTAATGAATTCTCTGCGAATTGTTGGAAAGAAAAAAGAACAAGTTAAAATTGTTTTTAACGGAATAGGCGCCGCTAATTTTGGGATTTACCGTTTACTAAAAGCTGATGGATTTAATATCGCTAATTCTATATTTGTTGATAGTAAAGGAGTCTTGTACAAGGAGCGTTCCGATCTCCAATGTCCACAAGATTATAAATGTGAAGTCGCCCAAATAAGCAATCGAGAACAAGTGAGAGGGGATTGTGGTAAAGCGTTAGAAAGTGCGGATATCCTCATCTCATCAAGCATTCCGGGACCAAATGTTATCAAAAAAGAATGGATTTCAAAAATGGCAGATGACGCAATAGTCTTTGCTCTAGCTAATCCCATTCCAGAGATTTTTCCATGGGACGCTAAAGAAGCTGGAGCTAGAATTGTCGCAACCGGTCGCTCTGATTTCCCTAATCAGGTAAATAATTCACTTTGTTTTCCAGGCGTATTTAGAGGAACCTTAGACGTACGCGCTACTACCATAACTGATGAAATGTGTATTGCAGCGGCATATACTCTCGCAAACTTAGTAGATGAGATTGAAGGTTGTCTTGTAGATGAATGTATACTACCTAATATGCAATATGAAAACGCGTTTATTAGGCAAGCTACTGCTGTAGGATTGAAAGCAATTGAGCAGGGAATTGCCAATATTAATCTCTCTGAAGAGGAGCTACTTTCAAAATCTAAGTATATAATTGATACTTCTCAAGCACAATTTAAATTATTAATGGAAAAGGGATTCATTCCTCAATTCAGCGATTATGAGGAGTAGTTGAATAATTTTATATTCTGAATTTGATACTGAGCTTAAAATTTAAATTCCTTAAAAATCACGAAAATATTCCAATTTAAAATTAAAATTGTTCTATGATCGCAGATTTTCTAGACTCTCCTGCAGAACTTCTTTCATATTGTTCAATTGGAGCTCAATTATAGTTCTACCTACCTCAAAACTAGCATATTTGCGTGGGTCTTTACCAAGTAATCCAAGAGGCTTTTCACTTAAGTCTTTAGGAAGTTTTTCTAGTTTTACGAGTTCAGGTCTTAGCGCCATCATGAGTGCAGTTTCGTTCGCGGCAGCGTGATCGGTTTGCAATCCTTTATCGGGTGATTCACTATTCTTCCAACATGTAAAACAATCAAGACCTAGTTTTTCTTTCCAGTTTTTAATATTTTTAGCAAATAAAACCGTAGAGGGTTCGTGACCATGGGCAACTACGATTTTAAATCCTGCTCTTTTTAGCTGTATTAGAGTGGCCTCCAAAATCTGTTTGAAAAAATCCTCACTCACCCAATATGCGCTACCTTCTAGTTGTTGAGGATGGTTTTTCCGATAGCTGAGGATATCCATACCGAAATACTGTTTTCCCCCATGTTGCTCAAAATCATCTGGTCCGAGAAAGAGCATTGGAAGGACAATCCCTCCAACTTCTGTGGCCAGCTCTTTAAAAAATCCTAAAGAGATTAAACCGTCAGCTCCTAAAGGCATATGTCGTCCATGCCATTCAAGTGTCCCTAATGGTAAATACGCAATAGGAGCTTTCGAAATTCTCTGTTGAAATTCTTGAGGATTTAATTCCTCATATAGCACTTTTTCAACCATCAATCATCATCAAAATATAGGATAGTAAATCTAATATGATTTATTTTTAATTTCATTTAGCCTAATATCAATCATAGAAAAAAAACCTAAAGATTAACTCCTAAAAAAAACCAACTTAATAATGACCTTAAACATTAGGTTTCAGATTTAAAGATATTCTTTTTTGACTTTGGATTTTAAGGCAATTAAAAGAATAATAACTCCTAATAATAGGTATAAGAAGTTAATATTAATCATGATTAAAAATCCGATCAGAGGATATAAAATCGCTTTTAAAGTTCCTGAAATTACATTGATGCTGCTTAAAATAGTAGCTCTATTGTCCTGCTGAATCAGTCTATTAATTCCATTAGTAAATATTATATATCTTGATAATCCTAACCCGATTACGATTAAAAATAAAAATATCACGACTGGGACAAAATTAGTTATAGAAATTAGTAAATATCCAATTCCCGGGACAATTGTGTTTATTAGAAGAATTTTTTTTTTATGTACCGCACTATTTGCAAGATGGGGAATTATGTTTAAAAAAGTGAATTGAGAGAGCATCAAACCGGCCTCAATAAATCCAAAATAAAATATGGGAATATTAAACTCTATGAGAATGTAATATTGATACGTAAAAACAAGAAATACGATAAGAATTTCAATTATAATTTTTTCAAATATTAAAATCTTAAGAATTTTATTCTTCCATAATAATTTAATTCCTGATTTTAAGATCTGAGCACTCTTCCTCTTAACAGAGCCTTCAATACTAGTTTTATGAATCATTAAGGTAATTATTAAACTTAAACAATAAGGTATTATCATTAATAGTATTATAAATTGGATGGAAACGAAATTGGCAATAATAGAGCCTATTGGAGCGGATATAATGATCCCTAATAAAAACATTCCATCATTTAGAGCTACAACCTTCATGACACGTTTTTCTTTTCCGACAACTTTTAAGGTATCAATTATTATCGCTTCATTGGTACCAGATATTAAAGCAAAACTAAACGCAAATAATGTTTCTCCTATGAAAAACAAAAATTTGCTTGGAATAATACCATACACAAAAGGGATTAAAAGAAATGACACAGCAGCTAATGTGAGTGCAAATTTCTTGCCGATTCTGTCGGCAATTATCCCACATGGAATTTCTAAAAGAATTAACATGAGGGCATAGTAACTTTGTAATAACATGAATTCAAAAAAAGTAAACCCCCCATAGATTATATAAAATGGAATTAAAACACCGGAAATAAGAGAAAATCCAATTAAGAAATTAAAAAAGTATAATTTAGCAATGTTTGAGTTAGATTTTGATCTCTGAATATTGTCTACTTCTAATTTGTTAACTGTCTCTATTTCTGTGGTACTATTATGGAATAAACTCATTAAGATCTCTTTTTCTCCAATTTAATTTTGTTATTCTATTTGTTTACAGTCTGATTTTATACCTTTCTGTCTTTAATTAAGACTAATATTAATACATTAAAATCTCAATATTATTGAGATCTCGCTGTTTCTTCAATATTTTTATTACCAACTATTATCAAACTTAAATAACAGTCCGCAAAAAGATGTAAGCCAATGGATCTTTAGGCTTATCGTCATATATAATTCATTTCAAGTGATTTCATCTGATCTAACATAAAGATTTTAAAGCCAAGGAAGCTTTTGAGCTTACACTCTCTCCGAAGCGAGAATACCATCCTTGGGGTAATTTGTATCATTTGAAAATTCACCTAAAGAGATTTTTTATGACATACTAACCATTAAAGATAATGTCTCTTACATATAATGAAAGAAAGCGATTTTATTTAAATTTTTGTATTTTCCTCACTCTTTAGAGGCATTTAGCTCTTAAATAGCACTCTTTAAACTAACATATCTGATATAAAATCTTTTTTTATCTTTAAAGCCCGTTAGAATCGTAAAAGTTATTCTAATCGCGCTTAAATTAATAGAAGGCTTAGAGTATCGAATCAACGGTATTATTATATTTAAAAATTGGATAAATGTCTTTTGATTTAACTAAAAATCTTCAATATTGGAAGTTTGCCTCTACTACTAATTAAAAAAGAAAAAAAGTCTAAATAGGAGAGACTAAGTTTAAAGAGAAAAAATGTAACTCAGTAGGTTCAGATGTAAAAATCTAAGGTATAGTTTTTAATTTAAACTTTATCGTCAGGATTCCAAAGAATAAAGCTTGTTAATGAGTAAAAAATCTTTATAGAATTAAGACGGCAATTTAACAATACTAAGCCAGAACCCTTATTATCAAATGAAGTTAATCTAATTTTTCTTTAAAATAACCTATTTGATAATTCCAAGATTTTAGATTATTCCTTCTTTCTAATTTGTTTCTAACCATAAAATCTTTTTCTATGTCAATATTAGAGTGATTATAATTTGATTTAATCTATGAGAAGGATTTGATTAACTCTGAGGGAAAATTAAGTGATTAAAATTCACATTGAAACCAAACCATCTATTCAACATAAAATTAGCAAACACATTTACGGTCACTTCGCTGAACATTTAGGTCGATGTATTTACGATGGGTTATGGGTCGGTCCTCATTCAAAAATCGCAAATGTTAATGGAATAAGAAAAGATATTATCGAAGCGCTTAAAAAAATTAAAATTCCAAATTTACGATGGCCGGGGGGTTGTTTTGCTGATGCTTATCACTGGAAAGATGGAATTGGGCCTCAAGACCTCCGACCAAAAACCGTGAACGCCCACTGGGGAAATGTAATCGAAAATAACCACTATGGAACACACGAATTTCTGGAAACATGTGAGCTATTGGGCTGTGAACCTTATATTAGTGGAAATGTGGGGAGCGGAACTGTTAAGGAGATGTTTGATTGGATAGAGTATTTGACGTTCGATGGTGATAGCACGATGGCAAACCTTAGACAGCAAAATGGCAGACAAAAACCATGGAGAATTAAATATTGGGGGATTGGAAACGAAAATTGGCAGTGTGGCGGCAATATGACAGCTAGATATTATACAGACTTACTTCTTAGAT
>JABXKD010000010.1 GCA_013375475.1 Promethearchaeota archaeon
AATCTCTTAATTTTTCAATCATTTCGTTAACATCAAAATAAATGTTTCCAGTTTCCCTCCAACTCTCGTAAGTTACTTCCACTTTCTTTTTCAATTTCTCTAAAACATCGTCAGATATACTAGCAGTTATAAAAGCTCTCATTTTATATCACATCAATTAGAAAATAATTCGTTAATTTGGCTATAAAATAGTAAATACCAAATAATAAAAATAAGAATAATAGTTATATTTTTTTAAAACATTAGGCTTTTTAGTTTCATTAAGTTCCGAATTTGACCTTCTATTACCTTAATTTTTCCAGCGGAATATGCTTTTACTGCACCAATTTTCTTATTGAATAAATCCACCATTACATTTTCAGAGGAAAATTCTATCTTTACCGGAGCGTTCTCATCGCTCGAATTGTCTTTTATTTCAATGCCTTGATCTTTATTAACTAATAACATAACACTACGATTAGTATCTAAGAACGTAATTTGTATGGGATCTTCATAATTTGCTAATTTCCTCCTTACTTTTTCGGTATCTTGATACCTCCTTTCGATTTCTTTTAAACACGATTCTATACTCTCAAACTCTGACAATTTTTCACACCCCTAAAATACAACTAACTTCTGAATGATATAATTATCTTTCTCTTATAAAAATATTACAATCATTTATAACTGATCCATTTTATTTTTGAGATTTTTCCAATCTAAATAAATAGATTTGTATAATTCTGAAATTTTTGGATCACTCCTTAGATTCTCATATTTAATTAATTCTTTAATTATGGCTTTATAATCTGAATAAATATCTAAAGCTTTAAGCGAATTCATTGCTACACCTATAAAAGCTGAATCTCTCTCAAGTGGGATAGAAATATCAGCATTCAAAACATTTACTAACAATTTGTTAAACTCTTCCGACTTAGCCATACCACCCGCACAGAATGTAGCTAATTCTATATTCACCAAGTTTTTTAAAGCCTGATAGTTTTCAAATATTCCAAAAGCAATATTTTCAAGAACACTTCTAGCAAAATCTTCAATATTTGGGAGTTCTTCAGAAATCATTATAGGAGGTTGAAAAGTAAAAATACCTCTTTTTATGGAAGTTTGATTTTTAATGTTCATGTTTTCTGGTCCTAAGAACGCAAAAGTTGATAACGCTCCAGGTGGTGACGATTTTAAGTATTTGTCCATCATGAAATCTGGATTATCCTTGGAATTGGATAAAAAACATTGCTTAAACCAATTATAAGAAGCACCTGTATTGCCTGCGTGGCCTTCTAACAACCATTTTCCCTTAACTACATGACAAGATGTCCAATAGTTACGCGAAGGGTCAATAATTGGTTTATTTACCACGACATGAAGTGGAGTTGTTGTTCCCAAACTTATACCTAAATCTCCCTCATCAATAGCCCCCATTCCTAACAAAGTTGCTTGAGTATCACCCCCCGTTTTAATTATCGGAATATTTACATTTTTCATATTAAAATTATTTACTAATTCTGGCTTTAAATCACCAACAATAGTACCAGATTCTACTATATCAGGAAATATATCCGGATTAAAATCAAATGTTTCAATAATCTCTGAACTCCATTCCCTTTTTTTAATATCCAATAGCTGGGATTCCGCAGCAGATGAGTAATCAGTAACATATTTACCAGTAAGTTGGTGAATTACCCAATCATCTAACATTAATACTTTGTTTATTTTTGCATAATTCTTCTCTTCTTCTTCTCTAAACCATAATAACCTTGCTAATGTAAATAAAAAAGAAGGACTGTGGCCCGTTATCTCGAAAAGATCTTTTTCTGAAAACTCATCTTCTATTAAATAAGCTGAATCTAATCCACGAATATCTATATTAGGTCCTCCATAAACAACATTTCCCTCTTGATCTAAAAATACGGATGCAATCCTTTGAGCACAAGACGAAATACCTATTACATTGAGATTTTGATTCCTTCCCTTGTGTAAAATATGATCTATTCCATTAACAATTTTATTCCAAAGAATATCCATATCAAGACTTTTAACAAAACCATCGATATCCTCATTGATAATATTTAATTTCTGCCTTTTGAAATCAACTACTTCTAAATCTTCTGAAACTAATCCGACTTTTACGGAATTAGATGAAATATCGATTACAAGAATCACATTTCCATAATTTTCCATGATTTTTCCTTTTTACCCTAGTTAATTAGGATTTAGTGAGATATTTCCGAACAATTTCTCCCCGTGGAACTTTTTCTTCAAATAAAATCGCTTGAAATGAATATATTTTGGTTCTTTTTATATCTCTCCAAGCATCAGAAGAGAGCCAGGCCTTACTACATGTATGCTCTAAAAAGGTTTTCACGTCCCAATTTCGATTGTGGTCAACAGGAACTTGTGGGAGTAATAAACCCCTTCGCATACCTTTCTCTGCTATGAGTCCATCTCTTCCTATTACAATTTTTTCAAGATATTCCAACGGATCGTTTACTTCAATTAATTTCGGGGGCGTTAATATTGAAATCTCAATAACGATATTGTCCATTTCATCAAGAGTGACGGATGGAAAGCGTGGATCTTCCGTAGCAGAACTTACTGACACTCTATGAACTACATCAAATAATGAGTAATTAGGTTCAATATATCCTATACAACCTCTTAAAGGATTGCCTTCAAAATTATGAACATTTAAAGTTACAAAAACACCATATTTATCAGAAAATTTTTCCTTTAGACTATCTGAAACTATAATTCTTTTACTATTTTCAAGGTAATACTCAATATTTTCCCTCGCAAATTTAATTAGAGTTTTTCCTTCCTCCAATGTAAACAATTCTTTGTCTGTCATGATTTCACTCTTAGAACTTGCATTAAGTATATAATAGTGGACGGTTAATTATAATAATAACTTAAGTTAAATGTTTTAAAATATTACCATTAGGTTCAGCATTCTCATTATTTATTTCGATTCCGCCTAAAAAAACTTTCCATATAAGAACAGTAGAGATATATTCTTCAAACGGAGAAAATTTTGCTTTTGTTTTGAACGCTTCTGGTTTAATAGGATATCCTGGAATCTTATCTATTACGATTAAATCAGCATCGTAACCTGCTTTAATTAATCCCTTATTCTTAATTTTAAATATCGTTGCGGGGTTTTCTGAAGTAACCTTAACAAAAGTTTCAAGAGAAAGTTCATTGTTATAAACTTTATCTAACAATGTTAATGGGTAGGTTTCAAATCCAGGAAATCCCGAAGGTGCTTCTACATAATCTCGAGCTTTTTCTTCTTGCGTATGAGGCGCGTGATCCGTACCTATAAGGCTTATGCTCCCTTCCTTAAGTGCTTTAAATAGAAAGATGGGGTGTTCTTCATTTCTTAAAGGAGGTAGAACTTTCCCATAGTTAGGATTACTTAGGTGTAATGTACTTGCTAATAAAAGGTGGTGTGGTGTTGTTTCGAAGGTAATTTTTAAGTTTGTTTTCATATTTAAAGCTTTTCGTATTAATGAATAACTATCTTTACAACTAATATGGCAAAAATGTAATATTGGATAATTTTCCGCGCTCAGATTCATATCTATAATAACTTTATAATAATTGTCAAGAAGAAAGTTTACATATTTAGCTTCTTGAGAGATTGGGTGTAGCTTATTGTGCAATTCCAACACGGGCGTATTAATCAGAGTATTATTAGTATAAATTTCATTCTTTTCTTCAGGAGATAAAGGCCAATCTGGGTGTACGAATATAGGAATTTGCAGTTTGGACGAGATACTAAGAATTTTCTGAACATTCAAATGATCTGTCCAATCTACCTCATTTAAAGATCCTAATGGATAAATTTTAAAGCCAATAACGCCTAATTCAATAATTGAAGTAATTTCTTTGAAATTAATATCTTTAGGAACTCCCGCAATAAATCCCACGTTCACGTATATGTTGTTTTTCGCTTTTTGCATCCATTTTTTAATTTGAGTTGCGTTAATCGCGGGGGGGATCGTATTAGGCATATTAAAAACTGTCGTAATCCCCGAGAAAGCAGCAGCTAAAGTCCCAGAAGAAAATGTTTCTTTTTCACTTTGTCCCATATCTCTTAAATGAGAATGGATATCAATTATTCCTGGTAGGATTTTTCTCTTTTCGCAATCTATTTCTATCCCATCTTCATTTTTGCTTCGAATGGATTTTATGCTATCTGTAGAGTTATTATTGAGAATAGTTATAATTTTTCCATTAAGAATTAATAAAGCTCCATGATGGAGTGAACCATTATAATATATAAGCGCGTTTCTTAATATCATTACTTTATTTCTGTATCAAAATTATTTTTTTGGTCAATTAGATAATTGATATATAAGATTTTATCTTCAATCCCTTTTATATGTGAAAGATTAGTAAATACTAAATTAAGTTTATCATCCATTATTCTCAAAAAATCAACTGTACCCTGTGAGTTTTGAGGAAAAGGCAAAACATAGCAATAATCACTAAGTTTATCTAAATCCTCTAAGTAGATAATATTTCGATGTGTATTTTCTTTTTTAAATCCATTAATAACAATTATTTTATCATAATATAAATCATGGATATTTTCCAAAATTGATTCACTATTCTGCAATCTTTTAACTAAAATCCCTGGAGTAGATATTTGCATTTTTTGCCCATTATTTTTTTCAAGCCCATTTATTTTATCCAATGCTCTTTTTAAGAGCAGAGCTTGAGATCTCTCGTCCGAACCCAAGTATCTTAAAGTACTGCCTTCAAACTTTATCAAAATCTTGGGAGAATCAACATAGAAATATAAATTATTGTTTTTTCTTATAGAATAAGAACAACAGAAAGCCTCTCGTATGATTGAGCACAACTTATAAATGTCAAGAGGAGTTTTTCCTTTATCGATTGTGTTCTTGGAAAATTTAGAGATTTTTTCAATTAGTATTAAAAAATTAACCAAAGTTATCAATTCAAATATATATATTAAGCTTAAAAGTCCTTTCCTAATTTATCCATGAACTGAGCACCTGCTTTTCCCATTCCGGGAAGACCCGGTATTCCTTTTCCCTTTTTCTGCATTTGTAAAGCCTTCTTCATAAACTTTTTCATTTGATTATATTGATCAAGCATTCTGTTTATTGTAGTATAATCTGTGCCGCTTCCAATGGCAATTCTTCTTTTTCTAGTTTTTTTAATAATTTTTGGATCATCTTTTTCTTCTTGAGTTAGTGAATTCAAGACTACTTCCCATTTCTTTAGATTTTCTTCGGCATCTTCAGTTAAAGCCTCAGGAATATTGCCACCCCCCATCATTGCAAGTATTTGTTTCATTTTTCCAACTTTTTTAATACTTTTCAACTGAATATAAAGATCATCCAGTGTAAATTTACCTTTCATCATTCGCTTAACCATGTCTGGATCTACATCAATTTCAGCTTCTTGTACGCGTTTAACCAAGCCCTCTATATCTGGAACGCCCAATAATGTGCCTACAAATGCTGTGGGATTGAATTCCTCAAAATCCTCTAATTTTTCTCCAACACCTATAAATCTAATTGATTGATTAGTAGCGGCACAAGCAGAGAGTGCGCCACCTCCCTTAGCTGTTCCGTCTAGTTTAGTAACAATTATACTACCAATATTAGTAGCCTTAGCAAACTCTTCTGCTTGTGAATAAGCTTGTTGCCCTAAACTTCCATCGATTACTAAAATTACTTCATTAGGTTTTAGACTAGCTTCAATTTTTTCCATTTCTTTCATTAATTCTTTTTCTTCCTTATGTCGACCGGCTGTATCAACGATAATAATATCGTGTTCGTCATTAATTGCTTTCTTCGTTTCTTTAACGGCAAGCTTAATGGCATTTTTTTCGTTAGGATTTCCATAACACTTTATCCCAATTTGACTCGTTAGCTGAACTAGTTGTTCATATGCTCCTGGTCGCCATGTATCTGTCGTGACTGCAGCCACCTTATATCCCTTGCTCTTATAAAATCGCGATAACTTCCCAACCGTCGTAGTTTTTCCTGAACCTTGAATTCCAACAAGCAATATAACATTACTTTTCCCCGGTTTTATCCTAATAGGTGCAGATTTCCCCCCTATGGTGTTGACCAACTCATCATGAACTAGTTTAATTATAAAATCTTTCCTTCTCGCTCTTTGTAAATTAGTGTTCATCGCGTCTTTCTTAATAGTTTCGGTCATCTGAAAAACTAATTCAACTTTTACATCAGCACTCAGTAAGGCTCTTTGTAAATCCTGGATAATTGCATTAATTACTTCCTTGTCAATTTTAGGTAATCCACGCAATTTTCGCATTATTGATTCTAAATCTTTTCCTAGTTTCTTAAATGCCATAATTCAAAGGTCTTTGTATTTGTTATTTAATAATTGAATAAACAAAGACTAATATTTTTTTTTATATGATGATAATATTATATAAAAAAGAAATTTGAAAATAAAAACTTCTGGACTACTCAACTTTCACTACCTCTATGTGATTTGAATAATATAATAAATTCCTCGAACTTTTGCTTTCTATTTTTATAGATGCTCCAATCATAAACATATGAGTTGACCTTCAGAACTATATTTAGTAGGTATTCTAACCACTTAGTCCTGACATAACAATATTTACAATTTAACAAATATAAAATGAAAAGCAAATTTTTTTTTCACTTTCATTATGTATGAGATAGAATTCAATTCTATTCGAAAAAGCGAAATTTATTTTTCTGAACAAACATAGTATTATTATTAAATAAAAAGTAAAAAAGAAAAAAAATGTCAATTCGTAGAACTGAAATTCAAAAGTTAAAAACAGGCCAGTATATCATGGTCGAAGATGAACCGTGCATTATTAAAGCAACTGAACGATCTAAAAGTGGTAAACATGGGCATGCGAAAGTTCGAGTTGTATGTGTAGGGGTGTTCGACAATAACAAAAGATCTCTCACCATTCCCTCTGGACATATGTGTGAAATCCCCGAAATCATCAAGGGTACAGCTCAGATTAATTTTATTGAAGAAAATTCTATCAATATTATGGATTTAGAAACATACCAATCGGTGGATGTTAATTGGCCCGTAGAAGAAGACTTAAAGACGAAATTAAAAGAATTACAAGCGAACCCCGGCAAGATGTCATTAGCGCAAGTGGATTATTGGCAGCTTGCAGGAAAAACACTGATAAACAGAGTTATTGTTAATTAATAAGGTAATAGAACAGACTAAAAGAGCATTAGTATCAAATTCCCAAATTTTAATATTTCTTAATTTGTATTATTCTTGAGAAAAACCTAAAAAAGAAACCTGAGATTCATGGATAAAAAACCCATTTCATTAGCTTGCAGAATGGACTCTGAGAGAGCGATTAAATTAACAAAGAAGATTTTTGAATTTCTCGTAAAAAAAGGCGAAGTTGTGCAAATGGAAACCAGAATCGCTCCAAAGATCTTTCCACATAGTGCTAAAGATTTAAAGGAAATGACTGCTGAAAACACTAAATTTTTAATCTCTATTGGTGGAGATGGGACAATATTAAGAGTAGCAGGTAGTCTGCCCCAACGCGACGCACCACCTATTTTAGGAGTAAATATTGGATCAATAGGTTTTTTAGACGAATCTAATGAGAGAACCGTTTTTAACGATATAATCCGCGTGTTGAAAGGAGACTTCTTAATCGAGAAGTGTTCTAAATTAACACCTTTCATAGTTAAAGGTTCAGAAGAAATTAGATTGAGTAACGCTTTAAACGAAATCTTGATTATTTCATCGAAGAGCTCAAAAGTCCTTTTAGCGTCCGTTAAAATAAATGGATGTTTTCTAAATCGTAGTTATTTGGATGGGATAATTATATCTACATCTGTAGGCTCTACAGCTTATAATTTAAGCGCGGGAGGTGCGATTGTTAAATCTAATATGGATACTATGCAATTAACTCCATTAAACAGTTTTGCCCGATCAGGATTGAAACCAATAGTACTTCCAATTGATAGCGAGATTGAAGTACAACTTTTAAGACAACGTCTAAGCGCAAAAATTATTATTGATGGACAAAAAACCATAAAGGAAATCCAACCAAAGACAATTATTAAAATACGTAAAGCAAATTCAAATACAAGTTTTGTTCGTCTTTCCAAAAGTATAAGTGATAATTATATTAGGCGTTTAAGAAAAAAAATTATAGGAACTATAAAGGTGCCTTTAGACGACAGTCCAGAAGAAGAATTCAACTCTGGTTTTTGATACAAATATATTTTTAACTGGCATAGATTTTAATTATTTTAAAGAAACAATATTTTCTACTCCAGCAATAATTAATGAGATTAAGGTTGAAAGGTATAAAGACCAGAATAGAAATATATTACAAAGAATAGAACTTGCTATAGAAATAGAAAAATTAGTCATAAAAGAACCTAATGAATATTTTATAAAACTTGTGGAAGAAAAATCTAAAGTAACTGGTGATATTAAAGCTTTATCAAAACCGGATTTAGATTTAGTTGCTTTAGCTTTAGATTTGATGAACACTACAAATAATGAGATAATACTATATACAAACGATTATTCCATGGAAAATTTATGCAGCGAATTAGCAATCAAGTTTAAAACATTATTTAAGAATGGGATTAAAAATAAGATTTATTTTGAAGTTTATTGTCCCTACTGTAAGACAACATACAAGTCTGAAGATTTGAATAAAAGTTGTGAAAGGTGTGGATTAAAACTCAAAAGACGTTTTTTAAAAAAAGAAAAATTATAGTGCAAAATATATAGATGAAAAACCAAATTAATATTGGATTAAAATATTAAAAGATAAACCATGGGCACTAAAATTAACGAGCTAGTGAAAGAAGTAAGAAGGACTATAACATTTGAAAACCTTTTAAACAAACATATTGCCATAGACGCTTTTAACACGATCTATCAATTTTTAGCCATAATTAGGCAAAAAGATGGCACTCCCTTAAAAGATTATAATGGAAATGTGACTTCTCATCTATCTGGATTGTTTTACAGAACGATTAACTTTTTAGAGCATAACATTAAACCTATTTATGTATTTGACGGAATTCCTTCTGAATTAAAACTAGAAACTATAAAAGAAAGAAAGAAGATCAAGGAAAAAGCCACACAAAAAATGATTACTGCACAAGAGAAAGAAGATTTTGGGGAAGCAAAAAAATTTGCTCAAATGACATCTAAATTAGATTCTGGCATGATTAACGAGAGCAAAAAGCTATTGAAATATCTTGGTATTCCAATTGTCGAAGCTAGTTCTGAGGGAGAAGCCCAATCTGCTTTTTTAGTTGAAAATGGTGATGCTTGGGCGTGTGCATCTCAGGACTATGACACATTGTTATTTGGGGGAGAAAGATTGATACGGAACTTTGCTGTCAGTAGGAGTAAAAAACTTAAAAATACTACGGTAACTCTCGATATAGAATATATTTCGCTATCAAAGTTTCTTGATAGTTTAAAAATTACTCGTGAACAATTAATTGAAATGGGGATTTTAATTGGAACAGATTTTTTTCCGGGAATTAAGGGAATTGGTCAACATAAAGCTCTCGATCTAATCAAAAAATATGGTTCGTTAGAAAATTTAACAAAAAATAATGTAAAAGTTGGTAACATTGAAATTAAACTTGACAAAGATCTAATTAAACAGATAAAAGAGATCTTTTTATACCCAAATATTAAAAAAAATTATCCAAAGATAATCTGGGAAAAAATAAAATACGATGAAGTTGAGGAATTACTGATCGAACAACATAATTTTTCAAAACAGAGAGTCCAAAACGCCATCGAGCGTTTAAAAAAGCAAAACTCTTCAAAAACACAAGTGTCTTTAGATAGTTTCTTCAAAAAAAATTAATTTTTATTGTTAAAAAAAGCAAAAATTTTTACAAAATTAATATTTCATAATTATATATAATATATTTTATTTATTCGAACGAAAATGTCATCTAAAGAAAACGAAGAAAGTGATTTTAGTAGCAAAATTATTGCTTTACGGGTCCAGGAAGCAAAAAAAAGGGATATAGGGCGAAATATTGCTAGAATTGATCAAGACACTATGGAGGAGCTAGATATTAAAACTGGGGATGTCATAGCTCTTACTGGAAAGAAGGAGAGTGCAGGGATTGCTTGGCCAAGTTATCCTCAAGATAGTGGATTAGGAATAATTCGAATCGATTCTAGGTTGAAAAAAAATACAGGATCAAGTATTGACGAAACGATACAAATAAGGAAAGTAAATGCACAACCCGCTCAAACTATAGTTTTAGCACCGATAAGCGTAAAAATAAAATCAAATCCTCGATTTGAAACTTTCGTTAAGCGAAAGTTACACAACTATCCCGTGACAATTGACGATTTTATATATATATCTATTGGTATTAGTAGAGAGATCATGTTTAAGGTTATAAATATAAGACCTAACGGAGTGTGTATAATTAAACCGGAAACAGCCTTACATATCAGTGAAAATATTACTGAAGATGAAGAAAAAGGGGCAGATTATGTTACATACGAGGATGTTGGTGGTTTAGATCGAGAAATACAAAGAGTTAGAGAAATGGTTGAACTTCCACTTAGACATCCCTCTTTATTTAAACGATTAGGTATTGATCCTCCGAAGGGAGTATTATTAAGGGGCCCTCCAGGATGCGGAAAAACTCTTTTAGCTAAAGCTGTTGCTAACGAAAGTGAAGCATATTTCATTTCAATAAATGGTCCAGAAATTATGAGCAAATTTTATGGCGAATCTGAGAAAAAACTTAGAAATATTTTCATAGAAGCTGAGGAAAAGAGCCCATCTATTATATTTATCGATGAAATCGATGCTATTGCCCCAAAAAGAGAGACTGTAACTGGAGAAGTGGAACGGAGAGTTGTTGCTCAACTTTTAGCTCTGATGGATGGATTGCATAGTAGAGGTAAAGTAATCGTTATAGGCGCTACAAATAGACCTAATAGCTTAGATCCGGCGTTAAGGCGTCCAGGTAGATTCGATCGCGAAATAGAGATAAAAGTACCTAACGAGAAAGGGAGAAGAGAAGTTTTTCAGATTCATACTAGGAACATGCCTCTCGACAAAAAAATATCGTTAAAAGAGTTTGCTAACATCACTCATGGGTTTGTAGGAGCAGATATTTCTGCAGTCTGTCGGGAAGCGGCAATGTCAGCGCTTAGAAGATATCTCCCACAAATTGATCTAGAATCTGATATTATTGATCCCGAATTGTTAGAACAGATCGAAGTTACTCAAGCTGATTTTGAAGAGGCTTTAAAGGAAGTAATGCCTTCAGGAATAAGAGAAGTGTTTGTAGAAATACCAAACGTTACCTGGGATCAGATAGGCGGATTGGAAGATTTGAAGCAAAAATTAATAGAATCTGTAGACTGGCCATTGTCACATCCAAACATTTTTAAGCGTATGGGGATAAGTCCTCCTAGAGGGATTTTACTATACGGTCCACCCGGATGTGGTAAAACACTCTTAGCTCGAGCAGTAGCTCATGAAAGCAAAGCTAATTTTATATCCATTAAAGGTCCCGAATTATTATCTAAATATGTTGGAGAAAGTGAAAAAGCAATTCGTGAAGTTTTTCGAAAAGCGAAAATGGCTGCACCTTGTATAATATTTTTTGATGAATTTGATTCTATAGCTCCAAGTAGAGGTAGACACACAACTGATTCAGGTGTTTCAGAAAAAGTTCTCTCACAATTCTTAACTGAACTGGATGGATTAGAAGTAAAGAAAGATATAATAGTGATTGCTGCTACTAATCGCCCTGACATTTTAGACCCCGCTTTAATAAGACCTGGAAGGATCGATAGAATTTTACTAGTTCCTGCTCCTGATGAAAAAGGAAGAGAAAAAATATTGAATATTTTTACAAAAGACATGCCACTAACGAGCAACATAGATTTAAATAAATTAAACGAGAAGTTAGTGGGTTACTCTGGAGCAGATGTTGAAACTTTATGTCGTGAAGCAGGCATGATCGCGTTAAGAGAAAACATGAGGGCAAGAAAAATTTCGAAAATCCATTTTGAATTGGCAATAGAATCAACTAACCCAAGCATTACTCCAGAAACGATTAAATTTTATGAAAGTTTTGGAAAAAGACTAAAAAGTCTAATCATGGAACAAACAAAGGAAGATCGAATGATTATCTAATATTCACAAAGTTAATTTGGGAGAATAAATTTCTATTTAATGAATTTAATTTTTAACTTTTTATAAATATAAGGTGAACAATTATCGAATCACAAAGATGGAACCAAAAACCCGTAGTTAATTTATTAATCGACATACTAATTAAAAATAAGGGAGAAATATTAGATAAACGATTGGAAGAACTACTCAAGAAGGAATTCTCTTTTATTAATCCAATAATGTTGGAAGAATTACTTATGAAGTTAGAAAGCCGAAGCATAATTAATGTTTTCCGAGTCTCAAAAACTAAGAAAATGATTGTCCTTAACAAAAGAAATCAACATATTAAAAGCCAAATTATGGAAGAGTTAAACTGATTGGAGCTTTTTCCAATTTACACATTCTTGCGATAAAGATATATTTTCAGATTGAGATTTAAATTTCCTTTCCCTTATATCTACAAAAATTGGGTAATTTACAGCATTTCCCATCAATAACATTTCTCCCACCCCTAAACTCGAGATCATATCGGCATAATCCTTAGTGATTGTTTCTGAGCTATCCATTAAGTGCTTTAAATCATAGGGATTTTTAATGTTGAGAATTAACTTTGCGTTTGTTTGAGATAGTGCAGTAGTACTTAGCTTTTTAGGTCTTTGACTAATTAAACATAAACAAGCCATAAATTTTCTTCCCTCTCTAGCGATTGTTTCAATAATATATTTTGATAATGCTTTAGAATGAGCTGCTTCAGGACAAAACTGATGCGCTTCTTCTATAATTAATAAAAATGGGGGAATTTCGTTTTTTCTTCTCAAATAAAACAGCTGATTACATATATAGTCAACAATAATTTGTTTTTTACGAATTGATATTTCATTCTGAAGGTTAAAGATAGAAATTTCACCCTGATTTATGACATTTTTTATAACTGGATTTTCTTGAGGCCCAAAAAGATTTAGTCGTTCTAGTTCAGACAACCATCCGATTAAAGCTTGTTTTGTGCTTTTCCCGCCCTCTGGTTCTTCTTCAATTAAGTCTATAATGCTATTTAGAGTATATTTATTTTTTGTTTCATCCTTATTTCTTAATTTTTTAATATATTTAGATAACTCTCTTATCTGAACATTAGAAATCTGTTCTTGATATTTTTTATACGCAAAAGCGTTCAATTTGGGAACTGAAATTTGAAAATATGTAGTATCAATAACTTTAACTTTATTTTTTAATTGAGGAGTATTATTTAGATATTGATATTCTCCGTGTACATCAATCAAAATAATAGCCGGAGTCCCAGAAGATTTTTCTCGCATAAGTAACTCTTCAATAATAATGGATGTAAGATAACTTTTACCTCCTCCTGAAATTGAAAGAATTGCAAAATGTTTATTTAATAATCGATCCATACTAATATAAGCATCAATATTTGATACCTTTATTTTACCCAAATTTAATCCTTGTATTTGATCAAGGCCTACAAATCCCTTGAGAATTTCTTCGTCAACCAAATATACTTCTTTACCTGGACTTGCAGGATACATCATCCTCTTAATAGATTTTATTTTAGTTTCACAAGATTCCTTGAAATCTATAATCCCTAAATTCCTTACGATAGCAACCGCATATTCAAAATCATCACTCGGAAATAAACCCTTAAGAATATTTGGATTATTTTCGTTATTATAAGCTTTAATTGTTAAGGCATCCGAAAAATATTCGTTTAACAATACGATTTTCTCAACTATGCCAATTAAATATCCTTCATCTGATTTTGTTGACACAAATATACCCTTTTTAACAAAAATCCCGTCAGTTCGTTTATTTATTACAAACGGATATTTTGAAACATCAGGTAATTGAAGAAAATTAAAAACAATACCAAGCTTAATGGACATTGATTTAGGTAAGAATAAAAATTATTAAAAAGAAGATAAGTGGGAGAATTTACTGATTTAAATAGGAGGTAATTTAGAAAAAAAATAAAGTTGGAAAAAAAATTATACTCTATTTTTCCAATTTTCCCATTACTCTTAAAATTACATAGTATCCATTTTTCCAGAAGTAGATCATAAATAGAGTGATTGCTAAAATTGCAAACAAAGATATTCCTGTGAACAAAATCCAATTTCCAGTTGAAAAAGAGGCTAGAAGCTCAGAAAATGGTGTACTTTGGCTTTGACCAAGTAAAATTTCTTGGATTATAGAGATTACGATACCTATAATAATTGCCATTATACTAATTAACAAGCCCCCAGCAGCGATTTTGACATCTATGCGATTTTTATATTTTTCCTCAATTTCTCTTACATTGAAAATGAAGTGTAAAACCCATTTCCTTCCTTTTTTGAACAATCCGAAGAAAAATATTAAGAGAAAAAACAACCCTGCTAAAATTCCAGCGATTATTGAGATTTGGTATCCCAAAGATAACCCTATGAAGGATTCTAACTTTCCCGTTGGCATTATAAAATCAAATATTGACCAGATACCTCCAGTAATGCAAATTAAGCAAGATATAACGATAATAATATAAAATAAATCTCCTACTACTCTTTGTTTTGATGGGTAAACTTCGTCAGAACTTGAATATGATTCTTCCATTTTTTTGACCAATCTATTTTATTTAAAAAATCTATAACATTCTAAATATATAAAATTGAGTATTATGGCTAAAATTAAAAAAAAACGTAAATAAATAAATGATCTAATCAGATCTATTATTCTGCAGTGTATCGATGTAATTTTTGTGAAAACTCTTTTCATTAAGGATTGAATATAACTCTTTCGATAAACTGTATATTTTCCTATAAGTTTTCTGCCGAGTTATATCAGGATTCCATTTTTTATCCACTTTACAAATATTCTCAGCAGCGCTAACTACATCTGAAAATAGCCCTGCACCCGTTGCTGCTAAAATTGCCGCTCCTAAAGATGTTGCTTCCTCAATTACATTTCTGACACAAGTCATTCCTAAAACATCAGAATAAATTTGATTCCAAAAATCTGAACGAGAACTTCCTCCAGTAAGATTTAATTCTTTTGGTTCTATTCCTAATTCGCTAAAAACTTCGATATTTTTTTTAACTTCAAAAGCTACTCCTTCTAGAATAGAACGGACGATGTCTCTTCTTTTATGACCTAAAGATAAACCATAAATCAAACCTCTCGCGTACGGATTCCAATGCGGCGCCCCAGCGCCAACTAAATGTGGAATTACTAATAACTTGTTAGCACCGATAGGTGATTTTTCAGCCTCTTCCGTCAAAATTTCGTAGGGATCTTGATTTTGCTTTTTCGCTATTCTGCATTCTTCTGTTCCTAACTCGTCCCTAAACCATCTTAAAATTGCGCCAGTAGTGAAAATACTTGCTTCTTGAACCCACACGCCCGGGATTGCGTGACAACTACATAATACTCGCTTCTCTGGATCAAAATTAGGTTTTTCCAGATAAGCTAACAAAAAACTTCCAGTTCCCGTCGTTAATTTTACCTTACCTGGAGAAACAACTCCTACTCCCAACGCTGCTGATTGTTGGTCTCCTGCTCCTGAAACAACTAACGTTTTTTTATCAAATAAAATTTCTTCAGTATTAATTTCTCCTATCTCAACTCCACTCTCGACCGTCTCTGGCATCTTATCCAAATCTATTTCTAATTCGGAGGCGATGTCTTCGGAGTACTTGAAATTGTTAATATCAAATAACATTGTTCTCGAAGCATTAGAATGATCCGTATAAAATTTCCCTGTCAGTTTATAAATTATATAATCCGAAACTAGCAGGAATTTGTGCGTTTTTTGATAAATCTCCGGTTTCTCATCTTTAAACCAAAGAATTTTGGTTGCTGAAAAATAAGGATCTATTGTTAATCCTGTAGTTCGATAAATTCTATCTATACCGATTTTACTTTTTATATAATCTACCTGGTTTGTGGTGCGTCTATCTTGCCAGACTAATGCGTTATGTAGTGGTTTGCCTGTTATGTCAACTGGTACAATAGTTTCTCGCTGATTTGTTACAGAAAGACTCACTATTTCCGATCTATCTATTCCACTCCTTTTTATAGCAATTTCAGTAGTTTTTTTAATAGAATCCCACCACAAATTTGCATCTTGTTCTACATATGATGGTTGGGGATAAAAACTCTCCCACTCTTGATAAGCGCTTGATATAATTGATCCTGCTAAATCATAAATATATGTTCTACATCCTGTAGTTCCAAGGTCAAGTGCAGCAACAAACATGATTGATAACTTTCTTCAACTTTTTATTTTAAGTGATAAGTTAAAGATGGGATCATAAAATAAAAAATATTATTAAACACTTTAATGAAAAAATAGCCCTATTTAACTCTTTTAAACCCACATCTTTGACAGACTAGTCCAACTTCATGAGTATAAACTTCTTTTAGTGGACCATTACAGTTTGGACATTTAACATCAAATGTTGGAAACCACTGTCCCTTGATGTTAGGCATTTGCTTTAAAGTATTAACAAATTGCAAGCTTTCTAAATCCTTTTCGTTGATTTGTAACATCTGCTGTTCTTCGGCGATAGATTTTCCTTTTGGTGCTAAAACCATTAAAAAGTTCATTTTTTTTGGATCATTTAGCAGTGACAATGTTCGTAATATGGCTTCCTCTTTATATTGCTCAAATAGTTTAGCTAGTTCTGGAGGAGCTAATGCTACTAATATTGCTTGAGAATTTTTAATTTCTTTTTTAACCTTCTGAATGAGAAATTGGAAAATTCTTCCGTCACGGTCCATAGCCCATATAAAATTCCATGGTATTATGTCATAATCCTCCTTATCAGGACCAACTATTCTTTTAATGGATTCAACCCATGAATAATGTTTGAACTTATATAAATTGGAAAGTAAATCATCAAAGAATCCCAGTTCAATTACGGGAAATGATTTAATAATATTTTTCAGTGATAACAATTTAACTTCGGTTAAAATTTGGGAGTTAAGATTTTCCCACGGTGTATAAGTGAAAACTGAAAAGAAATTGCTCATAGTCTTTTAAATCTAATATAAAGTATCCTTTTAATTTTTCTATTTAAGATAAAATAATGGTTTAAATTATAAAAATAAGATTTAAGAAATATTGTGTTATACTTTTATTAAATAGTAAACGAGATTATTAAATGAATGGAATATGGGACATAAAAGCTGATGCAATAAAGAAAGGAGACAAACTTAGGGATGTTTCACATCTTTTGGATAAAACTCTAAAAGACGAAAAGGGTTATACTCATTACATCTTTAATAAAGCTAATTTTCATAATCCTTGGTACGATATACCAGAAAACGATTTCGAATTGTTTGAAAACTTTATTGAAGGAGGATCTAGAGCGTATCCTTCCGATGGTAGTATACCTTGTGATATAGTGGCGCGTGAAGCAAGAAAAGTTCTCAAGAAAATCGAACTGTGTTCCCAAGATCCTAATCACCATTATTGTGAAGATGCTCGTGAAGTATTAAAAAATGGGAAATTTTCATTAGTTAGAGGCACATTAAAACTCTATTTAGGAAAATATACAACCCGGGATTGGAGAAGGAAAAGATTTACAGACGATATCGATTTTTGGATGTTTCAAACTAACTTATTGGACTCTTCTTTGAAGGAGTGTAGTTTTGTAAAAGATAAAGAAACAGGAGAATGGGAAAAAACTGTAGAATGGAATAAATTTGAAACTAAAGAAAATAGACGCGAAACTCTTTTTGCTGCAAATAACCTTAATCAGTTACTCGATTTTGGTGCTGGAAGCTATCTCACTGGTTCAAGTCTAAAAGAAATTTTTGATAAAAAAATTAAAAGAGGTCACGATGTAGATTTAAGCGATATAATTAATGTAGCAATGGTGAACAATGGTGTTGATGGTATACACAAGGATGAGTGGTTAGACGCATGGAACTCTTTTGAACAGGCGGCTAATACACGAAGCACTAGCACTACATCTAATTTAATAAGTATTTGCCGTTATTCTTTTGCTATTGCAGACCATCTTGAAAAAGTCGGCGAAGCTATTAGAAAGTATAAAGATCAAATTTTTGACAAATCTAAATACCCAGAAGAGAAAATAAAATCACTCTGTAGTGTCTCTACTCATTGGCAAAAATTTTATGATGCTAATGGAGCAGATGAAACTAGAAAGGTTATTCATGGTTTTTACGATGAACAAGCAGAAGAAAAACCATTGCATGCACAAAATCTAAAAACATTTGCACAAAATATACTAAAATTACTTAATTCCAAATACGATTATCTTAAGGTTACATTCGAAATTGAGCTTTAATTTTCAAATTATAAAATAAAAATTTAATAATTTGCGTTTTAATTTTTCAATCATGACTCAATTTAAGATTGTAATTAAAAAAAGTTGCTTTTTCTGTGAAATGTTATTGACTTGGCTCAAGGATAAAAATATTGATTATAAAGTTTTAGACTACCAAGATCCTAAAGATTTTGACGATCCTTTAATGAAAAATCCAACATTTAATAGTCTATATTGCGACATGAGTGCTTGTGTTGAAAGTTTACCACTAATAGTAAAGAATGATGAAGAGTTCTTCTACAGCGAAATTTGGGACCTAGTTAACAACACGATAGTAGAAGAAAAAGCTAAAAAGGTTTTTGAAATTTAATAGGATTTATTTATTCTAAGAGTTCGTGAAACTGAACTTTTACGATCTTTAATAGATCCCTTGATATTATTTCGGTATAATTCTTTGTATTACCAGAACAACTTTAAAAAAGGGGTAAAAAGAAATCACAATTAGTTGAAAGTAAATTATTCACTTTCTTCTTTCAATTCTATACCTATTTCTTCAGCTGAAATATTAGTTTTCTTAGCAAGCCGTTCTTTTGTAACCTGATGTAGTAACCAAAATCCAATTATAGCAATTAGGCTTAAAATTCCCGCAAAATACCATACCCACTTCGGTTCAATATAAAAATAGACAAAACTAGCAGCTGAAACTCCAAATAATGTTGGTATTGACCAATGGAAGCCATATACTGCCATATATCGCCCTCGTTTATCTTCAGTGGCAAAAATTGCAACGGTAGCTTGTGATACAGGTATTACAATCATTTCCCCCGCTGTCAGAATAGCCATAGCTACGAAAAACAAGTATGGTTCGGAGATAAAACCATACATCCCAAACCCAATCATATAAAGAAGTGTACCAAAAGCCATCATTTTCATGGGTGCAAACTTTGAAGTCAATCTAGTTATCGGGAACTGAAAAATTACTACCATCAAAGCATTCATGGCTAACAACACGCCAAACCACTCTAATGGAAACTCGTAAACTTCCCATAAAAATACCGATAACGTACTATTCAATTGCATGTAAACTAACACCGTTAAAGCAGACACAGCAAGAAAAATTATATAAACTGAATCTTTTAATACTTCTTTATATCCAATGAGTGTAGTGATGATCGACTCTTCTGGTTTGCCATCTTGTTTTTCCGGGTTTGTTTCTGGAATGACAAGAAATACAATTAAAGCGGTAATTAAGCTACTCACTGCATCTGCTATAAATACGAACAAAAAAGAACGGGTTACTAACCATCCCCCAAGAATCGGACCTATTGTTGCTGCAAGATTTACAGCTACTCGCAATATTCCAAATCCATCAGCTCTTGTATCTTCTGGAAGCAAATCTACCACCATTGCTTGCCGTGCTGGGCCTCCTAAATCGCCTAATACGCCTAAAACTGCTGCTATTAGAAAAAAAAGATATAGATCGTCAACTATTCCCATTAAGATACTTCCAATTCCACTTGAAATTTAACCAAAAAGTAGCATTGACCGACGACCATATTTATCAGTTAACGCACCTCCTATCGTACTACCAATTATGCTTCCACCAGCAAATATCGCAAATAAAAAACCTACCTCAACTATTGTCACATTAAAATGATCGATAAGATACACTGAAAAAAAGGGAAATAATAAGAAACCTCCTACTCTATCAATGAAAGTGGCTAGAACCAACACTTTAAATGGATTTGGGTACTTTTTCTTCCCCTTTTTACCTTCTGTAACCATATTATTAAACCGTTAAGTTGTTAAACAATATCGTTTGAGGATTTCTGGTTTTTAAAAATACCAAATTCCCTATATGTTAATGATAGTTTCAATAATTGTAAACTAATAAATTTTAATCTATCTATTATTTTTATTGAGCATTAAAAAATATTAAGAGAGAATCAAAAATGTTTGATTATTTAATAAGTGAAAATGCCAAAAAAATTAAAGAAGAGGTACGCTCATTTGTAAGAGACGATGTTCCTCACTCTTTAATTAAAAAAATGGATAAAGAAGAGATAAATTATCCCGTTGAGTTCTTACAGAAACTTGGTAAAAAAAATCTTATAGGATTGAGGTTTCCTAAAGAATTTGGTGGTCGAGGTTTAAATTGGGAGTGTGAAGTCGTTGCTCTTGAAGAAGTAGGTGTATTAGGGAGCTCTTTACCGTGTTTATATTCTCTACCAATAATTACTGGAGAAGCCATGAATTTATTTGGTTCTGAGGATCAAAAATTAAATTACTTGAAACCAATGTGCGAAGGTAAAAAGTATACCGCAGAAGCGTTAACAGAACCAAGAGGCGGTTCTGATTTTTTTGGCGCAACTTGCACAGCTGTTAAAGATGGCGATTATTATATACTGAATGGGGAGAAGCGTTTTGTTGTAGGGGCTGAGGGAGCAGATTTTTTTCTAGTTTATGCTAAAACCAATTTAGATCCTAAGTCTGATCCTCGGTCATCGTTGAGTTTATTTATCGTAGATCGTAGTAAGGGTGTCGAAACGGAATATATATACGGCCTTCTAGGAACTAGAGGTGGTGGTGCTGGAAGACTCAAATTTGAAGATGTTCAAGTTCCTAAAGAAAATGTCATTATGGGGGAAGGGAAAGGAGGTGTAATCTTTTATCAAATGATGGTTCCTGAACGCCTCACAACCGCGTCAGGCTCGTTAGGATCAGCTAGAACTTGTCTTCATATTGCTACTAAATACTCAACTAAAAGGAAAGCTTTTGGGCAGACAATAAAAGACTTTCAAGCCGTGAATTTTAAAATAGCTGATAGTATTACGCTTTTAGACGCTGCGAGATCAATCGTTTTTAATACCGCTAAAACCATTGACGCAGGGGCACCTTCCGCTTTACAAAGAAGATTAGTTTCTGAATCTAAAAAATTCTCTACTAAATCCTGTTGGAAGGTTATTAATAACGCTATGCAAATAATGGGGGGAATTGGATATACTACGGTTTACCCCATTGAAAGAATACTTCGTGATTCAAGACTTGGAGAAATTTGGACTGGAACTTCGGAAATTATGAATTTAATTATACAACATGAATATTATAAAGAGATACTAAGTGAAAAATGGCTCGATCGAGATGTAGAAAAAGACGCTATTGATGCTGATCACGAGGAAGAAAAACACTACGGTTAATAAAAAAGATTTAATTTATTTTTTACTTATTTCTGCTTAGATAAATATCTTATTTTAACCAATAAATCTCTTAATTCCATTTTATCATTTTCAGCAGTAATATATTTCTTTTTTACTCCTTCTGATAATGGCATTGTTTTTATTTTATTGCCTTGTAAAGAAACCATGTTTCCAAATTTGCCTTCAAGGACTAATTTCATCGCAGCTAATCCAAATCTTAAACCAAGAATTCGATCGAATGAATTTGGTGTGCCTGCCCGCATAGTATGGCCTAATACAACGCTTCTACATTCAAAATCGATACCATTCTTCTGAAATTCTGATTTAAGATCCTTTCTTAAGGTTAGTTCATCAACAATTATCTTCGATATATTTAATTTCGCAAGGAGAGGATTACCATAAGTGTCTTTAGGTAATTTATCAATAGTATCTTTCGAAATAGTTTTAAAATCTCTTAATAATGATTCATTCCTAGGATACGCGCCTTCAGAAGTCGCTATTATATGGTACTTGTATCCCGCATTTACTCTATTTCTAAGGACTTCAACTATATCCTTTTCAAAATCAAAAGGTGTTTCAGGAATTAGTATTATGTCAGCACCAGCAGAAAGTCCACTATACATAGTAAGAAATCCTGCATCTCTGCCCATAATCTCTACAACAAAGACTCTTTGATGGGATCTTGCTGTAGTAGTTAAATTATCCATTGCGTTAGAAGCGAGTTGCACTGCGCTCCAGAACCCAAACGTGTAATGAGTTCCCGCCAGATCATTATCAATCGTTTTGGGACATCCGATTACATTAGCTCTTGCATACTTATGCATAGCATCGGCAACGCTTAAAGTGTCGTCCCCTCCGATCGCGATTAATGCATCAATTTCTAATTCTTCTAATTTATCTACCAATATGTGAGCAACATGTTCCTTAGATATAGCCCCTTTAAATGGATTAGTTCTGCTTGTGTATAATATAGTCCCTCCAATAGTATGTAAGTCATCGTGCTCTGCAATATTGAGCGGTATTGTTAAATTTTCCATGAAACCCTTCCAACCTTTGAGAATTCCTACACATTCTATATCGGCATCATAAGCTTTTAACATTATTCCGTATATTACTGAGTTTAAACCAGGACAATCGCCGCCACCTGTGAGTATTCCAATTTTTTTAATTGTCAATAGATTTCACACTTTTTTTATATCAATTTCAAATATAAATATCTAATTAGAATTAATGATAAATTCACTTATTACTTTTAATTTAGTTCATTATTTTCCAATTTTTCAAATGAGTATTTTGATTCATCCTCTGGAATAATATAACTTCCGCCACCCCTGTCAGTTATTATTAGAGTGAATTTAAAATCTCCTTTTAATGCTTCATTTAGATTTTGTAAAACTTCATCAATTTCTTCTATTTGAACATCATCATCTTCGAGATTTTTGCGATAAATTGAAACTGCATTTTCAAATCTAAATAAAATGCCTTCTACATTGGTATAGTAAAAGTCTGCGCGTGGACCGGGTTCTACAAATAATTCCAACTCTGGAATTTCTAATCTTCCTACTGGAGAACGGTAGATTTTTGATTTTAAATCACTTTCATTAGTAACTCTCAGAGTTATTATTCCTGGAGTATTGTTAGCGGTTAATGGAATTACGTCATTATTAGAAAATTCGCAAATATCACATTCAAACTTAATTATTAGCATTTTATCTCCATCAGGTACGTCATATGTAGTTTTAGAAATTTTTATTTTACCTTTATCGCATAAAGGACACTTGAACGAAAAGTCTAATTCTTCACTATTTCGTTTTTCTGACACCATCACTCACTACATTTAGAATGTAAAGTTATAGTTAATATGAATATTCATTAATTTCTGTGGCTTACTTATAAAATTTATCCAGAAATTTTTAATTTATTGCTAGTTACTTTACCTTAGTAGTTCTATTTACGATAATTTTATAAGTTTTCCAAAAAAAAAATACTATATTATCGTTTTACAGTTATTATTATTATCAAAATTATAAGATCGAATAAGTAAAAGGATGGAAAAAATTGACGGATAATGGAATAATAGAAATCACTTTTCATGGTCGAGGAGGTCAAACAGCTATCACTGCTAGTCAACTACTAGCGCAATTGGCTTATGAGGAAAGTTTTATAGATGCCATTGCAATACCTATTATTGGAGCTGAGAGGAGAGGGGCCCCTATTCAAGCATTTACTAAGCTATCAAGGAACAAAAAGATAAAGACTTACGACAGTGTAACTGATCCAGATTATATGTTAATTTTTGATCCCTCTTTATTAGATATTCCTAGGGTGTTAGCAACGATAAAGAGCGGAGTCACATTATTAATCAATACTAAAAATCCGATCGATACTTGTGAATTTCCTGAGGGCATTAAAATTTTTATTGTTGATGCTACAGGAATCTGTATAAAATTAGGATTCATGCATTCGAGCGGACCGATATTAAACATTCCAATGCTTGGGGCATTTGGACAGTTATCCGGATTTTATAACCTAGACACGATGAAAAAAGTGATCTATAGTGAATTTGGAGAGCCTAGGGGTAAGAAGAATCTAGAAGTAGCTATCGAAGCATATAATAATGTTAAAGAGGTTGAATTTGAATGAATAAAGTGAAATGGAAGAACATATGTGAAGACAGAGATAAAAGACCCGAAGTTCAAGAATATAAAAACTGGAAAGAACTACCTCCAATACCAATATCATTCCCTATAAAGGGAAGTATTGGCACTACGGGAGATTGGAGAACGTTTAAACCTGTTTTAGATCGAGATACTTGTACTAAGTGTGGTATATGTTGGATGTATTGCCCCGAAGGTACAATCATCAGAAATGAAGAAGGAGAATTTGAGGTAGATTATGTTTATTGTAAAGGTTGTGGTATTTGCGCTAAAGAATGCCCCACAAAAAGTATAGAGATGATTAGAGAGAGTGAAGTTTAATATGGTTGAAGCACAAGAAGATTTTATTCAGGAAAGAGAAACAAAAATAATTAAAGGAAATGTGGCTGCAGCTTACGCTGCGAAATCTGCAAGAGTCCAAGTAATAAGCGCATATCCTATTACTCCTCAAACTACTGTAGTAGAAAAATTATCAGAGTTTGCAGATAATGGTGAGATGCCAGGAACTCAATATATTAAAGTAGAATCCGAACATTCGGTTATGGCTTCAATAATAGGCGCAAGCACTGCAGGGACTCGCACCTTCACTGCTACTTCGGGACAAGGATTATTTTACATGTATGAGATGGTTCATTGGGCAGCAGGTGCGCGATTGCCAATAGTAACTACCATTGCTTCGAGAGGTCCTGCTCCTCCATGGAACATTTGGGCAGACTTTACTGATATAATAAGTTGTAGAGATACTGGTTGGATGATTTCATTTGCTTCAAGTCATCAAGAGATCTATGACGATATATTAATGTCATATAAAATTTGTGAAGATCACGATATTTTATTGCCTAAATTCGTTGCTTATGGCGGATTTACTCTTTCTCATACATCAAAACCTGTAACCATCGAGGAACAAGACGAAGTTGATGATTTTTTACCGCCACTTCCAGATGAAAAAGGATGGCCTCATATTTTTCTCGATCCTGAAAGACCAATGATGCACGGGAATTTAATTATGCCATCAGGTTTTTATTACGAATTTAGGTTAAGAATTCATTATACTCATATTATTGCAAAGCAAAAAATCAAGGATGTTGCAGCAGAATTTGAGAAAAAATTTGGTAGATCATATGGAAATGGATTAATCGAAGAATATAAAATGAAAGATGCGGAAGTTGCTATAATTAATTATGGTGAACTCGCTATGCAGATGGAAGACGCGGTTGATGATCTTAGAAATGAAGGATATAAGGTGGGATGTGTTAAATTAAGATATTTACGACCATTTCCTGTAGAAGACATCATACAAATTGCTAATAAAGTTAAGGTTCTTGGTGTAGCTGACAGAGCTACTGCGTTTGGATCACCAACTGGAGGGCCTGTAAGTAGTGAAGTGCTGGCAGCTCTATATGGTTCGGGAGTAACCACAAAAATTTTACCAATCGTAATGGGTTTAGGTGGTAGAGAAGTAGGATTAGAACAACAGAAGAATCAATTAAAAATATTGAATAAATTAAATGAAACTGGAGAACTCCCAAAAGATATGATTGAAGGGACTCTCTGGGATGGACTATTGGAGGTTGATTAAACATGGTATCTATTAAAGAAGCATTAGAAATAGGACAGGAAGAATTTTTTTTAGCTGGAAATTCTACATGTGCTGGATGTGGTCTTGAAATCGCTTTAAGGTGGGCTATGAAAGCACTTGGACCTAATACTTCGTTAGTTACACCTGCAAGTTGTTTAAATGTTGTTGTAGGATTATGGCCAAAGACAGCACCAAACTTTCCATTCATGAATATGGCGTTTGCCGCTGCTGCCGCTGCTGCTACAGGTATCTCAGCAGCCTTTAAAGTAAAAGCTCATAGATTTCCGGGCAAGGTTTGGGAAAAAATGACAACATTAGTTTTTGCTGGTGATGGGGGAACTACAGATATTGGAATTCAAGGTTTAAGTGGTGCTGCTGAAAGGAACTCTAATATCATATATTGTTGTTACGATAATGAAGCATATATGAACACTGGAATTCAACGATCCTCTAGTACTCCACATGGGGCAATTACAACAACTACCACATTAGGAAAAGAACGATACAAAAAAAATCTACCGAGAATAATGGCAGCACACGAAATCCCTTATGTTGCTACTTGTTCAGCAAGTGAACCTCTCGATATCTACGAGAAATTTAAAAAAGCAAAAACAATTGATGGCTGCAAATATATCCACATTTTAGCTTCCTGTCCTCCTGGATGGGGTATTGCATCTGAAGATTCTGTCGAAATCCCTAGATTAGCAGTTAAAACAGGTTCATGGATATTATATGAAATCGAAAATGGCGTTTTAACTTTATCAAAAAAGAGTAAATCATTATTAGATCCTACAAAAAGAGCTCCACTAATTGATTACTTATCTAGACAGAAACGATTTTCAAAGTTATCAGAAAAAGAATTAATTGAACTTCAAGAGAGACTCGATCTTCAATGGTCTAAAATCGCTGATGAAATATCCTGCCAAGAAAATCATCAGTGAAGCCTTTTTTATTACGAAATTAACTTATAATCCAGAGGAATCCAGATGGGTTTTTTAATAAGACTTAAAGGAAAAGAAATTCAAGATTTAGAATTTTTTCTCGAAATTGCAGTGGAGAATATTATTGAATTTTGAGGTTTATTTTTGGGGTTCATACTTTCGTATAATATATCAAGATACATAGCGGGAAGATTTCGTGGCACATTATTAGGGGTATCGTGGCACGATTGGGAAAAAGCGTGATACGAAACGATTAAATTTTTTTTAATTTTTCGGAATTGTGCGATTTAAATTCCGATTTTTTTTGAAATAATAATTAACTTTCTATAAGAAAGAGTGAGGAAATAAATAAAAATAATTATTTTAAAAAACCTTTTTTTTCCACTTTGAGTTGAGAACCAAGACAACTGAAACCAAGGAAATTATGCTAATAATTAAAATTATATTATATCCGGAAATTGCTTCTTCAGGTGGAGCAGGTATATATTGCCTATATTCATTTTTGATATCATCATAAACCATTTCTCCAGTTTCAAGGTTGATGTTATGAAATGCAACGAAGAAATTGTAGCTAATTACAGCTCCAGCCGAAATTGAGGCTTCCTCTACAGTAAAGTCAATGTAACCTCTAATTGGACTAATTGAACTTAATCTATAAAGTGGAATTATTTGGTTTGCATCAGTAGAGCCGTCTAAATATCCAACAGTAACTGCATCTCCAGTTGAATCATCGTATATTGTATAAAAAGGTTTGCTCGCTGAAGCGGCATAATCGTTCCAACCAGTCGTGCCCTTAAATGGGACTTCGCCCTGGCCATAAATGAACAATCGATCATTTCTTATTGAATCAGGAAAAAAACCAGCTCCTAGTAATCCTCTGAAACTATTTAGGACATTTATTCCATCGTGAATGTGTGAAGGTATCTCATCAATAATAATTTGATTGTTGTCAATGTTCTTAATGTCGGTATGAATCAAAAAGTAGGATTCATAGCCAGGAGGCAAAACAATTGATGTGTTCCACTGAACTTGATTGCTTGCTGTTTCTCTTAATGTAGAGATACGATAGGAACTCGCAGTACCATAGTCTAGGTCGGTCGAGATACTGATATCATATGCATCGTAGCTTTCTGTTCTATCTTGACCGCCACTACTCGCAAAGAAATCACCTTCATCATCTAGATCTGGTTCTAATGTAATGGGGGTATCGAATAGATATTGATTAATGGTAGTTACTCGAGAAAAAAGTGCACCTGTAGGAGATTCTAAAATTGAGCTATTCATGGAGATCATTATTTCATTATTTGAAAGGACTAAATTATCTGAAAAAATTGGTTTGAAATCAATATCGTCTTCAAAATAATAAGGTATGTCACCGATTCCATCAAGATTATTATCTACACCTTCGTAATCGTACCAATAATTACCTGTGATTGAATTATTCCAATCATTATTTCCATTGGATAGATGGGCGTTTATCTCATTGTTTAAGAAGTAATTTCTATACATTAAATTATTTTGAGTTGCAGCAAATGATGGAGAAAAAATTCCATATTCGTTATCATATAGCTTATTCCCGGTGAAGTTATTATTATTAGCATTACTTTCTAAGTAGATACCATTTCCACATCTCTCAATAACATTATTAATAATATTATGACCTCTATAAAGACCTGAACTTGAATTATAAGTTGTAAATATTTGAATTCCATCTTCAGAATTACTAATATAATTATTTGAACAGGTAAGATTAGAAACATAACCTGCCAAATCAATTCCTTCTCTAGTATTATTTACGATCAAGTTATTTGTAATTATGCTATTTACTATATGTTGGTCACAGTGAATACCACCCCAAATACAATTTTTTATTATATTATTTGCAACTTTGGAGTTATCACCTGAAAAATAAATACCAACATAACTTTTAAAAATTCTATTTTCTGATATTAAGCAGTTTTCCAACCAAAGAGTATTAATTCCTACCCATTCGTTATTATACGAAGTATTGTTCGTTATGATTCCATTCTTTATATTAGTTAGTTTAAACGCACCATCTGGACCCCATACCCCTGCAGAATTATACACTGTACAGTTTCGGACTATAAAATATTTGGAGCTATCGATAATTTTGATACCATAATCTCCATCTAAGGCATCAATTCTAACATTTTCTATTACATAAGGATCCATTTCTGTTCCTGAGCCTGTACACCAATCATAATTAGACTCGTGATATGCCCAATTCCTCGAGCCATCATTATCATCTATAAATATTGGACTTCCTGTGAGATCCCAAAAGTCATTACTTTTAAGACCTTCCTCTTCAGAATTAATTTGCACCTTAAATAATGACGAATTAATTGATATCGTGAAAATAAAAATCATTAGGAGAGATATTAAAGTTTTCTCATATTTCATAGGATCACTTTTTTTCTAAACTAATTGGATTAAAGAGCTATTATTTACTACTAATAAAGATCTACTTTTAAATCTTATTGCTTTTACTTTCTTAATCTATTAATTGTTCAGCAAATAAATGTTGGTTTAGAAACTAATACTCATTAAAATCGAGAGAAGATGCTACTAGTCACTTTTGAAGCGATCAGAGTTAGGCTATATAAGAATTGGTATTATTAGGAGAAATACATGAGAAATAACGAGAAGCCCTGTTGTATAGAATAAGGGTTGGGATTCACAAACACACGACGAATTTAATTACTGGTTAATACTGAAATAGTTTGCGGGCTAATATTGCTATAAGGTATTAAATAATACTACAAGAAGAATTTCGTGGCACGGAATTAAGGTTGGGCATTAAATAGTTGCGTTTAAATAGGTATTTATGGGTAATCGATGGTATGTTAGGAGTGGGCTGTGGGGAGACGGAAGAAATTTGGGGAGGAATCGGGGTTCGTAAACGTTCGGGTGCCGAAAAGTAAGGTTTCGGAGTACCGCGACGCAATTAAGAAGTTAGTTGACGAAAAATTTACCCGCGACACAGATAAATTACGCGAAAAAGAGGGGGATAAGGGGAATCTGGGAAAAGAGAGGGTTGTATTTCGCGATTTTCGGGAGTTCGGGAAAAAAGTAGAAGATAAGGGCGATAATAACACAGACGACGAGGACGATTTCATTGCAGAGATATTTAAAGAAGTAGATAAACACGTGAAGGGCAGAAAGGACAACGAATAATCAGCGCATTTCATGATTTAGGGTTTGGTTTTCATTTTACCGTTAAATGTCAACATTTTTATTTAAGCGAATTTTCTTAGTTCGTAAAAAAATAAAAGATGTGGCAAAAATGCCTAATTATTGTCGTAATTGTGGCGTCCAACTTAAGAAAAAGAAAGGAAATTGCTCCCATTGTGGAACGCCGTTCGTTCAAGATCGAAAATTACAAATTCCAAAAAGATATCAACTATCAGAATATTTTTACAAAAAAAGATTTGGTGAACTTCCAGCTAGGGAAAAAGTGTCTATAAGAGCATTAAGTAAAAATGAAGATCCATGTTTTCACCTTTTTGAAGCTATGGATTTAATGGATGAAGCCTCAGATTTCCTAATGGATGCCAGAGATCTCCTAGAAAAAAAGGTTGTATACCTATGGAGAAAAGAAATTGACTTAAAATACGGACTAAACAGCGATAAATTACCTAATTATTGTTCTAATTGTGGATATAAAATTACAAACGATTTGATATCGTGTCCTAAATGTGAAGAAGTGTTGGTTTACGAAAAGCTTGAGTACGAAAAAGCAATTGGATACATTCAAAAAGCGATTGATATAGATCCTACTAATGGAGACATAAAACTCATTTTAGAATGTGCTCAAAGAGTACTAGAAGAGCAAAATGATCCGAAGAACGCTCGAGATCATTTAAATATGACTTATAAGCCTTACCGTTCCTTGCTAAATCGTTACATCTCAAGATATGAAGAAATTCGAGCTTATCTTGGAATATAAACCTCAATAAATATGGTATTGCAAGGAAACCCCTTCGGTTTCCTTCGCGAACCATCCCGCTCATTTTCAAAGGGTGCTCGGTTGTATCGCTCCTAAAGCTCGCTTCACAACTGTCGCTCCTTTTAAAATTCGGCAAACAATCTAATAATTGCACGGTAGGCGTCCAGTACTCGTTTTTTAGTATTCCGAACCAATTTTTTTTGGTCGTCATCCATATGTTTTCGAATAAGATTCTATCAAAATTTCTGTAAGGACTGTGAAAGTCTTCTCTACATTTTGCCCAGTTTTAGACGACAGTTCGGTATATGCAGAGAGATTATACTTTTTCGCTATTGCAATTCCTTCTTCTTTTGAAACCTCTCGAGATTTTTCTAAATCTAGTTTATTGCCTATTAAAATAATGGGAATTTCTCCTGACTGTTCTCGAATAATTTGAGTCCAATCTGGCAAATGGTCTAACGATTGACGATTAGTTATATCGTACATAATAATAGCTCCATTTTTCCCTTTACAATATTGATGTAAGAGGAATCTGAATCGTTCTTCCCCTCCAAAGACCCAAAATTGCAATTTAACCTTCTTTCCTATACATTCTTGAGTTTTGGTATAAAAATCCACCCCAATTGTCAATTTAGATTCGTCTAGAAAGAACGGAGAGATATAGCGATGGACAAATTCCTCTTTTCCACTCGATGGGTCCCCTAACAATAGAACTGTAAAAGTAAAATCATAACTCGCCATTTTTTTAGGTAAAAAAATCTAATTAGTATTAACAAAAAAGTCTAAGTATAAAAATATGATAGTGTTCCAAATAATCTATCTATTCCTATTCGTACTTTTTAATCGTTCGCATTCCCCGCTTACGTCTTAGTAGACAATATATCATTACGATATGAAAATGTTATCGGAGTGGAGAGGACTGGAATTTCTGCTTAAAAGGGTTATACTTAAGAAGAATATGGGCTTAGGTAGAAAAACAGTAATCGGTATTGACGCTTCGCTTAGAGCGTGGCTTGGCGTCCTACTGCCCCTTCGGAGCGGACGCACCCGAGTCGCCACGGTGGGAGTGCATTTTTCCGAGAGTACATCTACGGATAATTGAATTATAATTTTAAATATTAAAATGTAAGAATTCCTATTTGATTTTCAATGATATAAGTTACTTGCTCCTTTGTCAATTCTCCATTCCATATCTTTAAAAGAGCATTATACAATTCCAGAGTTGATAATAAGCCCCACTCTTGAGATTCGGATTTCTTTATGACTGTTTTATCAAAAAAACTCCCTCTCTCTTCTGGTTTTTTGTTTCTATATGCATTACAAATGAAGATTTGCTTAATCCTTTTCATACTTTCTTCTTCTTTTTCTTTTTCTAACTCCTCAGCATGCCATTTATACATTTGGCTTATGTTTTTTTCATGAGCAATCTTCTCTAACCCTTTGATTTCTGCTAGTATTTTAGTATTTTCTGTTTCGCAGAATAAATCTGTACGATCTACTGTTCGCCTTATGTTTTGGAAGCCTAAAAAAGAGAAAATTTTAGAAATAGTTTTTTCCAATGGTTTATCGTATCCATATAACAAGATTTCATACGATTCTATTCTTTTTATCTTCTCATTAATTTCTAGGGATTCCTCAACCAAACTTTTTTTATCAAAACGATCATAATCCTTTAACCACTTAGGTTTTTTAATTGCTAAATCAAAACCTCGTTTGTACAACTCGAGCTCAAATTTATCAATATTTGCTAAGCATGTTTCTATAAAATCTCGTTTTAAAGTAGGTTGCGGTAAGAAAATTAAAAAATTCTTTTCTAATCTAACAATTAATGATATTATATTTCCTTTTTTGTTTTTAGCTAATACATAGGAATCGCTTGGTAAATCCTTTGGTTGAATAGCCCACTTCCAATGATACGGTTGATTTTTTTCGTTAAAAAGTAACTTAGAGAGGTTATATTTGGGATTAGTCATAACAATTTTATTTCCTTTTGTAATTATTGAAGGAGGTATACCGCTCCATAAACTAGATATTATATCAGAAGTCTCTTCTTTTCTTTGATGTGCTTGTGTTATCACAGAATCAATTTTTGAAGCAAAAATGAATTTTATTTGCGCTAATTCTCCAGAAATCAATTTTCGTAAAGCATTTGTCTGATCGTAATCAAATCTATGGTAGTCCTCGAAATCAATAAAGAATACATCGTAATCTTCAAAGTTATAAGTTTGAAATCTATTCCAATTTGTTATATCAATTCTAGTTTCCTTAGGAGTTTTTATTGGATTTTCTTTTTTTTTATCATTTATATTGTCATCTATAATTAAACAATTTGTCTTATTCATGTTTATCTTAATCCTGAATGGTTAATTTCCATAATAATAATTTTTCTTTCTTTCAATTTTATCATTGACTTATAATAATTGCGATTTTCCTTTTATAGACTTTGGAATGTTTTTAAGGGTATATTAATTTAAATTTTTTTGTTAGATTATCATTTTCCATAAATGGTATTAGCTTAAAAATATTATAAACAAAATTCTTTATCACAGAATTATCATCAGTATCTTTTATAACATCAAAATTATTTAAAAGAGTCTTAATTTCCAGTAAATTTTTTTCGTTCAGATAATCAATCAGCCCAAGATTTTTATTATTATTACTTTTTCTAAGAATTACATTTTCTAAATTAGTTAATGCCTCCTCAATATTAATTTGTAATTGTCCTTTTTCTTCGTTTTTCAAAATATAACGACAACTAATATAGAATTTTAAAAATCCTCCGAGAAGTTCATAAAATTCATGATTTGTATCTATACCTTTCATTCCGTTCATAATTTCTTTTATGTAATCAACATATGATACATAAATCTCTGTAAAATTTGAAAGGTTATAGTCAACAAAACAATCTATTAAGTGATTTGAATAATAGAACACTTTTTCTATTTGGTCACTAATAGAAGCTTCAGGTTGTTGTGCAAAATGAATATAATCTGTTTTTTTATAGATAAAAATGTGCCCTAATTCGTGAATTAATTCATAAATAGGGTGATAATGATTATACTCAATTTTCCAATGATTATTTTCCTTTAAAGTTGCACTTGAATTATTGTGAATCACTTCTAATCTTATATCTTTATCAGATAGTAATAAAAGCCTCTGAAATGAATCCATTTTGCGTTCCAGATTTGAAATGCAATTATTACATATTTCTCCGTGATTAAAATATTGATCAATTGAAAGTTGATTATTGCAATAATTACACCTATAAATTCTTCCAAAAATCGGCATTTTTCCAGTTTTTAACTAATAATATTTTTGCCTTTATCTATAATAAATGCAATTTATATATATCTTTTTCCTCTATTCATTACAATAATCATTATCTCCCTCACCCGTGGTACCCTCTTCTAAAAAAGTAAGTTAGAATAAATCCTTCCCTTGCTTACGGCACTACTCGATTTTGTGATTTTCATCACAGTCAATATTGTTTCCGTGAGGATTTGTCTTTTCAATTCATCCATTACATCTAGAAAAATTAGTATTTAGCTTCGCTTACGCTTCGCTATCGCGACCTTGCTCCGCTTCGCTTCGCAACCATCAAGGGCTAACGGGTCGTTCCAAGTCTGTTGATCTTTTTTTGAGAGCATTAAATCATCTTACCATTATTTTATTCCTGAGTTAAAGAAAAAATTTGAATTTCGTAGTCTTTTTTGGGATCGATTTTTTTGGAGCGAATGAACTCGATTGGGATACTAAAGTAGTATTGGTCTCCTTTCTTGGTTGGGCGCTTAATGATGGTCGTTATTTTTTTGTTCTCCATGATAGTAATAGAAACAATTATAGTATATATATCTTTTTCTGTTATACGAAAAATTATAGGTCTCTTAGGATATATAACTAGGATTATCTGTTATATTAACTATAATACTTTTAATAACAGATATCGAGATGATGAAAAAAAAATGTCAATTAAGTTTGGAAGAGCGCACGGGAACGGGTATCACGACAGCGTGGTGCGGAAGATAACCGTGAAACTCCCTAAAGCGTCTTACGATCGCATAGAGTACGAAATAAGTCAGATAGAGCAAAACGGGGATGTAATTCACGAACGAGAGTATCACCAATCGTTCATTAAAAGAATCTGCATTAGGTGTCCAATTAGTTATAAGGACGGAAAGCGGGAATACATGGAGAAGCGGGGAGATTTGTTCGTGTGTTCTCATTGCGGACTAATTAAAGTACCCAAGGGTATAGAATACGATGCTAACGAAGATACTTGTTTTATTCAGGGTTCTTCGACTCGAGCGAGAGATTTAAACGATCGATTGAATAAATTCAAAGAAAAAGCGCTGAAAGAAGGCGTCAAAGTAGGTAAAATTAAGCACATCGCTTTTAGTCCAACTAAAGCTCTAATAGAAGAAATTTTAACCAACTACAATTCTTATCTCAAGTTTAGAAAGGAAATCGTGATTAGCACTATTTTAGAAGAATCTGGGTTGTTTGCAGGAGTTTTAATTTTCGATTTATGGTCAAAACAATGTAAAATTTGCGGGAAAAAAGAACACGAATGTTCGTGCAATGAAAAGGATTTAGAACGGGTGATCAGTCCTCACTTTCATTACATTGGATACGGCTACATTCTCCACACCAACGACTTTCGCGAAAAGTTTAAAGATTGGGTATACGTGAATTTCGGTAGCAGAGACGACGCGTACCACACGATTTTCTACGCTCTAACGCACTGCGCGATGTGGAGAAAAGAAAACGGAAAGCTAAAACCCGCCTACGAGTTCGCGGGATTCTTACGACCTAAGCACTTAGAACCGATACACGCGGTAACGAAATATATCCCGCACACCTGTAAAGTTTGTAAACAACCGACCAGAAGAATTATGAGCGGGCTCACAAGAGTAGGGAAATTTCCTCATGCGATTCAAGTTCACATTTCAGAGGGCGAATTAAAGCTCGGGAGCGAGATACGATATAAAGCGCTCGTTAGAAGTTATCGAATTTGTCATATTGAACTATTAAGGGATGTTGTTGAGATTAATAAGATTCGCTACGAAAAATACAAGCGAAAAAGGAAGAAAAATGAAGTAATCGAAAAAAAGGGAAGCGGATATGGTTAAAATGAATATTTATATATTATTTCTAATAAAAAAGTAAACTTTCACTTTAAGCAAGATAAATCGGTGAACTGCAATTTTAGAGAAAATCCTTTCTCTCTCATCGGTTAAAATAAATTAATGATTTGATAATTAAATTAATTAATCTTAATTTTGAGTAATCTAGTTAATAAGAATTTTATAATGTGAAGATTAAATTTTACTAATTATGGATACTGCTAACATTCGTTCTTACAATACGACTCTAAAGAAAATGATTAGTTTAGCCAAAAACCTTGCGAAAAACGAAATTCCTATAATTTACGAGTTAGGTCACTACCTTGCTGATAATGTAATATCTAAAGTATGTATGGTTGTGCTTGCACGAAACAATCGACCTGATTTAATATTTGAAAATGAAAAAGATGGTCGAACTTATGACTTTCCAATATTGTATAAAAATATGCGACGAGAATTCTTTCCGAATTTAGAAAAGTATGAGAAGATCGTTAAGGATTTTCATATTGAAAGGGGTATTTACCAACATAGATTTGAATCGTTAAAACAAACCTTCAGGCAATCAGAAGCAGAAAAATATGTTGATTTCGTAATAAATACTATGAGAAAGACTGGAATTTTAGGTACAAAAGAACTAATACCATATGTAAGTTTATTGAGTGAACCTACAACCGTTAAGAATTATGAAATCAGAATCAAACAAGATGCATATCAAGAATTATATAATTTATTGATTGATCCTGAAAAAAAGAATATAATAATTGCCTTAAAGAACAAATTAGATTTCAGGTTAAAGCGTTATTTAAAAGAAGATCTAATAATGGAAGAACATAGTTCCTATGGTTATACGACTATCCATAACTCTGAATGGTCGATAGATGGATTTTCTCAAAGATTTTCAATTGTAGATAAAACAAATAATGAAACTTTTTCTTACAATCAACCGACTACAAATAAACATGTCTTAGAAGAATTTCTAAAATATTTCAAAGGTTGTTTGAAAGAGCAAGGAATAAACATAAAAGATTTTAACTAAATATCTACATCATTAAGAAGATCCGAATTTACATCATCAAAATACCCGTTTTCAGCAATAATTTTTACTGTGGATTCAATATCAATAAATTTATAATACTCTGCAATTTTTTTGAAAGTAAAAACAATATATTTTCCAACAGTGTCGTTTGATTTCTTTATGTACTCTAGGTTATGGTCAATATCTATCCCGATCACCTTATCTATTAAAGCCATATCGGGATGTTTATTACATTCTATATAAGCTTCATCTATTTTACCCATATTATGAGCGATAACATTCCTTCTACAAATACATTCTCTTAATTCTTCCCATATTTTAAATTCGTTCTCAAAATTGATTTGAAAATTAGCATCGAAGAATTTCAATATTTTTAAAGGGGTTGTCTTAAAATTTTTCCTTATTAAGTTCTTTTCCTCATTTAATTCATTAAAAAATTCTCGATTGAAAGTTTCAAATATAGTTATACTATAAATGTGAACTATTTTCAAAAAGAGAGAGTTTTGACCTGGAATAAAAGAATTCATGACCTCTTTCCAGACTCCTTCTACGCTCTGATCTTCAATTAGACTTATCATTTGATCAATAAAAAATTCTAAATCTATTGTTTGCTTAATAAATTCTAAAAAGATTACAGAAAGCTTTTCTTCAAATTCCATAAAGAAACAATTATAAATTAAGTCTATTTAGAGGAAAATAGGAAACAAAGATATAAAAATAAAACACATGAATATTTATATTTAATAATTTATATTTAAAGAAAAAATGATCTAAAACGATTTATTACTGTATCTAAACTCACTATAAAAAAAAATATAGTGTTTAAATTATCTGTTCTTTATTGATAGATAAAACAGCAAAAGGAAAAAGAGTAAGTCTCACACTTTCGTATAAAACCACACAGATTTTTCCAACGAATAGAAAAAAAATTTAGAGGAATTTTTTTATCTTAATCAGTATTTTCTAGATTATATGGGATTACTACTGAAAATTGCGGGCAAGAAATTGGAAGACATCGATGTGTTTCTCGAAAAAACGGTCGAAATTATAAACAACGGAGGTCTGATAGCTTTTCCGACTAATTCAGTTTACGGTCTAGGAGGAAATCCACTCAATCTTGAAGTAGTAAATAGAATTTACGATATCAAGTATCGAGATCGATCAAAAGGACTATTGCTATTAGTCGCCGATACTGAAGAAGCAGAAAAGATTGCGGAATTTAACAAAATAAGTTATAAGCTAGCTGAACGCTTCTGGCCAGGTCAATTGACTTTAATATTAGCAAGAAAAGAACCCAACATAATTCCTCCGGAAGTTACGGCTTTTAAAAATACGATTGGTATCCGCGTACCGGAAAACGAGATCATCCTAACGATTTTAAAAAAATTAAAAGCAAAAGGATATTTTGGTGGAATTATTGGAACATCAGCTAACTATTCTGGGGAACCTCCATCGATAAGTGGGGACGAAGTAGCGAAAAAATTTTTAACGCCGATCGATTTAATACTTGATGGGGGAAAAACTAAAACAAAAGTTCCCACAACAATCCTTGATTGTACCTCAAAAGAATTAAGGTTTTTGCGGATTGGGATCGTAAAAGAAGAGGATATCGAAAATTTAATTGAATCAATTAAAGAATAAACATTTGGAGTAAATTTTGAATAAATTTAATTTATTAATCTCAACTTCGAGATTTAACGAAGTGAATGCAAAAGCAGAACTTTGGTTTACGCTGTTAATGTGTGGCGATAAGTACCCCATTATATCGGGAACCAAATATCCCGGATTAATAACTGCTGCAACCAATATTGAGAATAAAGAAGTTGTATTAAAGATCAAAAAAATCCTTGAAAAAGATCCAGATTTCTTTCAATTTATACTTAAAATTGTCCCTATTGATTACGTGTGTGAAACTAAGCTTAATATATTAAAAGAGATTGTAGAAAAATATCATTCTCTTTATTTAAACAAAAATAATTCTTTTAAGATCGAATTAAATCGCAGAAAAAGTACAATTATAGATCGAGATATCTTAATTGAAACGATAGCAAAAATATTTAATAATAAAGTCGATTTGGATAATCCAGATAGAATTTTAAGAATAGAAATACTAGGAAATGTTAGTGGAATATCGTTTTTAAATCCCGATGATATCCTTATCATCAATAATAAGTATAACCTTCGATTAGACTAACTTTTCTCTAAACTTAATAAAGCCATTTTTTCACATATTAAATCGTTTAAAGCCTCATATAAACGCTCTAATTTAAATGATTTTATCTCTTTTTTATCGTTTTTATATCCGTAAGAATGTAAAACGGTTATAATCTGGTTGTCAGAAAATTCAAAATAGTTTTTAATGCGTTCAAACTTATCAAAAGATAAATATCCTAAATCTAAACTAATATCTTTAGAATCTAAGTATTCGTTTATTTCTCTATTTACCTGCTTAAGATTATCCTCAGAAGAAATTATGCAAAAATTTATTTTTTTATTGGTTAAATTATAATCCTTTACACCAAAACCTTCAAGGCTTAGCTTAATTTGTCTATTGGCAGCTAAATATAGAAGGAATTCAAGATTCTTCTTTTTTGAAATATTATTGCTTGCATAAAAAGCTTTTTGAACGAAATAACAAGCATATAATATGTGTTCTGGATTCAAAACATATTTATCGTTGAAGAATTGTAAGAAAGTATCTTTATGATGACTATGAACAATCTCATTTAATTCCACTAATTCGTTTATCTGAACCTTTTTAGGATCAATTTCAATCTGGTTAATTCCAACATAATAGTTGGATAATCCATTTGAATCCTTTATAAAATAGATATTCATAGTGGCAGACTCCATCTAAGCCATAATGGCAATGACAAAAAGCTAATTCTAATGTATATTAAAAAAGCCAGTAAAAGAATCAAATAAAGCGAAAATATCCAATCTTTTAAAGAATATCTAATCGTATAATAAAATGTCCGATCTTTTTTATTTCCAAAAGATCTTGATTCTAAAGCTTCAGCAACGTTAAATGCTCTTTTTATAGAACTTACAATAAGAGGAACTAAGAGAGGAAATAGATTTTTTATTTGATTAATAATCCCTTTTTTTTGCATTTCATAACCTCGACTCTGTTGAGCATCGATGATATTTTGTGTTTCTATGGCGATAGTAGGGACAAACCTAAATGCTAACGAGAAAGAAAAAGCATACTCGTATGGGATTTTCATAGTAATTAGAGATAGAGCCAAATCATTTGGATCTACAGTTAAAAAAAACAATGAGAATGCTGATATCATTATAGAGATTCTTAGGATCATAGCTATGGAGAAAGATAATCCGTTTTCGTCAATAAAAAGCGTATTAAGAACAAGGATAAAAATGTAGAGGAACGACATTCCTTTAACGCTTTTCACCCATTTTTTAAACAGTCTTCCTAAGATTATTATTGGGAGTAGGGTTATTAAAATTAGTAATAAGGGCATTATTTCCTGAAATAAAAGAGCGCTAACAGTGTATGTTATCGCCAGTAATAATTTAGTTCTTGGATCTAAGCGGTGTAAAAAAGTCTCTTTTTTCAAGAATTTGAACGCACTTAGAAATTCTAAAGACATCTATTGATTTTCCTCTTTTAATTTTGGATTTTTACTTGCTAAATAATTGTCTAAAAAAGTAACTATTTCATTTTCTCTTATGACTTCTTTAGGGACGGACACTCCTATTTTCTGAAGTTCTTGTTTGAATAGATATATTTGTGGCATAATTAATGAGGATTTTGAAATTAAAAACTCATTAGTAAAAATATTCTGTGTTGGACCATCCGCAATAATATGTCCTCCGCTCATCAAGATTGTTCTTGGAACATGTTCTGCTGTAAACTCTATATTATGCGTTACCATTATTATTGTTTTTCCCCTTTTTAACTCGCCCTTTATTAATCCTAGTAAGAAATTTATTTCTTTTGCATCTTGACCTAAGGTCGGTTCATCAAAAACTAGAATATCAGGGTCACGACAAAGAACTGAAGCTATAGCTAATTTTTTTGATTCACCTCCCGATAAGTTTAATGGGGATCTTTTACGATATTTTTCGAGGTCAAATTCTTCTAATACCTGATCAATTTTTATTTGAATTTCTTCTTTATTTAAATTTAGATTTTTCAAGGAAAATTTAATTTCATCCTCTAATGTATTAGAAAATAGTTGATGCATAGGATTTTGGAAGATAACTCCAACTTTTTTAGATATTGTAGCTATAGATTTTGAATCGATATTTTCTCCATCTACATAAACGCTTCCTTTTGTAGGTCGGATTAAACCATTAAAAGTTCTAATTAAAGTCGTTTTTCCGGCGCCGTTCTGACCCATAATTGCTAAAAATTCACCGTGATTAATATTTAAAGAAATCTGATTTAAGGCTACAGTTCCATTTGAATACACATAATCAACATCGTTTACTATTATTAAAGGGAACGAATTTTTATCCTTCATGACTATTTTGGGTTATTTAATCGTTTTTAATATACTTATGGCTTCTTGAATTGAAGCAGGAATATCATATTGAAATCGATCTCTATTTTTTAATTCATTGAAGATTGAATATATTTTTGGTTTATTAATATTCAAATTCTCAAATGTGTTAGAATTTATAACCTTCTCCTTAGCACCATGAGATATAATCTCACTTTCCTTCATTAAAATTATTTCATCTACTAATGGAAGAATTAAATCCATTCGGTGTTCGCTAATTATGATTGTTATTTTTTTTTGTACTTGAATTTTTTTTAATAGGTTTAAAATCTTCTTTGCAAATAATGGGTCCAAGTTTGCTGTTGGTTCGTCCAATACAATTACTTTAGGTTCTAGCACTAAAATTGAAGCAATAGCAACACGTTGTTGCTCACCACCACTTATCTCAAAAGGGGCTTTATCTAAAATACTTTCAATTTCAGTTATTTCTACAACTTCTTTAATTTTTTCTTTTATCCTTTCCCTTGGAGTTCCTAAATTCTCCAAACCAAAAGCTATCTCATGTTCTACATTCATTGCAATCAATTGGTTCTCAGGATTTTGAAATACAATACCAACGTCATTAGATAATTGGGATATTGTTGTTTCAATAGTGTTCTTTCCTGAAATCTCTACATTTCCTTTATAAAAACCAGCATAAAATTGGGGTATTAATCCGTTCATACATCTAATTAATGTAGTTTTCCCAGAACCCGTCTCCCCAGCTAATAAAATAAATCTATTGGAATCTAGTTCCAAATTAATATTTTTGAGCGCGTACTCGTCGTTTCCTTTATAGCGAAAATAAAAATTATTAAATTTAATTAAGCTCATGAAATTGGATATCTATAGTTCTTTTTAGTTTATAAGGATAGTTAATTAATTAAAGTTTCTTTTATTTTATCGATTAATTGATTCAGAGTTTCCTCTACATTATTCTTACCATTCAAGGTGGCAGCACCATCATGTCCACCACCATTCACATTATTTATTTCTCTGATAATTTTCCCGAGATGCAAACCCGTTTTTAAACAGACTTGTTTTTTTGCACGAGTGGTGATTCTAAAATCGGATTTATCTTCAGATACTACAATTCCAATGTCAAAACCTACTTTTATTAAAGTTGAAGCAGCAGAGGCGCTAAAACTACTAAGATGTGATATTCCAATTAACCAATTGTTAATTCGAATCAATTTAACTCTTTGAAGCGTCTTAATTCTGGCAATTTTCTCTGAGATATCTCTTTCTCTTTCTAATAAGGGAATGATATCTTGAATTTCTACTTGACCTTGTAGGATCGTATTTAAATTATTTATAGTTCTAGTATTTCCATACTTGAGAAATCCAGAGTCAGCTAAAATTGCTGACACTAGAAGAAATTTGTATGGTAACGGAAGTTTTACATTGTAATCGTTAAAAAAATCTAGTACTATCTCTGATGTAGAAGAATAGTTATCAAAAATTAAATTTAGAGACGAAATATTGTATGGATAATTTATTTGTAAATTTAAATGATGATCTATAAAAATAAAAGGAGTATTCAAATCTATATTATTAAAAAGCTTTATTTGATCTAGATTGTTTGAGTCAGCTATTATGATAACATCAGCATTTAAGAACTCTTTATCTACATGAAAGGAAAGATTAAAGTCAGGAAATTTCTGGATAAAATTATCTAAAAAACTTTTAGTATGTTTAGATAGTCCTGAAAATATCAAATCCACATTTTGATTTGAAAAAATATTTTCAAAAAAGAATTTTAAACACAGACCAGAGATAAACCCGTCAAGATCAACTAAGTCATGTGATGTAATTAAAAGATTTTTTCCCTTTAGATATGTTATAAAATCATCTTTTTTAGATGTGCACATAAAACTTTCAAATAAATTATTGATTTTGAAGATCTGCTTGAAGAGATTTTTGCATATTTTCAAACGTACTCTTAGTTCTTTCTATTTTTTGAGCAAGTGTGTTAGATCTCATATTTAGAGTTTCTTTATCTGATTTTTTCTCGTCTAAAAGTTTGTTTCTTTCGCTTTTAACCAAAATTCCGCCAATCTGTTTATATACTACTGTATCAGGATTAGCTTTCTCTAATTCTTCTAACGCTATTTCTGTTTCTCTTATAGTACTATCAATTTGTAGTTTCTGTTGGGTAAGAAGTTCTAAAGATTGTCCTAACTGAGTTAAATTTTGAAATTTCTTTTTTGTTTCTTCATCTAATTGATCCAAATTAATTGTCAACGAAAATCACACAATAAGTTTTATGATGTAAAATGTAATTTGAAATATGAAATTTACGAATAATATAGTCCATGTAATAGTAAATGCAATTTTATGATTTCTCAACAATTTGTAAGACACCATCAATAATCCTTCCAAAGCTTATAATTTCATTGATAGTTGCTCTGAATGCAGTGATATCATTACTCTCAATCCGAAAAATTAAAGATTTTTCTTCTTTGAGTAAAGAAATTGTAGATCTTTTTGACTTTTGAATATTGAATTCTGGTAAAAAGGATTTATAGGAAATATCACATAAATTAGAATTTTCGAATTGAAGCTCAAGAGTAGATTTAATCTTGTAAACGTTATTAGAGTTCATTATTCTTCAATAGTTTCAAGTTCGCGCTGTTTTCGCTTCGCGATCCTAAAGGATTCCGCACCACGAGGCGTTTGAGTATTGTAAGCACCTCCAGTAAACTTGGCATTACATTTCTTACAATGCCATATACCCGTGGAGACTCTATTAATAGATCCTATTGTTTCGCATCTTGGACATTTTAACTTCCCGCTTTTCTGGTTTTCCATTATAAGTCGCCATTTCTTCCTTACGTTGGCGCCGTATCGAGGTCCAAAAGTCGCAGAAATCCCAGTTTTTTTTGTTTTTCCCATAAAGATCACTTGGTTCTTTTAATGTACTGTGTTTAAATAAAAATCAGTATAAACTTTAAATTTTTCCAAAAAAGAAAAATAGAATATTCTAACTCTAATTGCTATTTAGGGATATTATCCCTAAGCTATTAAAAATCAAATTAAATTTAAAAGATAATCAAATAAAAATAAAATTTAAAAAATATAAATTAATAAAAGAATTAGTTGTCGCGTTTATATTGCCATAGGTTTAATTCTTTTCTTGCTTTGTTGCCTATTTCAACAGATTTTTTGCTCAGCATTTCTATTTGTTCTAAAGAAAAAGTAGCATAACCGCTTTTTTGAATGGATGTTATTTTATCTTCAGTTACTGAAATCGAGATTTTCCCATCACAAACTAATTCTTCTGGTAGACTTGGATCCAAGAAGATGATATCTCCAATTTTTCCGTAGGTAATCACCATGGGAAGTTCATTTACAATAGTTTTTCCAGTCAAATATTTGCCTGTCCATTCTAAGTTTCCATCATTCCATTTTCCTTCTGGAATGCGGCTTGAAATTAATGTAGTTAAAGCACTTACGCCTCCAGCATCAATTAAATTTCCAGAATAATTAATCACATAAATATCTACAAATAGAATATACACTGCTTCTTTTTCCTTTATGCATAATTTCTTGGTTTGGACACAATCTGCATGTCGAATTCCTCGATCAACTACACGTGCTAGTTCTATTGATTGTTCGTCTGGAGGACCTCTTTCAAATAGAGGAGATGCTAAAGGTAATAACTCTGCCATAAATGTACAAACGCCTTCATTTGGCAGATCGGGAAATGGTGCGCCCACTTCGTACTTCAATCCGGTAATTACTTTTGTCTCTCCCAAAGTTACTTCAGCAGAACCTTCTGCTGAGGCAATAACATCGCTTTTAACAGTCCAATCTCTGTATTCCCAAAGATCTCTTCCATCAATTCTTTCTCCTTTTTTCAAATTAGAAAGAATATAATTCTTTTCAATTGTAGAAATTACTCTTTTTATATCCATCATTATTCGTTCTCTCCTCCTTTATTATCTTCTTGAATTTCAATATATTTCTTTTTTAGCGTGTCGAGTTGAATTTCATGAATTTTAGTTAGAGCATCTTTAGCTAAAGATAGACATTTGCTAAACTCTTCTAAATCCATTTTCCCATCAAATTGAAGTAACGACAATTCTTCGTTAAACCATGTCATAGCACAAGGTAAATCAGCTTCGCCAGCTTTATCTTCTATTCCTGAAAGATCAGTAATCAATTCTCCATCAATTTTTCCCATTGCAACGGCTGTTACTAAGCTCCTCATTGGAACACCTGCATCTGCAAGTGCTAAAGCTGCTACTGTAGTACAAGCACATCGTGTTCCACCATCAGCATCCATCACATTAATGAATACTTCAAAGGAAGTTCCGGGATAAAGTTCTAGAAATAGAACTGGTTCTAAGCAATCAGTTATAACCATAGATATTTCTTTTTCCCTACGTCCGGGTGCAGGGCGTTTTCTATCGAATACAGAAAAAGTCGCCATTCTATAAAAAACCCTTAGAATACCTCTATCGGGCTTTGCTAAATGGTGAGGATGGACTTCTCTAGGGCCATAAACAGCAGCGTAAATCTTGTTGTTACCCCACTCTAAATACGCTGAACCATCGGCATTTTCTAAAACTCCTACTTCCATTTTTATTGGTCTTAATTCGTGTTTATCTCGGCCATCAAGTCTCTTACCGTCTTCACGGAATAACTTTTCTGGGTACTCGTCTTTAATAATTAATGGCATTTAATTTATACCTCTTTTCATTTTTTCATTTTCAATATATTTAGACATTCTGTCTGTTAACCCTACTGTGTGGGCTTCTTTTTCAATTTTTCTTATCGCATCAATTAATAATCTTTCATGGGTAATATTTTCACCTTTTAACCATATACGACCATTCTGTGTTACAAAGATATTACAATTCGTCAAATTTTTTAACATCTTAATCATAGAACCACTACGTCCAATCACTCGAGGTATTTTCGGAGGGTCAATTGAGATAACCAAACCATCTCGTCTTTTACCTAAATATTTACCCACTGTTGTTAATTCTGGTGAATTTAGTCTATCTGCTGAAAGTACTTTTACAATCAGTATATCTCCAATCTCATACTTCTCAGTTGAATTGTCATCATTACTTGGAGCTCCACCCCTAAATCCTCTTGGTTTTCCTCGTGTTACAGTGTTCTTCGGTTTTAAAATTCCTTCTTCTTTCGAGTTAATATCGCATCTATATTTCACAGGATTTTTGTCAGTAACTAATGCGATGACTTTATCTCCTGGTCTAGGCGTATAGAATCCTCTAAGTGGAATGACATTAATATAATTTCTTTGAATCTGTTTCAGACCAATATTTAAAGATATTATCTTTGTTCTATCCTTATTGAAAATTGTCCCTCTTCCAGGAAGAAAATTTTTCGTATCTTCTGATAATATTTCACCAGGGACTACAACATCGCGAGAAGTTTCATCATCTTCAAATTCATCGATATCTTCAGTCTCATTATTTTCTGTGTTAGATTCTTCATTAGATTCATCTTGTTCATGTTCCATTTATTTTCACTCTCATCTTATAATTTAATGTTTTCTTAACCATAGCTGTACAAAAATAAATACTAATAAAAATTAGCTAATTAATTTCTGGTTAGGCTTTCATAAGTTTTGTTTGAACTCTTCCATGAGTTAACTTATTCAATTTATCTACTAATTCCATTTGCAAACCCGCTGGTAAACTTACTACTGATACCCACGATCCATCCGATTGCCACTCCTCTTTCTTAATCCGAGCTAATTGTGCTACGATATTATAGCCCTTTGCTGTAAAGTCTGATGGAATTTTTAGAGCTAACTCTACTTGTTCCATCCTAATAGGGATAATTACGCGTATTTGTTTAAGAACATCTTCAACTTGTTCTTCCGCGTTTCTCATTAAGTCAACTTTAACTTTAGCTTCTTCTATAGCTTTTTCTATTCTCTGATAAGGGTGTGGTTTTTTATTCTGCGGATTTATCGCATTTTTAGTTATGATAGTTATAATCTGTTTTAATTTTTTCTCTCTTTCTTCATCTCTTTGCGTTTGAGTCCATTGAATATCTCCATCTAATAAAATATAACACGCAATGATTCTACCTTCACTAGTATCAAAAACAGCTTCCATATCACCATCGGTAGCTTTTTTTCCTCTTCTCAAATCCTCAAACACAATAAAGCTTTCGAAAATTAACTCCATAGAGATTTTAGGATTTTTTAAAAGTTCTTCAACCGAAACGCGAGATTTTTCTTTTCCTTCAACAAGACGCTTATTGATTTCTTCTCGTATTATTTTCTTTGCTTCCCAAGCTTTATCTGGCGCTAACAGCATCTCAAATGTTCGACCTTCTTTTACAATGCGTCCAATGATGAATCCGCTCAAATCTATCCTAGCTCTGTCTATCATAGAAATTTAACTCTAATCAGTGTATAAAATTATCTCGCTTGTTTACGCATTTTGCCTTCTATTATTAGATAAATGTTGATGAGGTTTAACCTTGAATTATAAATATTTTTAAAAGATTATATTTTGCTCAATAAATCTTCCTTTTCTTGATTACTTAATAATTTAAATTTTGCATCGTCTTTCATAATGAAAGCTACATCACATGTATCCTTACTTAAATTATCACCCATTAATTCTTTCAAAGTTCTTAATGGCAATAACTTTAACTCCTCATCACTAATATCTTCTTTATAATTTTCCTCAAGGTAAGCCCTTGCTTCAGTCGCTCCTGACCCAATCGCAAAAGCTTTATAACCCCACATAGCTCCGCTTGGATCCGTTAGATACAAGGAAGCATCTCCATTGGTATCAACTCCAGCTATGAGGAAGCTCACCCCAAAAGGGCGTACCCCAGCATTCTGAGTGAAAAGTTGAAGGTATTCGCAAATATTAAGGGTACTATCTTTAACAGAAATTCTTTCATCATAGTTTAAAATATTAACTTGAGCTTGGACGCGAGCTTTATCAACTAAGACTCTTGCGTCTGCGGTTAAACCTGCAATGGCTACACCAATATGATCGTCTACTTTAAAAATTTTCTCAGAACCAATAACTTCTTGAAGTTCTGAACTTTTTTTCTCAACAGTAAACACAACAGAGTTACTATTTCTACAAACAATAGCCGTTGTTCCTCTTCTCACGGCTTCTATGGCGTATTCAACCTGAAAAAGACGACCCTCAGGTGAAAACTGAGTTATAGCCATATCGTAGCCCCTTCCTGCTTGCTGGAACATAATTTTCTCCTAATAGAATTTTTAATTAATTTTTATTATGTATTATTTTTTTGCTATTTTAATAATCAAATTATCAATAAAATTTATAATTTGTCTAAATAAACTATAACCTTTCTTGTAATTTGTATCTGAAAATACAAATGAAAATCCTATAAAAAAACAAGAAAAAATATGAGTGATATGAACTATCAATCCTTACGCTAGTTATTCTTATTCTTTTAACTGATGGATTTTAGTTAGTTATGTCCTTAATTCATTTTTGTCCAAAATCCCTAAATTTTTCAGTAAAGTTTGTATCTCACTTACATTTGGTTCTGAAACGGGGGGTAACCCTAATTCTTGACGCCTACGTTCGATAGCTGGCTGAGATGGTATAGCTTTCGCGTGGTTAAAAACGGTTTTGACTTGTTCAAATATATAGTCTGGGCCTTTACCTTGAGCAATACTCTGGTTCTTCAAAAATGCGAATAAACCTGTTAATTCGATATTTTGTGGACATACTTCATCACACGTGTGACAATCTGTACAACCCCAGATTACTAAATCGTCCCCCTTTAGAAGTAAATCTTTATAGAGTAAAAGAATGGCTAACACATTCCTTCTTGGGTTATAATTTCCCATTGTAACCTTGGAAACAGGACATTCAGATGTGCAAATTCCACATTGCAAACATGGATAAAGCGAAGGGGTTTGCTTTAATAATTTTAATGCCCACTTTCTACTCTTTTCTGAAACACCGTCCTTGCTTACATCGTCCCAAGAACTTTTACGATACACATAAGGGTCCTTTATTGCTCGAAACCTACGAATTAGCTTGTGAAAAATCCATCCAACAAATGCAATACTAAAGAAAAAGGAGTATATACCCACCATGAACAACGAAGTCGCTGATGTATTCGATAATATTGTATGGAAAAGAATAAGAGCCAATCCTACAATAGGAACGTTGTGGAGGATTTTATTGATATTATATCTATATCTCCGCTTAAATGCTGACGCTCTCAGTTTTTTGATTATGTTTGCCCTCACTAGGCTATTGGACATGAAGATTAATGCCAATGCCATCACAATAACGAGAGAAGCCCATCCAAAAGTTCCTGAACGTATTTGAATATTTTCAAATTCTACTCCGATACGCACTAATGGATAATGGAGAGAACCGAGTATTAATGCAATAGCGGCCATCCATGTGTGGAAATGAAGTAACCAATCCAATTTAAAATTGGTTTCTATAACTTTATGTTTTGCCATGATAATGACATTAAAACACATCCAAACAAAAGAAAAAATGCCAAATATACTTCCAATTTTGTGAATAATGTCAATAGATCCTAGATAACTGTATGGCTCTTCAATCCAGTAGACTATTGATGCAATTGTAGGGAAAATTGCATAAAATAGTAGCAAGTAAACCTTATTTAGTTGAGTTTTCATCTTTAATAGACCTTTAAATAATAAATTTGATGCTTTTTCAAAAACTATACTGAATTACATTCATAAGTTCCGAAATTGTATAAATAATTATACTTGTACGTTTAAAAGGATTCTTTTTATAAAATGAAAAATGCTGTATAAATTTCTTCACTATTTTTTAAACTCAAATTGCATTTTACTCTTTCTGAAACAAAAAATAATGAGTAAATAAGGATCAGTTAACTCCTCTTATTAAAAATGAGAGAAAGTAAAAATTTTTGTTTAGATTATGACCAGGCGACCTTATTGACAAAAATCGACCATTCAAGCACGATTAAGCCCTCATCTCGCGTATGGGCTAGAAGATAATCTCCCTCTTTTGTAATCGAACCAACTATGTTACCCTTTCCGCCAACAATATTTTTGGCAGCTAACTGTATTTCATCGTTTTTCAATATCGCAAATCTCGAGCTTTGAAACATTAAAGCTGATTCTTTTTCCTTCCATGCTTTTAGAATTTCTTTAGCTTCTTCCTCTGTTAATTGAAAATCTTCAGATTTAAAAAGAACGTTTCCGTTCGAATTTAATACGAAAATTTCTTCCATACCGTCAAATTCGTGTAATTCATTTACTAGATAATCAAAACGCTGTTGTTCCATGGTTTACATCATAAAAATCGTATAGTTTTATTGAATGGATCATAAAACCACACCAATTTAAATTTAATTAGAACGAAATAAGTGAAATTAGAAGAATAATTTGGATATAACGAGAAATTTTAGATTAGATAAATCATTATAAAAGTTATCAAATAACTCTTATAATTTTGAATTAAAATGGTAAAAAGCCTTGTTCTTTACGATAAAATTTATAATGTACATAAAGAAAAAGATAAAAAGGAACTTTCAATTAGATACAGTAAATACCTAAACGAATTGACTCAAAGTTTTTCTAATACTAAAATCAGAATAAAAAAATTAAGGCAATTTGATAACAGGTTTGAAGTTTTGATCTCTGGTCCGGAAGAAGTCTTTATTTTAAATATGCTAAAAAAAAAAGTTGGAACTATTGTCGAATTTGATAAAGTTGAGATTGGTGATGTATATAAAGGAGTTTTGGTAGATGTGGGCAAAGTAGGATTTGGTATTTTTGTAGATTGTGCAATCTTAAATCCTAATGTTGATGTATTACTAAATCTTTACGATTTGAGAACCCAATTGTGTAAAGGTAGAAATGTGCCAATGACAGAAATAATTAGTGCCTACGATTTTATCGATCGATTTCCAGTTCATATAAAAATTACTTCTATTGATAAAGAAAAAGAGCAAATTCAAGGACTTCTTGATAAGCAAACCTTAGAATTATATGAAAAATTAGTTAAGGAGAATCTTGAAGCAGTCTTTATGAGCGGCGAAACAAAGGGCCAATTGAAAAAAGCTCTTGTAAAAACAGGTCATTTTAGAGATATCGCTTCAATAGTAAGATATGGATTTTTGGAGAACATTGTAATTTTGAGAGAGAATACCACCGCTCCAGGAATAATTGCAGATATAGGGAGACACCTCAAAAATTGTAAATTAAACGCGATTAGACCTGAAAGAATTAAGAAATTATTTTATTAATAAAAGAGAATGGTGGGCCCAGGGAGGATTGAACTCCCGACCTTCTCGGTGTAAGCGAGACGTCATAACCACTAAACCATGGGCCCTTGTTTTTTGAAGGTTATAAGAACGCAATCGGAGGGATTCGAACCCTCGAGTCCGTTGGACACCGGATTAGCAATCCGGCGCTTTTGGCATGCTTCTGCACTCTACCAAGCTAAGCGACGATTGCTTAATGTTGAAATAATCTTCAAGTGGTATATTTTGTATATAAAAATTTAAAATTTTAATACTTTTTCATTGAGATGAGTAGCTTAAATTAAAGATAAATAAAGGAATAAAAAAAATAAAATAGATATCGCGTTTTAAATTTGTTATGCATCTTTTCTGGGTCTATTTTTTTTATGATTTAAATAATAATCTCTTAACTTAAAATCAATGTAATACCAGAAAACTCCACAAGGAATACATATCGCCCAGTTAATGATTAAATTTAAATAAATGGTTAAATTATATGACCAATTAATTCCAAAAATACTTGCTCCGTAGTGATCCCCATAAACGGAATAAACGACTGCAAAATATAGTATCTGGGTTAGTAGGATGTGATATGTAGATTTTCCTATTGTAGAAACAGCTTTAGTAAACCAATTGTCCCATTTTTTCGGTAAGAGCTTGATTACCAATAAAACTAAAAACGCTGAGTACGGAAAGACAAATAAATTATAATCACCTCTAATAAAATCAAAGCGAAAATCAAAGAATTGGTATTGAATTAAGTAATAAAGGCTTAATGGGAAGAGAATCCACACGAAGAGGTTCTGTTTAGCAAAGAGATTCGGTCTTTTTGAAAACCACATTCCTAACCCAATCGCAGAAAGCATAAAAAGCGGAGCTGTTACGATAAATAAATACCAATACATAAAATCGTAATACGCTTGCCAAGTTGGAAATGGAGTTGGAAAGATAATGAAGATTGCCAACTGAATGTATATTTCTATAACAAAACATAAAACAAGCGTGAGAATTCTCCATATCAATTTACCCGAAAACCCTTTATATAGCAATGGTAAGATTAATATCGCCCTGAATATTACCGGTAAAAACCAATTCCCTGGCCCCCAAAAAGGCAAAATTCCAATAAATAAATGATTAAATTCCCAATTTGCTTCTTCGTATTGGTTTAACGCGTTCCATTCGAATCCGTTAATTGCTAAGCCAATTAAAGAAGAAACTATCCATAATACGATAAATGGATAGATATAGCGCCAAAATTTTCTTTTGATGTATCTCCAAGAATACAAATTTCTTAGCCTTTTATCTTCCAATTTACTAAAAGATAATCCCATATTAAAGCCCATAATCACTAAGAATACGGGAATTGAAATTCTTTCCCAGAGTGTAACGCCAATTTCTCTTTTAATTACCCATGGAATAGTGTGGTCGTAAATGACTAAGAATATCATAACTGCTTTGATAAAATCAACTTGAAAAAAGTGTTTATCCTTAATCTCAATTTCATCTGGTTTGATTAAAATTTGGTTGTCGGCTTCCATAAATTCATCCCTTAATTCCTTTTTGAAAAAAAATAATAATCAGAGGGTTTTATATTGTTCAGAGCAAGTATCTATATAAGCTTTACTTAACTCTAAAAATTAAAAGGAAAAGAGAAAAAAGAAATTCTAATTAAGTTAACTCAGAATCATTCTTGGATTATCTCAAAGACCATCTTTTCAATCAGCGGTTTCTTTGTATACCGTTTGTCGTAATACCAGCCTACTAAATGACCCGCTAAATCCTTTTCTGGAATTTCAGGAATAATAATTATCATTACACCATTTGAGAGATATTTTAATATTCTTTTGTCAATTTGATGCAATTTGTCATTCCCTGAAGGATGCGTATGTGCTTGCCAGACTATGTCTACATTAAGTTCCTGCTTAAACTTACGCATATTATAAATCTTCGATTTTTTATAGCGCATCCAACTCCTTGGTTTGACATGAGTTTTAGATTTTCTTAAATCGGGGTTAACAATAAATTTATTAACGATTCCGAAGTTTTCTTTACGATCTGCAAAAATCCAGTAGTGTTCTATATTTGGATAAACCTCTGCAGCTTTTTGAGTCAGTTCTTTAAATAATCGATCTGGTATTAAATACCTAAAATTTTTTGCTGCACTCATTTTTACATCAGCTTAAATATGGGGCAATGTAGCATAAAATTTATATTTTTCTTTAATTTGTCGACCTAAGTTATGAAATATACGAAAAAAATATAAAAAAATTTATTTTATTAAAAATAATCTATTCTAATACTTATATTACAATTTAAAAAATTAAAATCAAGAAAATATATAGAAAATCTCTTAAATACGGACTATTCTGTGATATGCGGTAATAACCGTATTATGTAGAAAATCTGTAAATCCAGAGCACCTGTAGCCTAGTGGTAAGACGCTGGCCTTGAGTATTTAATACAATCAAGTAAGCCAGTGCGCGAAAGCGCTCGGGGGTTCAAATCCCTCCAGGTGCGTTTTAAATTGTGTATATTGTATCATGGGCTATTAGCGCAGTCAGGTAGCGCATCCGGCTCTTAACCGGCAGGTCGGGGGTTCGATACACTTAATCGGAAACGATGAGTGCGAAATTCCCTCATAGCCCGCTACTTCTTTATGATTTAGGTGAATTTAAATCTTCCTATAAATATTGAAATATAACTTCAAAATCAGAGAAATCGAATGGTTTTAAGATGTATCCATCAGCTTGACTTTCAACTAAGTTTTTTTCTACTTCAGAGCCTGGGATAGCTGTTAACAAATAAACTGCAATATTTCGAAGGTCTTTATTTGATTTAATTTGTTTACAGATGTTGTATCCACTATAATCAGGTAAAATAATATCTAATAAAACCAATTTTGGAGGATTATTAGCTAATTCTTCTAAACCCTTTGTACCACTTACGACACCTTTACAGGTGTAACCTTTACTTTCAAAATAACTCGTCAATAATCGAATTGTTGCCAAATCATCTTCAATTAATAATATATCGTATTGAGTAGTTTCGGTTTTAATATTATCTAAAATATTGATGATCTTTTTCTCTAAGAGTAAGGACTGGTTAAAAATGTTCTGAACTGTATTAAAAACCTCTTGATCCATTTCATCTTTGTAATTCTCGATTAATAGTTGGGAGAATCCTTTTATCGATGTTAACGGTTCCTTCAAAGCATGAGATATGTTAGTGAGGGTTTGATTATCTGGTATATTCAAATCATCGTTTGCTAAACTAGCTTTTTGCTGAATGAAGTAACTTACACTTTCTCTTATGAGTTTTGAGATGGTGTTATATTTATCTTTATGACTCTGGATGAATTCGTTCCAGTCTTCTTTAGTTTTATCTGAAACATATAATGAGATACGTTCTTTCTCTCGATCGTATATTTTTTCTCCTTTTAACCATTTCATAAAACCTTCCGTTATATTTCCGCGCCAATTCGCATATTTATCTGTGGTTTCCTCATATTCTATCATTAATTTTTTTGCTTTTTCACTCGTCAAATCAAGATTTTTGATTTCTCCATCAGATAATTTTGGACTCGAATCATCGTTTTTTCCTTTTGAATTAGTAATTTTTAACACCCTTTAACATTTTTACTACAATTTTGAATAAAGCTGTAAATAACTTCTCTCTATTATAGTAATTTTACACAAAAAATAAACTTTATTCATTTATTTAATTGGAAAGATCATAAAATTTTAAAATTTTGAATTCAATTAATTTGCTTTTTCATTTAAAATTTCAAAAATCACATCAAAATCAGAGAAATTAAAAGGTTTAAGAATATAACCATCTGCTCCATATTTTTGAAAATTTTTTTTTACTTCAGATTCTGAAATTGCAGTAAGAAAGTACACGGGTATTTTCTTAAAAATATTGTCAGTTTTAATCGTCTGACAAATATCGTATCCACTTATGTCTGGTAAGATTATATCTAATAGAATTACTTTTGGAATAGTTCGCTTCAATTCTTCTAATCCTTTTGTTCCGCTCACTAATCCTTTACAAATATATTCTTTGTTTTCAAAATAATTTGTTATTAATCTAATTGTTGGTAAATCATCTTCAATTAATAGAATATCGTAGGGAGTACTTTCAGGTTTAATATTATCTAAGAAATTCTTAATAATGTTTTCAAGGATATTACTCTGAGCGAAGATATTTTTGATAGTTTCTTCGATGTGATTGCTCAGTTTACCCCTATACTCTTCACTTTCGAGCAATAATTGGGAGTAGCCCTTAATAGATGTTAGTGGTTCTTTTAACGCGTGAGAAATATTGGATATTGTAGTGGGATTTAATTTTGATAAATCATTTGAAACTCTGCTGGAATCCTCGATGAACGAATTGACGCTCTGCCTTATTAATTCGGAAAAAGTTGGAAAATCATCATTAACATTTATGAAATCTTGCCAATCATTTTTTACTTTATCCTCTACATATAATGAAATTCTCTCCTTTGCCCTAGTATAGATTTTTTCTCCTTTTAACCACTTTTTAAAGCCCTCTGTTACTGCCCCTCTCCAAATGGCATATTTATCAGTCTCTTCTTGGTAAATCCTCATATAGCGTTTGATTTTTTCATCAGATAAGGATAGATTCCTAATTTCCTCTTCACTCAACTTAGGAATTTCTTCATTTTTCTCTTTTTTTGAAATTGGGGTATCGTCCTCATAACTAGTACCCTTTTTATCTGATTCAGTCCGATCTTGCGTGATGAAATTTTCACCTTAAGAGAAGATTTACAACGGTATTATTCTACGAAAAAGTAGTGAAAAAAGTATTATTTAAGATTATCTAAAAAGAAAATTGTCTAAATAACTCACTTCTGATTTCAAGGCAAGTTTAAAAAAAGTCGAAGATTCCAAGCAAGAAAAAAAGGTATTTAAGATTTCAAAAATTGGAATATATGAAAATTCTTAACCAAGTATTTTGATCTGGCAAGAAAATCTCTCTAAATATATATCCAGATAATACATCAATCAATTTTTTTATCGATATATATATACATGATACTTCTATTTTTAATTCTTTAATGCAAATTTTATTTAGTTTGGGATCAAATTTCCTATTATTCGTGTGAAAAAAAAAACTAAAAAAAAGTTGTATTGATAGTAAAAACGATCTAAATGATCGTAATGTTTATATATGTGTGTGCAAATATAATATTTATCAAGGTTGTGTGTTCAAAAAAAAACTTTTGTTAGTAAAAAGTCATAATTTTCCCATGATGAAAGGGAAAATATGAATAAAAACTTACGACAAAAAAAATAATAATTTGTAAGGGAAGTGGTATGGTAAAATGGTTGTTGAAATAGATGCGATATCAAACTTATGTCCTGAATGTGGTGGAAGCACTGTGATTATCCAGGAAAGAGGAGAAACAGTTTGTCAACAGTGTGGGTTGGTCGTAGGGGAGAGAGGTTTAGATGTTACTCATAGTGGAATTAGAGCATATTCAAAGCACGAAAAAGATAGAAAGGAGCGGACAGGGTCTCCTATGTCTATTCTGATGCCAGATATAGGTTTAAGCACTGTTATAGATAGGACAAAAATCAAAAATCCCGACTTGAGGCGTGCTGCTAAGTGGAATACTCACTTATCCTGGGAAAAAAGAAATATGTTAATGGCTATAACCGAATTAAAAAGAATCGGTGGTAATTTAAACTTCCCTGAGCGAGTGAAAAAATCAGCAGTACGATTATATAAAGAAGTATTTAAAAGACAACTTTTACGAGGTAGATCCATTAATGGTATGGTTGCTGCTTGTGCGTACTACGCATGTAAAGACGAAAAAGTTCCTATTACACTTCAAGAAATCTTAGAAGAGGCTTCTATTAACGATAATATTGTAAAAAAATGCTATAAAATATTAGTTCGGGAGCTAAATTTAAAAATCTCACATATCGATCCGGTTACCCTTATTCCACGATATTGTGCGGATTTAAACCTAGGGATTGAAGTAGAAAAGGAAGCAATGAGAGTGCTTCACAATTTCATTGTAAGAACTTCCATATCTGGTAAAGATCCTAAAGGATTATGTGCGGGTGCAATATATCTCGTATCTAAACTGAGAAATGTGAAGGTATCACAGAAAGACATCTCTCACATAATTGGAGTCACGGAAGTCACATTACGCTCCAGATATAAAGAACTTCTTAAAAGTATAAGTTTAAATTTTAATACCTAAATTTCGTTTTTGTAGACTTTATTATTTTATTTCATTTTTTTAAAGAAATTGTATCCTTCCTATCTATTTTTGTAAAAAAATAACTAAGTTATTTGATCGGAAATGTTTGAATCTAAAGAACTCGAGCACTAGTTAGAAGAACTATAATATAATCAGCAACTCCTTCAATAGAATCAGAGATAGCCTCCAGGATGTCAAATACATTTCCAACAGTAAATATTGTAAAGAAATTAACATCGTATTTTGTTTCTTGAAGACTTTCCCTTAACTTTATGTTAAGAAGGTCAACATCATGTTCAAGCTGATTTACAATACCAGCGTACTCCTTCACATTTTTTCGTTCTCCAACTAAATCAATCACAAGCTTATCTAAATACTCAACTGCCTTTACAGTCGTCTCTATTATTTCTAAGATTAATCCTATAGATTCTTCACTACTTTGATCCCAAAACTTTGGTGGGATCGTAGATATCCTACGAGCTACTCCAGTACTACAATTTGCTACATCATCCAATCTTTTTATTAAATGTGATAAATTTAATCTTATACTCGGATTTAGTTCTCCCTTAGAAACGTCTTTAAGGACTTCTCGTCTTACTTTATCGGCTTCATCTTCTAAAAGATCAACTTTAAGGAAGTTTTTGCGGGCTTTTTCGAGGTTTTCCTCCTTTAATAATACTTTAAGTCCTGCTTCTAATTCTTTAACACAATCCTGGACGATCTGAGCATGTTTGATTGTTTTTTCTAAAACATTTAAAGCTGTTTCACGTTTTAAAAATTCTATTAATGAACCCATTTTAATCACTCAATTTCCTTTCCTTACTATTACTATATATTACTATTTAATTTTTATACTTTATTAGGTCAATCCAAATAAATTAAACCCGAAATAAATAAACCCTGCAAGTATTGCAGCAACTGGAAATGTAAGAACCCAGTATACAGCCATTTTCCCTAAACCTTTGTAATCTACTTCTTTTCCTTGAGCCAAACTCATCCCTATAATACAGAAGACAATAACGTGACTATGAGATATTGGTAAACTTAGCAATGTTGCTATCATTAGAATTATGGCGGAACTTATTTGGGTAATAAGGCTTTCGCTTGGGCGAGAATCAATCATCTGAGAAGCTAGATTTCTTACAACATACCGTGCAGCAATATAAATTCCTAGACAAGAAGCGATTCCACAAAGAAGAGCAAAAAATACATATGACCCTAGATTCAAGGAACCCTTATCGAATAATCCATAGAGAATTCCTAGTGCTTCACCTGAATTTGCTCCTACCCATATCTCAGCAAATATTACCCCAAATAGCAACATCCATTTAAAAGATTTTTCAGATTTCTCGATCTGATTCAAGCCCTTTAATCGAGATAAATAGGTTTTAGCGAGAATCTTAAAAAGCACGAAAGTGATAATCAAACCAAATGTAGGTGATAGAAACCAACCTAAAATGACATTATTCAATTTTGCCCAATTAAACGCTGTTTCAGGATTTATGTCTCCTTGTGTTAAAGCGTACACAAACACGACTCCCACTATACTACCTACAAGCGAGTGAGTGCTACTTAAAGGGATTCCTGCGAAACTGCCAATTATTAACCAAAAAATACTACTTACTAAAACAGTCAACAACATAAAATCAGTATAATTTAAAGTCTCACCTAATAAATCAGCGCCTACAGTTTTTGCTACAAAGGCAAAGGCAAAGGCAAACATCCCTGCCCCCACTGCTATACCACCAATTAGTAAAGCTAATTTAAATTTGATAACTCCTGCTCCAACCAAAGTAGATAAAGTTTCATCATTTGCACCTATTGCAAATGCAAGAGCTATTGCCAAGACAATTAAAACGACCACTAAAATTGTACTTATGTCAACTGCCATTTCAAATCGAATCTGATTTTTAATCGAAGATTAAATATTTAGTTGCTAAAAATTGAATATACTCCGAAAAGCTCTTGATATGGTCAGCCAACATCATGATATTTTCTATTAATTCTTTCAAATATAAGAAAGTTCTTGATAGGTAATCCATATCATAATTGTACAATCGATCGAGTAAATTCCACTCCTCTTGTCTCATTTTCCTTCTTTCGTCTTTTACCGTTTCGCAGATATCTTGGGCTTTACTCAAATCTGTACCGATATTTTTTACTGCTTCCGTTAAATCATTAGATATTATTCTTAATGATTTTAAAATAGTCATGAGTTGGAGTTTAAATTCTTTATCAGGAAATACAACCTTATAGAGAAGCATTTTATTGGCAAAAAATTCCCCAATATTTTTAATATCGTTAATTTTATTAAATAATTTTAATCTGTCTGCTTTTGAAAACATTAATTTCGATTTGAAAATTTTAGTTTCAAATGCTTTCTTAATTCTTACTTCAGTATTTGTTTCTATCACATAATTTAGATTCTTAGTGAATTTTTCGAATTTCTCATCAACAAGAAATTCAATTCCTTCAATTAGCTTCAAGTTCTGTGCATTTATGTTATCTACAAATAAGTGCGTTAATTCATTAATATTTAACTTCTTTAACTCTTTATCACTTATTTCTTCCATTGTAAGTCTAACCTTTAGAATTTTTAAGTTATTTAAAAAATTTAGTCTATATTCTATATAGAAATAATAATGTCTTTTGCAAATTTAACTTTTCCTTTGGTTTATTAACCTTAAAATATAAATTTCATTGGTTAGAAAACTTTTAGACTTATTGGAATTATAAATCTCTCCATTTTATATTACCATACGATGCCCAACGTCCAAAAATTCTACTTTTTTCGTTGTTATCATTGTGGTGAATGGAGTTACAGTAATAAAATAATTAAAACTAAGAAATGCTGGAAATGTCATCGGTCTTTCCAATTCAAAAACTCTACTAAATTTTCTAGAACGGTAACTCTTCATAGAGCTATTAAAATTATAAAGGATTTGAAAATGAAAGGGGAAAAAGAATCACTTTTTAAATTTCTGAATATGTAGAATGAGTGGAACAACTTATAAGTTCAAAAAATAAAATTATTTAACTCTCTCTTCTTCAATCTTCTAAAGCTCTCAATTTTTTCTGAATTATCTATTTATTGTGGTTTGAAGAATTTTATGGAGATCAGCGATGATTTAAAGTTATTTGATAGTACCTTTATTAATAAGCTCCATCGAGAAGCTGAAAATAAAATTGAATATTGGGATATCAGAGCAACGTATACCGAAGGAACAAATTTAGATTTTACCGATCAAAAGAGCACAGAAATATCATCCTATGATATTACTAATTGTGGAATAAGAACTTTTATTAACGGAGGGTGGGGATTCTATGTTCTTAAGAATATTAACAAGGAAAATATAATATCGAGTTTCTTAAAATCAATAAAATTGGCAAATTTGACGGAATCGCTATCAAAAAACAAGTTTAAGATAAAAGAAAGAGATCCCTTCAGTGAGAACTTTAAGATTGATAGCAAGTTAAAGCTTTCTGATGTGGACATCGAAGATAAAATTCAATTGGTAAAAAACCACGAAAAAATAGCCTCTGATTATTCTAAAATGGTTAAAAATACACGAACAATTTACATGGATGGAATGAATAATTATTTATTTATAAACTCATTTGGAAGTCAAGTTAAACAAAATCTTTCGTATTTACGACTTTTGAACATAGTATATTCCCAAAAAGCGGGTGTTATCCAGAGATCAATTAACTCGGTAGGAGGATTAGGCGGATTTGAGATATCGTCAACAGAAAAAGCACAAAATTTAAGTCAAAAAACTGCTGAAGAATCGATAAAACTGTTAGATGCTAAATCTCCTATAGGTGGTAAATTTTCAATTATTGCCGATTCAAAACTTGCAGGAACCCTAATCCATGAAGCTCTTGGACACGCTTGCGAAGCAGATTTGGTCTTGAGCAAAGAGAGTGTTCTGAAGGGGAAAATCGGTCAAAAAGTGGCTTTAAATGACATTAATGTAGTAGATAATCCATCTATGGGACAAGGAAGACCATTTGGGCTGCCCTACGAGTTATTTGGTTGTTATTTTATTGACGATGAGGGGATCCCTTCCCAAAAAACAATTATTATTGAAAACGGAGTTTTAAAAAATTACTTGCATAATTTAGAGACTTCTTCAAGAATGAATGTTCCTCCCAATGGTCACGGGAGAGCATCATCTAGTTCTTCGAAACCTCAAGTACGAATGGGTTTTACTTATATTGAGCCGAAGGACTGGGAAATCGATGAATTAATAGCGGATACGAAGAACGGCATTCTTTGTGAAGATTTTCTGTATGGCTATACAAACCCAACTACTGGAAACTTCCAATTCAAATGTAAATTTTCATATAAAATCGAAAATGGAGAAAAGAAAGAATTGATGCGAGATGTTGCGTTATCTGGAATGATTTTAGAAGTTCTAAATAGAGTATCTGCTATAGGAAATAAAAATACATTCAACTACAGCGACGGGATTTGTGGAAAGGGTGGCCAGAGCGTTAGAGTTTGTGATGGTGGCCCGTATTTAAGAGTCGAAGATATAACTGTGGGGGGATTAAATTAAATGGACAATGAGATAGATATTTTTGAACTAGCTAGTTACGGAATTGGATTCGCAGAGAAAAAATGCCCTTCTTACAAATGTGCTGAAATTTTTATAGGAAAAAGCCAATATACTAATATTGAACTCGAAGAAAATTCGATAAAATACAGCGAATTAGGGAGCGACAACGGAGTTTCTATTCGAATATATAATAATCAAGGTTCTATAGGGTTTGCTTTTACAAATAAACTGAACAAGACAGTTATCGAAAAAATAGTTACTAATGCTATTAAAATGATGAACGCAGGCACTCCAGATCCTGATTTTAAAAATTTACCTGAAAAATATGAAAGTTATCCCAATGTTGATTATTTATTCGACAAAAGTATAAATTCCTTAACAATAGAGGATTCGATCGAGCTAATCAAAGATTTGATTACCGTGTGCAACGAAGATGACCTTGCAATTTCTCAATCTGGCGATTTTACCGCAAATTACAACATGTCCTATGTTTTTAACTCGAATGGAGTTGAAGCATACGGAGAAGAAACATTGTTCTCAATTTCATCTAATATGATTGTAAAGGACAAGGTGACCGGAGAAACATCAAATGGGTATGAATCCCAAATGAAAAGAAAGTTAAAAGAAATTGATGGAACGACTACAGCAGTTGAAGCTTTAAATAATGCAAAAAAGAACCTTAACCGGACAAAAATAAAGACCAAAAAGATGCCGATTGTATTAACTCCTAAAGGAACAATAAACTTGATTTTAAATCCAATTGCGTCTGCAATAAACGCAGAACTGTTCCAGTATAAACGTAGTTTTTTAGTTGATAAAAGAGAAAAAAAAATTGGTTCTAAACATTTAACTCTTGAAGACAACGCCTTAATTAATGGTGCAGTAGGATCAAGTATATTTGATGGGGAAGGTGTTCCGTGTAAAAATAAAAAAATTATAGAAAATGTAAAAGTATTTTTAAAAGGCATGAGGGGGTTGATGCCTTATGTTCAAGGTAAATTCAAACTCTTAATTGAAACTACAGGCACTGCATCTTTTACACTAAACGAAGATAATATTATTGGTGGAATTAAATTAGAGAGTGAACGTAAGAATGAAAAGTATAATAGGGTTTTAGTTAATTATATTAATCCTGATAAGAACTATCAAGTAG
>JABXKD010000110.1 GCA_013375475.1 Promethearchaeota archaeon
ATATGAAGTGTGGTAACGTCCTCCCAGAAGTAAGAGTAAGCAAGCAAATTAATTCGAGGTAAGTCTAAGTCAGTTAAATCATAAAAGAACAGTGTTTCGACAACTTGTTCTAGTACATCGTTGCTTGCTTGATCCCAAGCATCTATGAGTTCTAGTGTGTCTGGACCAGAACTAGTAACTCTTGAATAAGCTACCCCCAATTCAGGAGCACTCGAACGAGGTTGAAGCACAACTAGTAAAATATTTGCTATTCCCGAGCCTAACAATGCAACGATAAGGACAGTAATAGCAAGATTCTTTTTTTCCATTTTTTAATCACATTTTGTTTTTTTATAAATTTTTAGTAAATATTAGGTTAATTTGGCTTTAATCATGTCAACTTATAAATATATTTTGCGAATAATTGTATTGCACACACAAAAAGTGGTACAATAATCAATATATTAACATAAAGCATAGCAGAAACATATTTACTACACAATTAAAAGAATTACTTGAAAAAATTAAATAGTATAAAGAAAAATAAGTAGCGGGGGTTCGATTTGAACGAACGATCTCAGGGTTTCTCATCCAAAAGCGTGAGAAAATTATTATTTCCACACATTGTCGAGATATGAGCCCTGCGGCATAAACCAGGCTAGCCCACCCCGCTAAGGTTTTTTCTTATGAATATCTCATTTGGGTTATAAATCATATAATTATTTTATCTTTTAATTTCTTATCATTTTTAGGAAGGATTGTAGTGGTGTTTTTTTAGTTTAAAATATATTGACTTACAATTATTTAAAATAAACTTAAGATTTTAAACAAATGGTTGACTCACATTCAAAAAGCTTTTTTGGACAAAATACGGGCATCATAGTGAGCAGTTTTTCAAGTTCAGACCCGTTTACTTTTATGCATTGTTTTAAGAAAAAACCTAATGGAATGTGGGAAAAACCCTCATCCAAAGAGGGTAAATCTATTAAATTTTCGTTAGAAGAAATAGTATTAATTTTAAGGGTATTAAATCGTCAAGCTCTTAATTGGCAAAGTCAACATAACTATAAAGACACTACAACTTCCATCTCGTTTAATTGGGAAGATAAAGAAGCCGAAGTACTATGGATTAATATCGGAAAATATTCAAAAAGGCTTAATCTTGCTCAAACAGAAATTTTAAGGCTACTTTTGTCGCATTTTTTACAAGAAAAAATAATATATTCTACCCTCCCTAAAAAAATAGCGCGTAGTATTAAAACAAAAACTTCTTCATCCCAAGAAATAAAGAAAACTAATAATATCGGATGTAATCTAGTTGAGGATTACAAAATCCCTTTAAATGAGCCGATTAATAGAGGCGTTAATAGCAACGAAATGAGCGATATTGATGGATTAATTCTAGGAGAAACCGATAAAGCATTTTTAATAAAGTTTGATGAAATCGAAGATTGGGTGCCGAAATCAGCTATTAAAAATCACTCCATTGCACAAAAGAACATTTCTCAAAAATTTCTAATCGACAATTGGATTTTAAAAAAACTTCATTTAATTCCTTAAATAAAACCCTTAATTTTAAGTTAAAATGAATAAGCTTAATTTTTATTCTTAATTAACACACTTATTAAATAATACGGAATGAAATAAGACTTCATGAGTTTACTTAATATTATTACAGATTTCATCCTAAATCCTTGGTTTATCGTATCGTTAATCTTTTGGATTATTGTAATTGCACTTGTCTTCGCGTTAAAAAACAGAAAAGAAGCATACAGCTTTTTTTTTCCCCTCTTAATCTTGTTTAAAACTAAAAAGCTCAATAATTTTATTAGAAAAATCTCAAAAAAAAATCCAAGGTTTTGGCGTATTTTTTGGAATATAGGAATTTTTGTGTCTTTCGGATTTACAATATTTGGCTTTTATTTTTTCTATATAAACATAGTTACATTGATTTTAAAGCCAAGTCCAGAGAATGCTATTACTCCCCTCATTCCGGGAGTGACTATCGATTTACCTACCTTATTTTATATGATATTACCCCTATTATTCATTATGACAACCCACGAGTTTGCACATGGTATTTCTGCTAATAACGATGGAGTAGAGATTAGATCAACTGGAATAATGGGCGTTGGCTTGTTTTTTTTGGTAGGTTTTGGTGCTTTTGTAGAAGTTGATGAAAGAAAATTAAGATCGTCAAAATTTCATAGAAATACTCGATTAAGAATAGCTGCTGCGGGCACTTTCGTTAACGCTATTACCGCGGGTATAGCATTCTTATTAGTAATTAATTATGCCCTGTTAGTATCTCCTTTTTATACGCAAGTTATTCAAGTTGATAGCGTCCTACCCGCTCAGGATGGAGGGTTTAACTATGGAAATCTTGAACCTTGGGATGCCATCGTAGCTATAAAAAATTCTGAAGATCCAGACACAGATTTCCTCTTCTTGAATTTAAACGATGGTATTAGCCTTACTTCGGTGTTAAGTAACACTACAAGCGTTAAATTTTCAATTGGAGATAATTTAACGTTTAGAACTTATAATTCCGTTACTGATTTATCATCTGAAAAAAATGTCACCTTAGGACCTCGATATGATATATACGAAAAAATCCGCTTTAATTACATACCAAATGGAACGGCGATAAGAATAACTTACAATTTTTCGAGTAGCTCCGAGACAGATATTTTAATTACAGAAGTAAATGGAACCGCAATAGATAAATTGAGTGGCGACACATTAGAGTTGTTATTGACAAACTTTACTCTAAAAGCGATTAACTTAACTTCAGATCTAGGAAAGGATTACATCATAGATGTTGAAGTCATTGGAGTATTTATCGGCGTTCAAAGCATTTCTTACTGGATGCATAAAAATGACTTCGCAAAATTCTTTACTAGTAGTTGGCCAGATTTTTGGTTAAGAGAACTCGTGTGGCTTTTTATAATTTCCTTTTCAATAACACTATTTAATATGATGCCATTACCTGTGTTCGATGGCGATAGGTTCTTAAAGGAATTAGTGAACTGGAAATTTGGAGAAAATTATTCTTCTACACGGAAGAAAAAAGATCGCTTAATTTATAAGGGAACAGACACCGAATGCAAATTAACAGAATATCGCGTTGAAAGCGTAGAATCTGTAAAAATTTTGCTCAAAGACGCCCAAAAAGGGGACCCTAACAGTGAAATTCTCCTAGGAAAAGACAAATATGAATTAGTTGACGACATTGGAGATGGCTTTAAAGATACGGTTTTAGTCACCTTACCAGAAACTACTTCACTTCAAAAAGATTCAGTTTTTGAAGTTACCTACGAATACTGGTATGACGATAAAAGAAAAATTAAAAGCATCGTCTTAAATACTATAAGAATTATAGCTTTAGGTCTCATTGTTGGGAACTTCGTATTATCATTTATAAGTTTCGGATTTGGCCTTTTTTGGCTCTAATAAACCGGCTGATGTGATCTTTATTAACAATCATGATAATAGCTATAATGTCTTTATGAAAACGGCTACTTGCGACTATTGCAAAAAAAAGACTGTAGTTGTTCATAGAAAGTATTCTGGTGAACTAATTTGTACAACCTGTTTTACAGATAGAATCGAGAAAAATATCTTCCAGACAATATCTAAGTATAAAATGCTGAAACCACGAGATCAAATCGTCGTTGGAGTTTCTGGTGGAAAAGATTCTCTTTCATTACTTTACAACTTAATTAAAATCCAAGAAAATAACTATCATTCAAAACCGATAATAGCGGTCACGATTGACGAGGGTATTAAAAATTACAGAATCAACAGCATCAAAAACGCAATTGAATTTTGTAAGAAGTATGGTATTGAACACATTATTGTATCGTTTAAAGAAAAAACAGGAATAACTTTAGATGAAATCGTAGAATTAAAAAAACACACATCGGAAAACAAATACGCTTGTAATTTTTGCGCAACATTTCGAAGAAGGCTGTTGAACGAAACTGCAAAAGAATTAGGTGCAGATGTTCTCGCTATGGGTCATAATTTAACAGATATAGCGGAAACTTTTTTGATGAACATATTATTTAAAAGGTTCAAACTCATTGCAAATCAGTATATGTTTAAAGAAAAATCTAAAGAATTACAAAAATATTTCGTTAAAAAAATCACCCCCTTAATGAAGATTCCAGAAGAAGAAATTTTCCTCTACTCAAACTTGAAAAAAATTGATTACTATCCTTCGCATTGTCCCTATAGAGAAAAAGATCCGATTTTGAGAAAAAGAGTGCTTGAATTCATTCAAGATTGTAAGAAGTATAGCCCTGAAATTGAATTCAATTTGCTTAATGGTTTTTTAGAAATGTCTGAAACTCTTTCTAATAATTATAAGTCAATGTCTTATAATACCTGTAAAGAATGTGGATACCCCTGTGGTAATACTAACTTATGTCTCTACTGTACATATTTAAATGGGGTAAAAGAATAAGGTTAGGCTATTAAATGCGCGCTAAACTCTTTTAATTTGTCGTATTCTCTAATTTCCTCTCGAAAAAGAGGTATCTTTATTAAATTTTTACCAAATCCTTCTTCGATAACTTCTTTAATCTTTAGTAAATTGCGATGTTGCATTTTCCTTCGAGATTTACAGAAATCGCATAAATCGTCATCATCTTGATATAAATTATTAATAACTACATTTGAAACAGGTATGTTATATTTATACAACTCGTTTAGAAGACGTCCCGTTTCTGAAATTGCCATTTCTTCTGGTATCATAACTACTACAAATGAGTTTTTCAAAGGATTGGTAAGATCATCTCGCGCTCTAAGAATTGATTCTTTTAATCTTTCGAGAACCTCTACGGAATTATCTTTTTTTTTATCTGCGCTCGTAAATAGACTTTTCATTAATCCCATTAGGTTGCCAAGTTTTAATCTCATCTTCAATAATTTGCCAATCCATCCCGATAATGTTTCTGGAAGGCTTAAAAACCTAAGAGTATGTCCTGTCGGAGCGGTATCGAAAATAACTAAATCGTAATCGTGCTCAGTCTCAATAAATTCTAACACTTTCAATAATGCGAAAGCTTCGTCGATACCAGGGGGGCTCATTGATGTCATGTCTTGTAAATCTTCCATCAAAGGAAAACCCCCCATAACATCTGGCATATCAGTTCCTTCTAAGGGGTTCATGGTTGTGAGTCCTTTATATTCTGAAACATCTGCTTTGGGGTCTATTTCTAACGCGGTTAAATTTCTTACTCCCGGTATCCTTGTTGCCTCGCCTGGCGGAAGAATAATTCCTAAACTATCTCCTAATGAATGAGCGGGATCAGTACTAATGATTAACGTGTTTCTTCCGTGCTCTGCTGCCCATATTGCAGCGCTTGAAGCGCAAGTAGTCTTTCCAACTCCTCCTTTCCCCCCAAACATAATTATTTTTAACTTTAATAACATTTCTTCTATTTTCATCCTAATCAACCTATTAATCTATTCGGGTTCAATTTCCATTATAATCTTATTGTTTTAAGAAAAATAGTATTTTTTTATTATAGTTACGAAATTCTTTCTAATATGTAAGCTTGAAACGAAGAATAGCAACAATTCCTCCGAAGGTACTGTATAGCATATCCCCTTCTTCAGTATCCGGAGAAATAATTATTACTTCAGACCCCACAGTTTCTGCTATGCCCCCAAGCTCCTCTATTAGTAAAATCGTTTTTACATTGTTAAACGAGTTAGAACCACATTCAGGGCATTTATCATCTTGAATTTCATCTTCTAATTTGCCAAGTCCTGCTTCTCTTGTTGTCCGAGATTCCTTATAATTACAATTAGTACACTCTATATTTACTTGTACAGTATCTAATTTTTCAGAAAGTATTAATTTATCTACAGCGCCCATGTTTAAAGCTTTCTGCACTTCCTCAAGACCATAGGCTGCCATTCCCGTTTCGTTTGAAATTTCCTTTAAAAAAAGTTGCATAACTTCCTTTTCCTTAATGTACTTAACATTTGCAATTTTATCCTTTATCTTTTCAATCAAAGCACGAATTCCTTCGGTTCCTCCATAACCTAAGTCTACGACATCTAGAATTTTGTCTCGCAACCGATAATCTAAACTTTCGTCATTTACATATTTTTCTTTCGATGGACCTGGTCCTCCAATAAAAATTCCTTGTAAATCTTCCATACTGAGAAATAATTTGTTGACTTCCTCAGAGATTCTTCTGTAAAACCTGGTTTCTGCTTCTTCCATTTGCCGCTCAAATCTTTTTTGTGATTGACCTCCAGCTCTATGCTTACCATGAACCCCAGAAGTAAAGTCTCGCACAATTTCCACGTGATTACCCGTAAGGTATCCTACAGCAGATTCTTTTCGCCCTATGACAAGTAATCCATATGTTTCCTTTGTTTGAAGCATCTCCTCTAATGGCCATAATAAAAATTCACTTGCACAATGATATCTAAAGGTTAATACTTTATCAGGAGGATGTACAATATATAATTCGTTCCTTTCAGTTCCGGGAGTATTATTTTGTGGGATTGCTCCTGAAAACATTACTAATCCATTTTCAGGTACTTCTGTTATGTTTTTTAACTGACCCATCAAGCTTGATATGCTATCCAATACATTTTTCCTGGTAAGTTTTGATTTAATATTCTGACTTTCGCTTACTTCGTTCTTTAGATGATTAGTAACATCAGAGATTTTACGATCGTGAGGAATATATAAAGAAACTAACTCTGTGTGAAAACCCTTCTTATCCTTTAACTGATTTAATAACCTTTTTGTCTGAAATAGCTGTAAATCTTTACTTTTCCGTTGTTCGGTCGAACTCATATTAATCAACAAAAATAAAAAGGATCCAAAAGATTAATAGTTTTTCTTTATTTCAATCTATATAAATATCTCTTATTGTGAACCCTATTAATTATGAGTACAAATAATAACCAAGATCACGATGTCCCTAAAGATCATCCTCGCTATGAGAGTCTAAAATATAGACACGATATCATTGAAGGTATGAAAAAATTGATCGTTGCTGAAGCAGGACTAATCGCTCATGGAAGAGGAGAATGCTTTGATTACATGTTGGGAGAAAAAACTAGTGAGATCGCAAAAAAAGCCATAAAAGCAGCCGTTGCGCTATTATTTCTTGCTAAAAATCCGATTATAAGCGTCAATGGGAATACTGCGGCTTTATGCCCTAGAAAATTGGTAGAACTATCAAAAATAACAAATGCTCCACTTGAGATTAACTTGTTTTACAGGAAAAAGGGTAGAATAGAAGCGATTAAGAAAGTTTTGGAGAATGCGGGAGCTGAAAAAATACTAGGAATAGATGAAACAACTATGGTTGAAATCGAAGAAATCTCAAGCAATAGAAGAAACGTCGATCCCAATGGTATTAAAATAGCCGATGTCGTATTTGTTCCTTTAGAAGACGGAGATAGAACGGAAGCTTTGAAAAAAATCGGAAAAAAAATAATAGCCGTTGATTTAAATCCAATTAGTAGAACTTCTTTATGGGCGGATGTCACAATCGTTGATAATATCGTACGAACATTACCAGAAATGATAAAAATTGCTACTAAACTAAAAAATACTAAAGAAAAAGCATTAAAAAACATAATTGAGACATTTGATAATAAAAGTAACATTCAAGCATCTTTAGATGCCATAATACAATATATAAAAAAACAAAAAGAAGATGCTTTCAAAATTTTAAAAGATTGAATTTAAACCAATTTACTAATTAAAAAAGCTTAATAATTTCTAAAATATTATTTACTAGTAATTATATTTTATATTAAGAACTACAAGACGAGCTCATATAACTATGGGTACAGACAAAGATACTCGCATTAATTACTCTGACGACTTTAGTGATATTAAGCCTATAATAGTAAGAAGATGTACACAAGAAGATTTAGAAGCAGTTATTGTAGTAAACGAAAAAGAATTACCCGAAGATTATCCCTACTTCTTTTATAAAAGCATATTGGATAATTATCCGGAAGCTTTCCTTGTTGCGTGCAATAATAATGGAAAAATTGTTGGATATATTATGTGGAGAGTTGAAAGAACTCCCGCAATACATAGTTTAAAGTTAGTAAACAAAGGACATTTAGTATCTATAGCTGTATTAAAAAAATACAGGCGCCTAGGTGTCGCATCAGCTATTTTGGCCAATTCTATGAAAAATTTGAAAAAATATAAGATCGACGAGTTTGTCTTAGAAGTAAGAGTGAGTAATTATACTGCTATTAATTTATACAAGAAATTTAATTTCATTACTCATAGCATAAAAGAAAAATATTACAGAGACGGGGAAAACGCATACTTCATGACCCTAAAACCATAAATTCCCTATCTAAATGATCTTTCTAATCCCTTTATCAAAAATGTTAATAATTCGTTTATCGGGGCTTTAGCACTTACCTCCTTTGCGAGTTCTACAATTTTCCCGTTGAGAAAGTCAATTTCTGTAGGTTTATCCTTTAAAATATCTTGCAACATTGAGTTCTTATTGTTGTATGTCTTTTCAGCGACAGAATACATCAGATCTACATAATCTCTATCAGAGAGGATTATTTCTTTTAATTTGGCAATTTCTAAAGCTTCTTCAACAGCTATACCCATTAACCGCTTCAAGTATTCGTCTTCTAGAAGTTCACCGTTATTTAGGCGAGTTAAAGCAGCAAACGCGTTTATTCCAATATTAACAAATGCTTTTTCCCAAGAACATTTAATTATATCCTCTACGATATCAGTTTTTATTCCTCCCGCATCAAGTAATGTTTTTAATAAAAAAATTTTCTCATATGCCTGATCGTAATCCTCACTATTCCCAATTTGAGGTTTCAAAAACGTAAATCCAATTTCCGTAAATCCTATGCCAGTATGACGCACTTTACCCGGTTTCTCCAATAGTGCACCGTGTGAAGTAACGATTCTTATAACTTTATTCTCGTCGCAATTCCTTTTCACTACATCCTCGTTCCCAAGACCATTCTGTAGAATTATTACCAAATTACTCGATTCTATTAGCCCCTTATACTGAATCATAACTGTCTTAGTGTCGTATGCTTTAGTCGTTATGAAAAGATAATCAAACTGGTAATCATCACCAATACTGTATGCTTCGGTAAATTCTTCCGCATTTTCGTACGCTTTAATATTTGTTAACACCAAATTACTATTTACAGCCAGTAGTTCTAAACCATGCTTATTAATCGCGTCTCTATGGTTCTTTCTACAAAAAAAAATAACCTCTAAAGGATTTTCATTGCTATGAAT
>JABXKD010000111.1 GCA_013375475.1 Promethearchaeota archaeon
GTTCCCTCAAGGTAAAAGTTATATATGTATATCTTTTTAGATTTCTGACCGATTCTGTCAAGTCGTCCAATTCGTTGTTCTAACTTCATAGGATTCCAGGGTAAATCGTAATTAATTAAAATCCTGGCAAATTGAAAATTCCTCCCTTCACCACCTATTTCTGTAGATATTAAAATAGCAAACTTCTCATTAGTCCGGAATCGTTCAACTGCTTCGTCTTTTTCGACTTTATCTAGCCCACCATAGAATGTTTCTATAAAATATTCTTCTTCTTGACTATTCAATAGTTTTTTTAAGTATAGAAGTGTATCAACGAATTGAGTAAAAATCAAGATTTTCTCATTAGGATTTTGACGATAAATCCGTCCTACCAACTCTACAAGTTTTTGGCATTTAGAATCATATGGTAAAGCGTTCAATTTAGCGTAAAAATCCTTTAGTATCTTTTCTTGGTTTAGATAGCCTAGAGCCGCTTTTCCTTTTTTGTTCGTGGATTCAATCTCATCATTGAAGGTAATCTCAGAATCTATAAATTCATCTTCTAACTCCAATTCGTAATATTCTGGATCCTCTTCTCTTAAGATGTTCATTTCAATAGAGAGATTTTTCTGTCGTTCAATTTGTTCTATTCTTCGTTCAAGACTTTTCAAAAACGCATATTTAGAACTTGTAAGGAGTTTTTGTAGCGTTGTTATGATGAAGCCTATTCCTATATTCTCTTTACTCGTTGAAGTGTTGTAAATCTTCGCTAAATAGAGCCGAATTTCATTATAGAGTTCTAATTCTTGCTTCGTAGGGTTAACGATAATCGTTTTAACAACTCGTTCGTTTATAAAATCTTCTGAAAATACATTTTTCTTGCGATTCCTTATTAGAAATTGAGAAAGAGTATGGTCTTTTTCAATTTTCTTTAAGAGGTTTAATTTATATTCGTCGTCCGTTAATTGATCAAGTATCTCTTTATCCTTCTTATTTTTATTTACATGGTTCAAGTTTTTAAGAAGTTTAATCGTATTCTTTACTTCAAAATTGTTGAGATTATCGATTTGATTAATGTTAGCTGTTAGTAAATTTATGAATGGCATATTTTTCCGAAAGTGTTCAAAATCTGAAAAATTGTCAAAAGCTTCTCTTTGAATCAATTCTATAAGCGAATATAGTTCAAAAGAGTGTAATTGTAGGGGTGTGGCTGATAACAATAGTAGTGATTCAGTAGTTAAACTTAAATGTCTCGCTAAATCGTAGTTCAATGTTTCCCTGTAATTTCCAGTAGTTGCGTTAATTAAATACCTACGCAAATGGTGAGACTCGTCAAATACTACTATGTCCCAGGAAATTTGAGAAAGTAAATCTATATATTTCCTATTTCTCGCAAATTGGAGGGAACAAATAATTAAATTATCGTAATAAAATGGATTTTGAAGCACCTCAGCACTTCTTTTAGTTCCACTCTTCTTTAATTCTTTAATTTTCTTCCCGTCATATATTGTAAACTCAATGTTGAACTTATTTTGCATTTCAAATTGCCATTGTTTTACTAACGTAGCTGGGACGACAATTAAAATTCTCTCAGCGAGATTTCTGGCCATCATTTCTTTGATGTAAATACCCGCTTCAATAGTTTTTCCTAGTCCTACTTCATCAGCCAAAATTATGCGAGGAAAGTATTCCTCGGACAATCGATGAGCTACATTTATTTGATGTGGCATTAAAGAAAGTCTTGAGTTTGTAATACATTTTATTTGATAAGAGGTGTAATATGAATGAAAGAGATTTGCCCAATATTTTATTAGAAAATTTTTAGGAGGATCTATTCTTTTTCTTGCGATTATCCTCTTAATAGGAGTTTCGTATTTTGAAATAATTTCAGATTCATAAATTTGGACTAATTTCCCGTTTGGAAATAACACCTCATAAGAGGTGCTTCCATCCTTTAGTAAAAAATTGTTAGAGTTGATGGTTCCAATTCCACTTTTAGTCAGGATTCTATCGTTAACTTCAAAAATATAATGTATGAGGTCAAGAGGATGAATTATTTTTACTACATTATTTTCAAACCTGACTTTGTATTTGGTTATATAATATGAGTCCTCGTCGTCTAAAGATCTTGAAGCGGGAATTTCTAACTTTTTTATAATTCTCCCAATACCTAACTCGGGATTTAACCTATTAATAATTAAATTATCTAAATTGAATTTATGCCCTTGGCAATAAATATTAAAACACTTTGAAAATCGGGATTCTAAAGAGTTATTGCAAAACTGGCACTTATATTTAAGATCCTTACTATTAATAATCATAGAATTATTATTCTCTTAATTGATTCTAAATATTACAAGTTAAAGTAATAATTTTGGTATTATAAATTATTGAGGTATCATTATGGAAAAAGAAAAAGTCGAGCCTACTTATATTGGAGAGAACGAGGGTTTAGTCTTTATTGTTCCAAAAGAGCTTTTTACGATGAAATTATCAACCGAACAAAAATTGGACCGAGAAACTGCGAAAGAATACAGTAAGTATCTAACAGGGACGTTTAAAGGCTTTCAAAAGGCGAACAAAACGAAATATCAAAATGGCGATAATAGCAAGACCGAGACGACACCAGAGTTTTGGATAGAGTTTGAGAGTTTAGCTAAAGAAAAGGGAATTGCACTAATTGGTTATACGCCCGTGTTAAAAAACTATATTTTCAAAAATCTTCCAATAGTAGGAAAGAACGCGATAATTTTTGGCATGGAAATGGAATGGGAAAAAATCAAAACAGCGCCAAGCGTTCAGGTTAGTATTGAAGCGTTTAGAGTGTATTACGAATTAGGAGAAAAAACTATCGAATTGACTAATTTTTTTCAGAATAAAGGGTATAAAGCCGAAGCACACCATCCTTTTGGAGGGAAACTATTGTTTACCGCCCACGCTGTAGCTGCTGGCTTAGGCATAAAAGGCAGAAATGGGTTAATTCTAACACCAGAATTCGGCCCGAGACAGAGATGGAGTATAATTACTACCGATGCAGATATTCCAAAAACGAGAGAAATGGATTTTAGCGAAATGGAAGAGTTTTGCGATAGTTGCGGCGTATATATCACAAATTGTCTTGGCAAAGCCACTTACGAGGAACCTATTGAAAAAATCAAAGGTTCGGGTGTCATTACACACATTGATAGGGAAAAATGTATGGAGAGTTTATTAACCAATAACTATTGCTCTAATTGTCTACGAGTGTGTCCTCAAGGAAATAAATAAAATCTCTTACATAAATATTATAACGAAATAAAAGATGAATTAATTGTGATGTCAATTGAAGTATACTTCGATTTTTGATGTAATTGGTCATGTTATGGTCGGTCCTAGTTCAAGTCATACGGCAGGAGCGTGTCAAATTGCGTATGTTGCCCAACTTCTCTTTGGGAAAAAACCTAAAAGCGTAATAATCGGTCTTCATGGATCTTTTGCGGAAACATATAGAGGGCATGGTACAGATATTGCTATTCTGGGAGGTTTATTAGGATTTAGCCCAGAAGATGAACGAATTAAAAACGCAATTGAAATTGCTGAAAATAATGGACTAAAGTATAGATTTGATATTGTGGACTTAGGAGTTGAATATCATCCTAATTCAGTTAGTATTGAAATGAAAAGTAATTCAGAATATATGAGAGTTATTGGTTCTTCTATAGGAGGGGGTAATATAGTAATCAAAGAGGTAGATGGGCTAGAAGCGGGTTTTGGAGGAGAACCAAACACTTTAGTTATTTTAAATCAAGATAAGATTGGTGCTATCGTGAATATTACAAGCACTCTCCAAAAATTTAATCTAAATGTTGGCTCCATGAAAGTATCTAGGAATATAAAGAAAAAGATTGCTTTAACATGGCTTGAAACAGACTCAGAAATTCCAAACGAAGTAATAGAAGCAATAAAAAAGTATCCTGAAATAATTTGGGTGAGGATTATAAATGTATGAATCGATCTCTCAATTAATAGATGATTCTAAAACTAGTAATATTGCTTTACATGAGTTAATAATAAAGGATGAATGTGAGTATACTCATAATTCTGAATCTACTGTTATTCAGCGTTTAAAAAGGATATTAGATATTATGAAACAATCCCTAGAAAAAGCTTTAGTTTCCGATATCGAATTACCAATAAAAGAAGCAAGTAATCAAGCAAAAAAAATGCTTTCGAAAGGTTTGTTTTATAGTAAACATATGAAGGAGGCAATAGCGTGGGCAATGGCTATTGGAGAATACAATAGTGGTATGGGGTTAATTGTTGCTTGCCCGACCGCAGGTTCTTCGGGAGTTATGCCTGCTGTACTTTTCAAGGCAAAAGAAATCTTGGAAAAGTCTGATGAGGATGTTTTGAATGCTTTAATAGTTGGAGCCGCAGTTGGTAGTATTATAGGAAACCAAGCTATGTTGTCTGGAAGTGAAGGAGGGTGTCAAGCGGAAGTTGGAGTTGCTTCCGCTATGGCTGCTGCAGCTATTACATATATGGCAGGGGGAACAAACGACCAGATAACTCATGCAATCGCATTGACTTTAAAGAATATCTTAGGACTAGTATGTGATCCGGTTGCGGGATTGGTAATATCACCTTGTATTAAGAGAAACGCGATCGGAGTTGTAAATGCATTTTTAGCTGCTGAAATGGCTCTCTCTGGTGTCACTTCCGTCATACCCGCTGATGAGGTGATACATGCAATGATGAAGGTAGGGATGAAATTACCATACGAATTAAAAGAAACGGGAAAGGGTGGAATAGCAGCAACTAAGACCGGTAAACGGATAAAGAAGCGCATCTTCTCAGATACGGAATGATTATTTTAGATAAATATTTTTAAATAACCATAAATGAAAATGTACAAGATTTTTTACTTTGTAAAATTTCTTATTGCTGTTCCTAAGGAAAGAATCATACGCGTTTGTAGACTATATTTATCTTTATCCTTTTTAACGCCTTTGAGAAAATATGTTAATTATTTAATTTTTAGCTTTTGTTTAGAATACAAAGAGAATTAATCTATGTCTTTTTTAAAAATTAAGGTAACAAAACAGAATCGTAAAAATAGGAGTTGCTATAACTAATTAATAGTTTTTTCTTGCAAATAATTATTTATTGCATGTGCTGCTTTTTTTCCTGCTCCCATCGCAGTGATAACAGTAGCAGCCCCAGTTACAATATCCCCACCAGCAAAAATTCCTTCAAGATTAGTCTGCCCGTTTTCATCTGTTTCGATATATCCCCATTTATTTAGTTTCAATTCAGGAATTGACTTAGTTAAGATAGGATTGGCACTTGTTCCGATCCCGATGATAATTGTGTCGGTCTCTATCAAGTATTCAGAACCTTCAATTTTAATAGGTCTTCTCCTCCCAGAATCGTCAGGTTCTCCTAGTTTCATCTTAATCACTTCCATTTTGCTCACATGGTCGTTTTTATCTCCAATAAATCTCACTGGATTTGTTAAAAATTGAAATTGAATACCTTCTTCGACAGCGTGATGATACTCTTCTTTTCTTGCCGGCATTTCTGATTCAGATCTACGGTAGACGATATTAACTTTTTCTGCTCCTAATCGTAAGGCAGTTCTCGCTGAATCTAATGCTGTGTTCCCCCCTCCTATGACAGTAACAATTTTTCCAACTTTAACAGGAGTATCATAATCGGGAAATCGAAATGCTTTCATTAAATTGGATCTCGTAAGGAACTCGTTAGCTGATAGAACACCGTTCAAATTTATCCCGGGAATTTTCAATAGCATAGGTAGTCCTGCTCCTACACCTATAAAAAACGCCTTGAAGCCCATTTCTTTCAAATCTTCTATTGTCAAAGTTTTACCAATAATTACATTATATTCGAATTTAACATTTAGCATCTCTAAAGTCTCAATTTCACTTTTAATTATTTCTTTAGGTAATCTGAATTGGGGTATTCCATAACTCAGAACTCCGCCACCCATGTGGAACGCTTCAAAAACAGTAACATCATAACCGTTCATTGCCAATTCTCCGGCACAAGCTAACCCTGCCGGTCCTGCTCCTATAACTCCTACTTTAATCCCCTTGGGAACTGCGCATTCGGGACACTCTTTAAGATTATTTTTTCTTTCCCAATCAGCGATGAACCTTTCTAGTTGACCAATAGCGATTGGTTCTCCAAGTTTATTCAATATGCACGCTTGTTCACATTGAATTTCTTGAGGACACACTCTCCCGCAAATTGCAGGTAATAGGTTGTCTGTTTTTATCTTGTAAAGGGCTTTTATGTATTTTTTTTCCTTTAGTAGTTTTATAAATTGAGGTATTTTGATGTTAACAGGGCACCCAGCAACGCAAAGAGGATTTTCACACTGTAAGCAACGCTGAGTTTCTAATTCAACCATTTCTTCTGTTAACCCTAATGATACCTCTGCAAAATTTTTGATCCTTTCACTTGGATCTTGTTCTATCATTTTCGGTCGTTTTTTATTCTTCAATCTTTTTTTTCCCTTATTATTATTTACTATGTCTATTGATGATCTCTGATTTCCCACTCTATGTCACCTCTCTTTTATGTTTTTCTAATGCCCTACACTCTTCGTCGTAGCATTCTAATGAATGTTTTTCTTGTTCAAGAAACCTATTAGCGCGTTTTAAGAGATTATCGAAATCGACAATGTGTCCATCCACATCTGGACCATCAACGCACGCAAATTGAACGCCACCATCAAGAGTAGAGAACCTACAACTTCCACACATTCCCGTTCCATCAATCATTATCGTGTTCAAAGAGACAACGGTTTTCACTCTGGGTAATCCCCCAGATCCATTAGTTGTAAGGACAACATATTTCATCATTACCAATGGTCCGATTGCGATAACTAAGCTTATTTTTTTTTCTTGAATAATCTTTTTTAACGGATCTGTTACTACACCTTGTATCCCTTCGCTACCATCATTTGTTGTGATAATTAATTCGTCACTCACAGAGTTCATCCTATCTTTCCAAATTAACAATCCTTTACTTCTAGCACCTAATATCGTGATAATCTTATTACCTGCTTCTCTTAGTTCTTTTGCTTGAATATAACATGGAGCGATCCCAATTCCTCCGCCGATTACTACTATTGGATGCTCATACTTCTCAATATGAATTCTATTCCCTAGGGGTCCGACTACATCAAGAATCTTATCGCCGACTCTTAGGTTACAAAGTAATTTAGTGCTTTTACCCACCACTTGAATTATGAGCGTTATGGATTCTTTTTTTCGATCGTAATCGGCAATTGTTAGCGGAATTCTTTCTCCAGTTTCATTAACTCTAACAATGATAAAATTACCAGCATAAGCTTTTTTAGCTATTAGTGGCGTTTTCAATACCATTTCAAAAATTGTTCCACTATTTCCAAGCTCAAATTTCTCAAGAATTTCGTAAGGCAAATTTAATCGAGACTCCTTTTTAATTAAAATTGTTATACAGTATTTTTAGTGATTCAAAGTTTAAAAATTATTTAAGGTTGCTATGATTGGGGTGTAAAAGAATGGGGTTTAAAAAATTTATAAAGATAGGAGTGATACATATTTACGGCATAAAAAGCATTTTACTAATGAACGTTAGTAAGTCAATTACTAGAATTTTGTTTTTAAGTTCCTTATTCTCGTTAAGATAGCAATTTAAATGCGTTAAACATTTTGGACAAGTTGTAATTAAATAATCTGCACCAGTTTCGATTGCTTGTTTTACTCTCGATTCTTGTAAGAGCTTTGAGTTTTGGTTGCATGATATGTAAGCAGAAACACCACAACAGTCTGCATCAACTTTATTATTCTCCATTTCAAGTAGTTTAATACCTGGGATTTTACTTAGAACTTCACGGGGAGCATCATAAACATCGCTCATACGACCAAGCCTACACGGATCATGGTAAGTTACTTTGACTTCTCCCAGATTTGGAAACGATACATCTTCTAATAGCTTTTCTTTTATGATATACTCAGAAATGTGATAAAGTTCAAAGTCGAACTCATCGCGTTTATTAAACAATTTTCTATATTCGTTGTTCCAGGCGTAATACCCCTCAGGGCAACTAAAGACAATAGTTTTCACTCCAGCGTCTTTGAACAATTTAACATTGTATCTTGCTAACTTCTCAAAAGATTCTGTGTCACCTTGCCAGATTATATCGTGTCCACAGCATTTTTCGTCAGGTAAAACAACAGGTACAATTTCATTGTGATTTAATATCCCGATAACGCTCTTAGGGACGGTGAGATAATCTGTAGCGTTATACGAACTCATGTTGTCTTGGTTTCCATAGTTACAAATCATAAAACCGGAAGAATCAACAGCCCCAGTATAATCTTCAGGGATCTGGTCGCTATTACTACAAATATTACAGTTCAAACACCTATTTGCTTCTTTTATTGCTTGTTCTTCCGTAAATCCTAGTTCCATCTCTTCAAAACAAACCAATCTTTCTTCTCCCGGCATAAAGTTCATTTCTTGACAAGCATTAACTTGGATATACTTCTTAGGAATAGTAGATCGTTTTAAATCCTCTTTATTTATCCTTCCTTCTTTCAAATCTACTCCACGGATATAACGATCTATTGAAAATGCTGCCTCTCTTCCATCTCCGATCGCATCAACCGCACACATTAATGAATCAACGATTATATCTCCGCCAGCGAAAACTCCTGGAATAGTAGTTTCGTAAGTTAAATTGTCAACTACTATCTTACCTCTCTCAATTTTTAATTTGTTATCAGTTGCAGTATTAATGGGAACCATGTCGAGGCCTTGTCCGATGGCAGTAACGACGTAATCAACAACGATTTTAAAATCAGAATCTTCAACTTTGTTTAAAGGTCTTCTTCCTGTTTCTGGGTCGGGTTCTCCCCATTCAACCTTATAACAATTTAAAGCCAATTTTCCATTAGGCTCTTGGGTAATGTTTTTAGTCGAGGTAGTAAAATTGTATTTCATAACTTCTCTCTCAGCTTCGTGTAAATCTTTAAGCACATTTTTAAGGGCTTCCTCAGTTAATATGTCTACAAAATCGACTTTTGTAGCTCCTAATCTAACAGCAGTTTCACCAACATCTACGGCAACTGCTCCTCCACCAATAATTCCAAAAGTTTTACCTTTAAATTCTTCAGGGTCTTCCGCACATTTATACTTTCGATCTAAGAGAAAATCTATGGCAACATGAGCATTAGGTAAATCTTCACCTTCTAGCC
>JABXKD010000112.1 GCA_013375475.1 Promethearchaeota archaeon
ATTATAATTAAAAAAAATATAAAATATTTAATTATAATATAATGAAAATTTGTTTTTTAATTCCAACAACTTCAAATAAAAGAGAATGGTCTAATATTCTAGAAAGTTATTTAAATCAATTAACAATTGAAAAAATTAAAAATTATAATAATTTTGAAATCCATTTATATATTTCATTTGATAAAGATGACAAAATATTTGATTCAATAGAAGAACAAAATAAAATTGATTATAAAAATATTAAATGGTTTAAAAATGATTTCGAAAAAGGAGCAGTCACTCACCATTGGAATTTTTTATATGAAGAAGCATTAAAAGACAATTTTGATTATTATTGGTTAGTAGGTGATGATATACTATATCCTGATAATGATGAATGGTTAAATGATTTAATTAATAATTTAAAAAAAACTGATGATATTGGAATCTCTGGTTGTTTCAATGGAAATCTAAATCTTCCAATGACTCAATTTTTAGTTTCTAAAAAACATTATAATATTTTCAGATATGCATTTAATCCAAAAATAAAAAATTGGTATTGTGACAATTATTTATATGAATTATATCATAAAAAATATATTCACTTTGAAGAGAAACATAAGTTAATAAATGCTGGAGGAGAACCAAGATATAACGTAATAGAAGCAAGTAAATTATATATGATATTAGTTAAAAGAGATAAAAAAATTTTAATGAAATATTTAAATGATAATAAATATATGGATTAAATATAATGGAAAAACAAGGTTCTAAGAATGAAAAACTAATTATCGAAATATTAAAAAATTTAGATAATATTAATAAAAGAATAAATAATATTTCAAATGATGTTAAGCAGATAAAAGATAAAGTTGAAATAAATACAATAGTTCAAGACAAATCAATTAATACCGAAACTAAAAATTGGTTTTTCATTTAACTAAATAAAAATTGACTTAAATCTTTTGTTTCAATAAAATTAGAAATAGATTTTTTATAATTATAATTAGTAACTTTAATATTTTTATTATGTTTCTTATTATGACACATAACTTGCTGAGCCAATTGTTCCCAACTTGTTAAATGAATTGAATCTCCATTTGGTTTATTATAAACATCTCCTTCCATTTGGTAAGAGTCAAAAAAATAATTTGGATTATTTTTTATTTCTTTAACTATTGTTAAAGTTCCATCTTTTCGAACTTCTGTTTCTGGTAATATTTCAATATAATCATTATCAACTCCTATAATGTCAATTTCTTCATATCCTAAATGAATCCCCCATAAAACCGAAATTGACCCAGTTGAATAAGTATTCAATAAAGAAAATATTGAACTTTGTTCTTTTTGCATTTGTTGAATAACATCAATTTTATTTTGATGTTTCATTATCTTTTTATCATATTCCCAAAAAAGAGAATCTTGATTAAAACAACATTTTTTTATATTTTCATTTTTAATTAATTTATTAATATGATAATAATTACTTTTATGAACTACTGAGTCGGCGATACAATAATAATCTGGAAACCATTTCTTTTTATTCCAATAACGGAAAGCAAGACATAACCCCATAATATCATATTTATTTCTATCGATTTTTTGAAAATCAAAATCTCTTAAAGAAGAACCATTTCCGATAATCAATAACTTTTTCATTATATTAATTGTCAATATTTAAATTTATATTATTAGACCAATAATAGACATCTAAATTTCTTAAATCTTCAATTTGTTCGTCAGTTAAATCTTCCTCTTCTGATTCTGTAAAGACATCAGAATCAGAACTCCAATCTTCTTCTAAATAAATAAAATTTAATTGACTTATTAATTCTTCAACAAAATCGAGAATTCGAGGACTAGGAATTTTATCGATTTGTAATAATAAATTTAAAATAATTTCTTCTTCTGTCATTTATAATATTTTTCTATATTTTATTTTTTCTAAAAAAACTATTAATTATTTTTTTTGTTCTTGTTGAAGAATTTCTTCTCCAATATTAAAATCTGTTGAAACGTTTTTCTGAACTTTATAAATAACTGAACTTCTATCATCACAAAAAGCAAAACTCCCGTCTGGTCTTGTTATGTCTGTCCTTATTTCTGTTATTGTCATTGGTTGGGTAAATGTAAATTCTGAAGAAGTTACATTTGAAAAATAATCATTTGAAGGAGTTGTTTTGTCGATTGTTGCAATAACTGGATATAAATTTCTATTTGAATCCATTGTCGCCTTTCCTAAAACTGAAGTTCTAATAATATAATATGGAGAATCTTGTTTCAATGGTAAATTATCCGCTTTTATAAATGTTGAATCTGATTTCTGGACTATTGTAGGAAATAAGGAAGGGTCTGGTCCTTGTCCTGAATACCCTGCGTAAATTTGAGGAAGAGGCATCTGAGGGGAATAAATAACTGAATTAAAAACATTAACACAATAATCAATTGAATCTTCTGAAGTAACGTTATTATTAGTTGTTGGAGTTGTTAAACCATTTAAATTAATATTATTTAATCTTAATAAATTTGATGAAATATTATTATATTCAATATTTTTTTCATAATATTTAATTGAATTTTCTTGTTTAAAAAATTGATTATAAGAAAATCCTAAAATTCCCATTAGTGATTTATTCCAATTTGTTTCTGAAATTCCAATTTTATTAATATAAACTCCACTATGAGAATCATAAATTCTCGTTCTATCTAAATTTAAATTCGCTTTGAAAAAAGAAAACCCACCCTCTTCTTGTTTAGTATCATATGGAATCATATCGGGAGTATATGAAAATTGATTTAATCTTTTATTCATTTTATAAACTTCATCAGAGGCATCATCGGCAACTGGTAATTGTCCAGAACCAGACATATAAAAATTTCCAACTTGTTCCGAAGTATGAAGACGACTTATTCCATATCTTGAAGTTGTAGAATCAAAATTAATTAAAGGGTCTCTTGTTCCGCAATATATCTCAGTAGCATATTCATTAATTGGTTGAGCCTGTCCGTTCCAGTCATCAAGATAAAAATTTCCCTGCGAATCTATATATCTATTTAAATAACCATTATATAATAAAATACTATCGTTTCCGTAAGCGTTAAAGTGTAAATCATAACCAATCATCCAATCTTCCGGAATAACTAAAACCGAACTCGGTCCAACTTTAGAAGATGAAAAAAGTTCTGTTCTTAGTCCTCCGTTTTTCTTTGTTTCAAAAGCAACTTGATAATTTGTCCCTGTATAATAAGGCACACAACAACCAAAAGAAACTTCTAATTTTTCAGTTGGTGGATTATATACAAATTCGCTCTCAGAATCAAAATCGATAAAAACTGGAATGGAAGATTTATCAGTTGTTCCTGTATAATTATCATTTCCTATTCTATCAACATAAACGTCTCCATCTGTATCAGTATTATTCGAAGCGTTAAAATGGATATATCTTGAATTATTAATATTAACTTTATCATTAAAAGGATATTCGAATAATTCTGGATATAATTTTTGAGAAGAGAAGAAATCTCTTAATTTTCTTGTATTTGATAAAGTATAATTAAAATCTGTTACTATCAATGTATCCCCTGAATTTCTTAAAATTTCTTTAAATAATGAAATACTATCTGTATTATTAAACTCTGAAATTATTCGTCCATTGACATATATTTCTGGACGTTTCATTCCAATAAAATTATAGTTACTTATATACTGAACCGCTTTCTCGGATGCACTAAAAATATTGTCATCATCGAATTCCTTCGCACTTGCTGAAAAGAATTGAGTATAATTTGCGGAATCGAAACTTATTGGAGTAGCAGAACGAAAAGTTCTATATAATTCAGATTCAAGTTTTGTCGAAATATCATATTGTTTAATTTCATTTCCTGAACCTACTTGACCTAAAATCGCCTCTGGATTTTTAGATTTCTTTAATTGATTAGTTAAACTTTCGGCAATATTTGAAGGACTATCAAAACCAACATCAACTTCTAAATTTATAATTTTTTGATAATAATCATATTTTAAAGTTGGATGAAGTGCGGGGTCAATGTATCTCCACCACTTACCAAAATTAACTTCACTGTCAAACCAGTCTTCAGTAAATGAAGCAGAGTCATAAGAATAAACAACATTTTTAGCAACCATTATAGTATATCTTTCATTTTTTGAAGTCCTTTTAATATTGGTCTTTAAAGTTGTATCTTTGAATTTTATCTCCATCCAATCATTAGAACAACGTTTATAATCTGCTGGAATTACACATTTCCCCATTGCTGAGGAGTCATTATTAGTCCAGTTTTCATTATAAGTCGTATCATTTTCTCCTTCTCCTTGTTGTTTATCAAATTTTCGGGGGAGATGAATATGAAGTTCTCCATTTGTATTCTTATAAAATCTAAATTCAAGCGGGATATTATTATCCTTTAATTTAAATTTTTTTTCTTTTAAATTAAAATTAACTTGAGATGCATTGTAAGGAAGATATAAAGAAGTATAATTAACATCAGAAGGATTTATAATTCCAACTTTTTCAACTTCTGTTTCATATAATGAAACTTCTTCATTTAAATCTTTCCCAGTTACTTCAATCACCTCACCCCCTGCACCAACGGCTGAAACATATCCAGAAAATAAACTTATATTGTCCCCTGCGTCAATATGAACGGGAGCGAATTTGTTAGTAAATGAAGATTTAGTTTCTGATGTATTTCCTGAAATATATTCAATACTTTTTAATCTATTTGCTTCTAATAATATTGAATCTACGTATTGAGAAGACATTATTTTTATATAATTAATAAATATAATAATATTTATTAATAAATATATAATATTTTTTTGAAAAGAATTTTTTTAAAAAAGATTTTTGATTATTCGAAATCATATTTAAATAATTGTAATTTCTTAAATTGTTCTTGTAATGTTTTAATATCTTTTTTAATAACTATTGTTCTAATTCTTGTTGAACCTTTTTGAATCCTAGCTTCTTTAAACTCAACAACATCTTTTAATTTAATAAAAAACTGAGCGTTTCCTTCCTTGAACCCGTTTGAATTATTATAATAACAATTATATAAAAAGTCTTTTGGAATATAAATCTCATCATCTCTAATTTCTCCAAATTCTTTCGGACAATGTATATAATCAGAAACTAAATTGAGACGAGATTCTCCATTGTCAAGGAATCCATTATCCATAAATGAAAACCACCAATTAACGACTGAAGACCATCCTTTAATAACTTGTTGTTGTAACAATGGAGTTTCTTCAAATTCTCTCGGGTTAAAGTCTGAAACATCAATTGAGTTTAAGAAATAAGCAAATGCTTCTTTTGTTACACCTCTAACTTTTTTAAAATATTGATTTTTTTCTTCTGATGAAATACCCGCATATTTATTATTTAATTCTAAACAAAACCAACGTCTCGTTCCTTTTTCTGCTGGAATAATCCATTCATTATTTGAAGTAATAACAAAATTAGCAAAATCTTTAATTGTATATTGGTCTTTACCTTTTTTATTAATATTCTTTTTTACACCTGAAACAAAATTCTTTAATATTCCCGCATCTTTTTTATTACCTCCCCAAGTAACTTCATCAAGACACATAAAAACCTTACCTTCTGCGAGTGAATTAAAACTTCCAAGAATTTCATCCCAAGAAGAAATTGTCAATGAATGTTTATCTCCAATAATTTCATTTATTAAATCCATTACTATCGATTTCCCCGCACCTTCAAGACTCTTTAAAACAATAACGGAAGACATTTTAACATTAGGAAACTGGATTAAATGAGCGAACCAATTAATAACATAATTATAATGATTTTCATTTCCATTACACCATATATTTTTAATATGTTCTAATAATGGAGCAACATTTCCAATTTGATAATCTTCTTCTTTCAAATCGAAACCTTTCCAAATATTATAATATTTCTTATTGTAATTGTCAGATGGTTCAAATAAAATCCCTTCAACTTCTCTTCTCTGAGGACTTTCTTCCCATAATATAAAAGGATTCATTCTTTTTTTCTTATCATCATATTCACAAGTAATTTTTTTATTTACAAAATCGCTTAAAATATCTTTTCTTTTTTTAATATACCAACCTTCATAAGTTTCAATAATATATTCAGATGAAGACTTAATATAAGCAACGGATTTATTTATTTGTTTTACAATTCCATTATATCCTTCTTCATCATAAATTTCTTGATATGGCATTTCATAATTTTTAATTTTATAATATTCTTCTTTATTATCTTTTTTCGCCCAATTATAAATTGAACCTAATGTTAAAGCATCGCCGTCTGGTCTTGATTTGAAACCTTCCCATTTTTTCATTGTTGCAAATAAATCATATTTTTCAATACATCTTTTAGAAAAGTCATCAAATATTCTAAATAATTTTACGTCTTCTTCTTTAGTTGTATTTCCATTATTTTTTAAAGCAATCCCAACTCGAAACCATTCCTCTTCAACCTCAGACCTATTTATATCTAAAATATCAACCATTTTTTTAATCTCATCAATATTAATAGGATATTGTTTTTTTGGTTTTTCAATAACTTTTTCTTCTTCTTCTTTTACTTCAATATTAAGAGTTTTTGTTTTTTTAGGACTTGAATCTTTTGAAGGTTTCTTCTTTTCTTTTTCTTTTCTTTTTTCAAGTTTTAATAAATCTTCATCTTCTTTTTTTGTTTTTAAATTAAATAATTCGCAATCTTCCGGAAGACTTTCTAAACCTTCCCGAAGACTTAAACAAAAATCATCAAGAGAACAATCAAGAGAATATTCAATTAATTTAGTTGGTTGTCCGTTTTCAGTTATATAATATTTAGAACAAGGAGCAAAAAGAAAGCCATCCTCTCCTCTAATATCTATATTATAACCAAGTTCTTTATTTCCTATATTTTGCTTATTCTTTAAATATTTATAATAAGTTTCATATTTATAATAATAATGAAAACCCTTATTTGTTTTGACTCTGACTTCAGTCCCTTCAATATCATCAATATCCATTTCTAACATTTCATAAACTTCATTTAATTTATCTTTGTTTTTAAAGTCTAAGTCAATCCCATATATTCCATTGAATTTCGAACCTGTCTGAATTCCAATTGAATTATAAGGTTTTCTCTTTTTGTCATAATCGTCAAATAATTTATAAGATTCTTCAATTGATAAATTATTCCAATTAGTAGGCGGAACAATATCATCTTTCTTTTTCTTTTTTTCATTCCATATAATATTAACTGGAAATATTTTCAAATTATATTTCTTATATGTTTCAATAACTTCTCGAGAGATTTGAATATTTTCGGACTTCATATATTTATTATCAGATTTTTTTTTCGTTGTTTTTTCGGTAGAATTAGAATTCATTATATTATATACTTAGATAAAAAATAATCTTTATATACTTTTATTTCTAATGATAAAATAAAATCAATTTTTAACGAAATTAAAAAATATTAAAAAAATTAAAATAAATTAATTTTATTATTAAAGATAGTTTAAAAGATTAGAAAAGATTAAAAAAGTTGTAATTATCCAGTTATATAATTAATTTCTAAGAGTTTCCTATAATCTTCGGGTTTTTTTTCCTTGAATTCCTCAATTCTATTATTTGATTTATAATATCTATAAGAACATTTCATAAGCGAAATAGTCTTTGTCTTTCTATAATATTCAACTTTCTTTGTATTCTTTCCAGTTTCAGAGTCGCAGTTTTTCAGAAAATTCTTTTTAGTCTGAATTCTATTATATGCTCTTCTATATCTTAATTTTTCCTCATCTGTTAAATGAGAAAGGTTTTGTCTCTGTTTTCTTCCTTCAATACCTTTCTCGTATTCTTTAAGTTCTGCAAGTAATTCATCAATATTTTTTGTTGTCATTTCTAATTATATATATATAATATATTAATATTATTTTTAAATCATTTTTTTCTATACATAAAATTTAAATTTAATTATAAAATAAATTTTATTTTATAATTTTATTATTATTTAAATTTTTGTTTTTTTTATTTATTGAATTATACTTTCATTAATTTATTAATAAGTTCATCTTTTTTAAGTTTAGAATAATTTTTTATTCCATTCATTTTACAATATTCTTTTAATTGTTTAATAGTTGTTTTTTTATAGACTTTTTCATCTCTTGTTCGGTGTATTCCTCCACTATAAGAAGACAAAAGATTTAAAATTTCAATTCCTCCATTTTTATAATCTCTTTCTAAAATAATCGCATCATTTCCTTTTATATTTCTCCATTTTTTTATTTCATATATTTTTCCAGCATTTGAAAAAGGAACATATTCTTCAGACAAAATGTCTTCTTTATAATCTCTTTCATAGTGATATAATTCGTCATTATAGTATTTAATTTCATCCATTCTATAATATTCAAGCATTCTATTCAAACTATCTCTCATATATTGCTCAAAATTTATATAATTTGGATTATTATGCCATTTCTTTTTATGTTCTTCAAATGCTCTCATTGTTGCCTCAAGAGAATATTTTTCATTCCAATAATTAAGTCTTTTTTCAAAATGAGGTTTAATTTTTTCAATAGTTGAATTAACAATATATCTATTAATTTTATGTTGAATTTCTTCGGGTAATAATCCAATGCATAATTTTTTCTGATATTTTAATTTATTATTAAAAATCATTTCATTTGAAACCATATCATCAGTTTCATCAACTTCAAGAAAGATAATTTTATCATCATCTTCGTTTAGTTCGTAGTATTGTTTTTTTTCCATTTCCATCTCTATATATATATACTTAGAAAATAAATCTTTATATACTTTTATTTCTAATTATATAAAATATAAAAATCATTTTTTTTTATAATTAATAAAATAAAAATTAAGGTATTTTGCGATAAGGAGTTTTTGTTCTATCTATAAGAATCTCCGTCCAAGACGTCCAAGGCGTCCAAGTAAGAAACCGCAAAAAATAAAAAAAAAAAAATTTATAAAACTGAATATTTTGGTTGGACGCCTTGGACGAGAAAAAAAGATATTATTTTCTAAAAAAATCTCTTTTTCAAAAAAGCACAAAAAAGAGAAAAAGTCCAAAAAAGATACTTTTTTCTCAAAAAATCACAAAATGAGAAAAAAGTCAATAATTTTGACAAAATGAGTAATTTGTGCTATTATGTATAATTTTTAATTATAGATATTTTATTAATTATTATAGGTATTAGGACTTGTTGCTCATTTTT
>JABXKD010000113.1 GCA_013375475.1 Promethearchaeota archaeon
ACAAGGAAATAAATATTATCTTGATAGGAACGGAGAACCTGTGATCGATACTGGCTCTTTTGTTCAAATGATCGCTACCGCAGCAAATGTTAAACCTATAATATTTGGCAAACCCTCTAAGGAATACTTTATGCAAGCGTTGAAAAAGCTTGATTTACCAGCAAGTGAAACTATTGTAATAGGTGACGATATAGAATCCGATATTCAAGGTGCTCATAATGCTAATATTCGAGGGATACTTGTAAAAACGGGGAAGGGAGAATTTTATAATTCTTCAACAGGGGATATTAATCCCTATAGGATAATTAACTCAATTAGTGAGATTCTTACACTTCTATAAATATACTTTAGGGTAATCAAACTTGATTTAAAAAAAGCACTCTAAGAATTATGATTTTCTTCGGAAGAACCGTTTGAACCATTATTTTTAATAATGTGATATTGATCCCTTATTTCATCAAGATTTACAGTAATGAGCGTATGTAAATGATGCTTTCTCTCAAAAAAATCAATTTTATTTTGGTTTAAGGGATTATTTGCATGAATGACCATATATTCTTTACATTTAATACATGCCCGAGCTCTCATAATTCTTCTTAAAACTAATCTCTAAATTTAATAACTAGGAAAGTTATATATTATATCTAAATTACGCTTATTTTTTAGATATGTTCGTGATATTCGAACAAATAATAAACTCGTAGTGTGATTATATTTCCATGAGATTAGGTATTGTTGAATCGTACGATTTTTTCATTTTATTGACATCAAGGTTAATATCTTGATTTAATCCTTTTAAATTGATTTCTGAGCTATTGTTTAAGACTCCTATCTTTTTAATAGTGACATTGAACTTTTCTGCTAATGCTACAATCTTTTTATAATCTTTTGGATTCGTCTCGATTATAAATCTTCCAACAGTTTCGCTAAATAACAACTCATCATCCCTTAAATTGTTAAGGTTATAACTGGTTAAATCTATATCTGCTCCAAACTTATTTTTAAAACACATTTCGACAATTGATATTATAAAGCCACCTTTATTTACATCATGATTGGCTTTAATCAACTTCTTTTGGTATAATTCAAATAGTAAATTCCATCGTGCCTGGATCTTTTCTTCTTCGACTCTCGGTGGTGTTCCACCTTCAAGCCCATGAATTACTGAGTGATACTCTGACCCACCTAATTCAGCTTCAGTTTCACCTACGATAAGAATGTCGTTTCCGCTTTCTTTAAATGGAAGCGTTATTATGTTTTTAGTGTTATTAATTAATCCAACAATCATAATTTGGGGTGTTGCTTTTATTGCTGTTTTTGAAACTTCATCCTCGTTATAAAAAGAAACATTTCCACCAACTATCGGAATTCTCATAGTCCTACAAAAGTCATTCATTCCTTCAACAGCTTTCGAAAAATACCAAAACGATTCGGGTATCTCGGGATTTCCAAAGTTACAACAATTGACCATTGCCATTGGTTTAGCTCCGTTAGCAATAACATTACCGCAGACCTCTACTAATCCTCCTTTAGCACCTTCGTATGGGTCAAGGTAACAATGCTTTGAATTTACGCCCACACTAGCCGCTATGAATTTATCGGTGCCTATTATTCGTAAAACTCCAGAATCTCCTTCACCACATTTCACAACTGATCTTACTCCAACCTCGTGGTCATATTGGCGGTATACCCATTCTTTACTACATATATTTTCGGATGCAATTAATTTTTCAATAATATCTTTAAAACTAATTGTCGGTTCAGGTGTTTTTTGAGCAAGCAAGCGTTCTAAGTATTCTGGTCGCTTTTCTGCTCTTTTAAACATTGGGGATTCAGAAAGTGCTTTTGCAGGAAGACTTACTACAAGTTCCTCTCCATCAAAAACTTTTAATACTTTTGAATCGTCTGTTTTCCCTATTACTGCGAAAGCCATCTCATACTTTCTAAACACATTAAGTACTACTTCTAATCCTTCCGGTTTAACAATAAATGCCATTCGTTCTTGAGATTCAGATAGCATTATTTCGTATGAAGTCATACCTGGTTCTGCAGTAAAAACTTTTCGTAGGTCAATATTGGCTCCTGTGTTTCCATCTCCCGTTAATTCGCTCGTTGCACAGGTTAGTCCTCCTCCTCCTAAGTCTTTTAAACCTCTAACAAATCCCGTTTTCACAGCTTCTAGAGTAGCTTCAATTATCATCTTTTTTGTAAATGGATCACCAATTTGCACTGCGGGTCTATCAGCTTCAGACATTTCAGTTAGAGTTCGAGAAGCAAAAGTAACTCCATGAATACCATCTCTCCCTGTAGAACCTCCCATTAAGATAATATAATCGCCAGGATTATATGCCCTACTTGGTGCATGTTTAAAATCTTCTATCGTGCCTAAACCTATGCAGGCGACATTGACTAAACAATTATTTTCAAAACTATCGTCAAATTCAACTTCTCCACCAATCGTAGGAATGCCAGTACAGTTTCCATAATCTGCAATTCCTTTAACAACATACTTAAATAGCCATTGAGAGTGTGAGTTACCTGCTAAACGGCCAAATCTCAAGGGATCGAGCAAAGCAATGGGTCGAACGCCCATGCATAGAACATCACGGATAATACCACCAATCCCAGTAGCAGCACCATGATAGGGTTCTATTGCTGATGGATGATTGTGAGATTCAATACGAAATGCTAATGCGTATCCATCTCCTATATCAATAACTCCCGCGTCCTCTCCAGGTCCAGCTAGAACATAGTCGTAATTCGCTTCAGCATCCTCAAAAAGTTTAAGTTTCGGACGAGACGACTTATACGAGCAATGTTCACTCCACATCACATCAAAACCACCTAGCTCCGTTATGGTGGGATCCCTATCCAGAAGTTCTTTAACTTTTTCGAATTCATCTTTTGTCATTTCAACGTTTACATCTTCTCCGTTTAGTTTTACTTTCGTCATTAAGTTAACCTCCGTTTTATAAATTCGATCATTGATTCAAAAAAGATTCTTCCATGAATAGTCTGTTTAGGGCTTAGAATGGATTCAGATGCGCGCTCAGGGTGTGGCATTAATCCAACACAATTTTGTTCAATATTACAGATTCCCGCGATATTTTCTAAGGAACCGTTCGGATTCGCTTCAGGCGTGAAACTACCGTTCTCAGTCGAATATTTAAACACTATTTGATCATTTTCCTCTAATTCCTTTAAGTTGTCAGTGTAATATCGTCCTTCTCCGTGAGCAATAGGAATTGCAAGCACATCGTCTTTATTCATTTTATGAGTAAATGCAGTCCGATTATTTATTACCTTAATATTTACCCATTTACAAACAAATCTTAAAGCTTCATTTTGTAATAAAGCTCCGGGAAGAAATTCTGCCTCGACTAATATCTGAAATCCATTACATATACCTATAATGGGGCGACCATCTTTTAGCATGATTCGTGCTTCGTCTAGCGCAGGGCTATGAGCGGCTATAATCCCTGCTCTTAAATAATCTCCAAAACTAAATCCCCCTGGGAGAACAACACCATCAAAATTCGCTTCTTTAAAGTGATTGTGCCATACTAAACTAGTATCGACTCCAATTACATCATTTAAAACGTGAACAGCATCTAAATCGCAATTTGCTCCAGGGAATTGAATCACGGCTATTTTAATAGTCATAATTTATTCACATTTATAATATTTAGATTCTGCGTAACTGGATTGAATATTCTTAAATCGTTACACATCTTAGTTACAATTTCCTTAGCATTTTCTTCGCTTTCTGCTAGCAAATTGATTCTTAAATATTGACCCGAGCGAACTTTGGATACTTTATTATATCCTTTTTTTGCGAGTAAATCCCTTTTTATAGTTTCAGCGACGGGATCACGAGCGGCGGGTTTATTCTCAAGTGAGATTTCTATTATATATTCTGTTTGCGCCATTTGTGAAAAAAAAGGTGATTAATAATTTTAATAGTTCTTATTAATTAATAAATAATTTTCATCAATGAAATGCGACAAAAATGGCATAGTTTTTATCTGTTAAAATTTAAAATAATTAAATGGAAATGTATTTAGTAAACGTATGAAAAGCTTACAAATACTAAGAGTAATAGAGCAAAAAGATTAAAAATAAAACTATATTTCCCCAGTTTCGGCAATTTCTCGTCTGTCGGTCTATTACTGTTTCTTTTCGTAGAAGTTAAATCCATGATTAGCACAATAAAACTTGCCATAAATAATCCAAATACACAAATCAGTAAAATAAATGCAAACATTATAGAAAAATACTATTAAATCTTATTTAAATCTTTTCCAAATAGTTATAGGTAATTGGCTTTTTTTAAATTTTTAACCATTCTTTCCTTAACATCTGAAACTTCAGGCTTAAATTCACTACCCGTAATTTTTTTATAACTCTTCATATATGTCTTTGCGAGTTCTATCTTAATCTGAGATGAGATTGGAGGGATTTTTTGGCTTGGTGCGATGTTTGGGAATATATCGGGATATGTGTCCATCAACCAGCCCCTAAAAATTTCTTTGTCCAAAATTTCAGGTTCTTCTCCTTTTGCTAACCTTTCGTCGTAACTATTAGAAATCCAAAATCTAGAAGAATCTTGAGTATGAATTTCGTCGGTTACTAGTAACTCTCCATCTTTCAAACCAAACTCGTATTTAGTATCTACTAGTATCAGATCATTTTTGTAACAATAATTTTGGGCGAATTTAAACAATTTATAGGAAGCCTCTTCCATTTGTGCATAGATATCTTTATCAACCATATTATCATTCAAGATTTTTTCCCTAGAGATGTAAATATCGTGTCCACTCTCTGCTTTAGTTGATGGAGTCAAAATGATATCATCTAATCTCTGATTTTTACGCAATCCTTTCGGTAATATAATACCTGATGTAGTCTCTCCTTTGGTGTACGCTCTCCAAGCAGACCCCGTTATATATGCTCTTACAATCATTTCTACTGGAATCATTTCACATTGGTGAACCACAGCAACATTAGGATCTGGAATAGTAATAATATGATTTTTTACTAGATGTTTAGTTTTTTCAAACCAGAAGGAAGATATTTGATTTAACATTTGACCTTTAAATGGGATCGTTGTTATTACGCGATCAAATGCAGATAACCGATCTGTGGCAATTATGATTCTAACATCGCCTTTAATATAATTATCTCGTACTTTCCCTTCATAGAATTCCCCTAATGCTGTAAAATTCGTGCTATTTAAAGTCTTATCAAATTGTCGTCGAATAATATCGTCTATATTTTCTGGTATCATGGTTATATTTAAGAGGAAAAAGCATAAAAACTCTTATTATCAATTTTATAAAATAGTTATTAACCCAAAAATAATTAAAAAATTACGAAAATTACAGCTTGTGATAACTTCCGTTATTAAATTCATCTATAGAGTACTTATCCTTATTTTTTTCCATCTTTTTGGAAAAAGCACTCGTTAAATCTAGATTAATACTGTTTACAAGGCTGAGTAGATAAATAAAAACATCTGCTATCTCATCAGAGATGTTTTCTAGTAGTTGCTTGTCGTCCTTAATAGTTCCAAGTGAGATATCTTTAAATAAAAAAATCTCGGATAATTCAGATACTTCTATACTCAATGCTTGAATTAAGTTCTTAGGAGTATGAAATTTCGTCCAATTTCGATCTTTAACAAATTTTTGCACTTCATTTTTAAAAAAAGAAACGGATGTATTATTATCATCAAGGATAGGGTTCATAAATAAAAATAAATTCGAATATTAATAAAGTGTTATGCTATTTTACTCAAGTTTTTTTATAAAATCACATATTAACTCGTTAATTATATCTTTCCGTTGCGCAGGTGCAAAATGACCTGCCATATCTAATATTTCCAAACGAGAGTGTGGAATTTTTTTATGAAGTTCTTCTGACATTTGTTCTGGAGCGAAATTATCCAATCGTCCTCCGATAATCAGTGTAGGACAACGAATTCCGGAGGGATCATATTCATTAATTTCCTTAACCATACTAAAAATCTGATCTTCGATTAGCATATATAACTCGTTTTTTGTTAATTTCATGCCATTTAAGGAATCTGCTAACGAAGTTAAGATATATGGAATAATTTTATCCAAGATATCCTCAACAGAATTGGCAACTACATCTAAAAAATTTATACGAATAAAATATGGAAGTAAATTATAAAAAATATTTCTAATTACATTGTCAATCATAATATACCCTGAATTGAGCAATATGAGGAAATTAACACTATCCGGGTACGTTAAACTGATTAGTTGCCCAATCATTCCACCAACTAACGAATGACCGATAATTCCATACCTTTCTTTAACACCTAAAAAACTTAACAAATCTTCAAGATCTCTTAGAATCTCATACCGCAAGTTCTTAGAAAGATTTAATTTTGTAGGTTGATCACTTTTACCATGCCCTAAAGCATCGAAAGCTATGATGCGATAGGATTTTTTCAACATTTTTATCTGCTCTTTAAAAAATGAAGCTGAGGAGGCGAAACCGTGGAGTAAGATTATAGTACCTTCTGTCTGCTCCTTAATCTCACCGTTGATATCTTCGTAATACAAATTGTAACCTTCTTGGTTCCTAAAGAAGGGCATGGCATCACAATTTTATTTCTTGGGTTTAGTTTTTTAAATTTACGGGTTAAGAAATACTTTTCTAAAATGAACATCATTTAGAATTTCTAATTCTAGCTGAAAATATTATATAAATTGAAAACTGAATTGTAAAATTTGCTGAATTATTTTCATTTAAGCTGTTGGCTTTAAAAAAGAAGTTAATTAAAATTAAGAAAAATATTATAAATTCTTCGTTACTCGCTTATTGCTATTAACTTCAAGGACGGTAGGCATGAAAATGCGTATTAATTTTTTATAAATCTTCGTGTTTTCCTTATTTGGTTCTTTTACATCTACAAATCTTACCATTTTTTCAATAGCTTCCTCAAACGTATTAAATATTCTTAATCCGTAGAAACCTAAAATAGCCGCTCCTAATGCTGCCCCATCTTTGTTCTCCGGAATCAAAATTCTTTTATCAATAACATCAGCAAACATCTGAGCCCATAATTCGCTATTCATACCTCCTCCATCTACTTTTATTTCACTATTGCTAACTTTGGCCATACCTTCTATTATATTAAGATACATCTGAGCGCTAAGCACAGCAGATTCCATTATTGCTCTTATCATATGAGCTCTTTTATGGTTGAAACTTAGTCCGTGAATCGTTCCTTTTCTAAATGTATATAGTGGAATAAACAATAATCCATTACTCCCTGGTGAAATATGTTCTGCTTCTTTGCTCAAAATGTCATAAACATCAGATTTAGATTCTTCAGATTCTTTAATTTGAAGTTGTGAGAAGTTATCTTTAAACCATTTAAGAGCGCTTCCGGTCCCAGGCATAACACCTTCGATAACCCACTTCCCCTCAACTACATGTGGAAAAGAGAAAATAGGAATATCACCTGCAGGTTGGATTGGTTTATCATGAACGATATCTACAAAGATTCCTGTCCCAGTAGTGACTTTGGCTTGCCCATCGTTAATTACTCCTAATCCTAATGCAGCACACTGTTGATCTCCCCCACCTACTATAACAGGCATGTTTTCAACTAAGCCCAGAGCTAGAGCGGCTTCACTAGTTAAGCCACCAATAATCTCCCCGGGATATGCTATCCTAGGCCATAAGTTTAAAGGAATATCGTAAAGATCAGCAAGACTTTCGTCCCATTGTAGTGTATCCATATTTAAAATGCCATTGATAGCATTTGTGGGATCTGTAACGCATTGTCCACATAATTTCGTATAGATATATGAGTCGGTACAAACAATCTTGGAAGCTTTGTTATATAATTCTGGTTTATTGTTTTTGATCCATAGTATTTTTGGTATAATTCTCCGTAATCCTCTTTCTTCTTGCAATTCTCTGAAATCTGAAATTTCTCGTTCGTCCATCCATGTAAGAGCGGGATGTAAAACTTCACCATTATTATCAATTAAGGTCACTGTAGCTCTTTGAAAGGTTCCAACGACTCCAATAATTTCTTTTGGGTCTACAATTCCACTTTGGACTACCTTGTTACAGGTATTTTTTACGGCGTTCCACCATATTATTGGATTCTGCTCTGAAATGCCGACTGGTTGTTCTACTATTGGATACTCCTCATAGGCTTTTACAAGTTCTTTTCCATTTGAATCAAATATAACCGTTCTTGCGCCTGTAGTCCCAACATCGAAAACACATATTTTATCTGTCATTTTATCACTTTTAGGTTCTTATTAATCCTTATTTTTAGAGAGTCTTATTTAATATTTCAGATACATCCATTATTTTAATCTTTTCTTTTTCTTCTTCTTTTAGCCCATAACCTAAACCTAATTCGCATAGAGGGCATGCTGATACAAATACTTCTGCACCTGTTTCCCTTAATTCATTCACTCTAATTGTAGCTTCTTTAATCGCTAATTCCCTGTCAGCCCAATGTGCCGTCCCGCTCCACCCACAACAATGCACATATTCCTTATTATTGGTCGGCTCAACTACTTCTAAACCTTGAATCTCACCGAGAATTTCTCTAATAGACGATGTGTCGTTCAAATTTCTCGCAATAAGACAAGGATCGTGAATCGTTATTTTTTTCAATTCGTCAGGTACATTTTTGCTTGGTTTAACTTTTCCCTCCTTTAGCAACTCCTTAATGTATTCAACAATATGGATTACTTTCTTATCAAATTTTACCCCTATGCTTTCATATCTCTTTGTTAATGTTAGAACACAACCAGGACAATCCGAAACTACAATCTTAGCTCCAGTGGATTCAATTAGTTCTTTATTTTTATTTGCAAATTCTTTAGCAGTTTCTAAATCTCTTATATTAAATAAGGGTCCTCCACAACATACCTTCTTATCTAAATTTGTAGAAAATTTAACTCCAGCTTTCTTTAAAATCTCAATATTTGCCTTTATTACCTCTGGGAAT
>JABXKD010000114.1 GCA_013375475.1 Promethearchaeota archaeon
TATAGAAGTAGCAGAGAAGTGCGTAGACTGGATCTTAGGGTCACAAAAAGAACTTGGAAATACATTTGAAATTGTATGGGCTAATTTAATAAAGGCAATAATTATGATGAGTGCAAAAAGCAGATTTGATCTTGCTATGGAATACACCAAGAAAGCAATGTCAATAGCAAAGGAAATTAAATTTAACCACTTCTGGATTGCTTTGTGTCAAATCTTTTTGGGGGTGATACATGTATCTATTGGAGAGTTTAATATTAGCTTGAAACATTATATGAAGAGTTTAGCAATATTTAAAGAAATTGGAAACAATTTCTATGCTGCGGGATTACTTGGCAATATAGGTAATATATATGTTGATCTTGGTAATTATGATATTGCTTTGAAATATTTAGAAGAAAGTTTATTGCTTTACGAAATCCAGTCTACCGGAGTAGCAAACGCTCTTGATAATTTAATAATGGCAGCCCTTGAAAAAGGCGATATTGAACGTGCTCAAAAATATTTTCAACGCTTGGAAAGTATTTATAATCAAAAAAAAAAAGGGATTATAGTTCTAGTTTTTCAACGCTGTAAAGCTCTAATATTATTAAAGAGTTCCCGAATCCGAGATAAAGCTAAAGCTGAAAAATTATTAAAAAAAGTCGTTGAAACAGAAACCATACATTTTGATATAATTATTGATGCTATAGTTCGTCTTTGTGATTTACTTCTTTCAGAGTTTCGTATTAATAATAATAGTGAAGTACTAGATGAAGTAAATCATTATATTGCTAAATTATTAATTATAGCTGAGAAATCCCACTCATTTCTAGTTTTTTGTGAAACTTTCATATTACAGGCTAAATTAGCTTTACTAAATTTTAACGTGAAAGCAGCCCGACGATTTTTAACTCAAGCTCAAAAGATTGCAGATTCATATGGAATTAAACGATTAGCGATGAAAATTTCATATGACCACGATGAATTACTTAAACAATCAAAGATGTGGGAAAATTTACAAGAATCAGAAATTTCTATTTCTGAACGCTGGAAGCTGGCGGGGCTAAGCGAACAAATGGAGAAATTGGTTAGAAAACGAAAGATCGAAGTTCCAGAGCTTTCAGATGAGGAGCCTGTGCTTCTTTTAATTGTATCAGAGGGAGGCGTACCCTTTTTCTCAAAATCATTTATAGAGGAGAAATCTTTTGAATCGCACCTTTTTGGCGGTTTTCTCACTACGATTGATTATTTTATTAAAGAAATGTTTTCTGAAGGCCTAGACCGTGCAATTTTTGGCGAACATACTCTACTCATGAAATCTGTTCCGCCTTTTTTTATTACCTATGTATTTAAAGGAGATTCTTATTTTGCTCTTAAAAAACTAGATCATTTTCAAGCCCACATACAAAAAGAAGAAGAAATTTGGCAAAAATTGCTTAACTCTTTACAAGTAAACAAGACCATTCAGTTAAATGAAATCCCTTTACTTGATTCGTTAATAACAAAGACTTTTCTTACTAAAAGTCATATAGTCAGTTAATTTTACCTGCGATTTTTCTGTATTTGAAATAAAGTTGAAGAATCCAATTAGATATATTTATTTCACAAAAGTTTCACAAATAATCGAATCTATCGTGAAACTATCGGAAGCTCAATCATAAATGCGACGATATCTCAAAATTTATTGATCATCGTAGAGATGATGAATTTAAAATAAAAAAACAGAGTTGATAAAAATTAACAGAAAAAAATTAGCTTCAAGTTTGATGACTGTTGCAACCATCGGGATAATATTAGTTTTATTTTCTACATCAGTTCAAGGTGCTAGAACCACAATTAGACCAATAGAGGAATGGGCTGGAGAAAATGTATTAGATTGGGCAGATCTGGATACACAATTAGCTATCTCTCCTCATGCTGTCGAATGGACTCTAGAAGGTTGGCCATTTAATTTCTTAGAATGGGAGATGATACCCATATTGGAATGTGAATACAAAGGTTTCATTAAGGAAAGAGTTCTTGATGAAGAGCATACAATAATTACGTTATATTTGCATGTAAAAGAAGTACCATTTATGCTTTTCTATATGCCAGATGGATACCCATATGCTCCTCCAAAATATTATGGAATGATGAAATATTATTTCCAATGTCGAATGATATTTAATACAGAGTCTTTATATACTATATTAAGTATTTCAGGAAAGATTCCATCTCTATTTCAGATCTTCGCCGCGGGAATGGATTTTTGGCCTTATCCAGAAGAACCTGTTCCTAAAGTAGATTATATGCATTTCGAAGGAGATGGTTATATAACTGCAGCAGGTTGGCCTGATCGAGTTCCTTGTGACGGAAAAGTACTTGTCAATCAAGTTGGAATCTGGGATTCAGATCTGGGGGATTTCAAGTGGCCACATGATTCTGTAATCATCAAGTAAAATCATTTTATAGAGGGCGTTTTAAATTTAAATCACTATATAGAATATGGAGGATTTGAGTTAGATAGAGAACTTTCAGATGAAGATACTACTAAACCAATATTCCTCCATTCTATACTTTTTTTTTTATTAATTAAAACAATTAAAGTATCTTATTTCTAAAACGAGATTTAAGTTTCAAAATTTGAGAATTACAGTTAAAATAATCCTTTTGCTAAACTTTTATATTATACAAAATCTAATTTTACATTATAGTAAAAATATAATACGGGAAGCACTCAATTATTTAATGACTAAGCCTCAGGAATTTAGCTTTAAGATATCTATCATCGGCGATGGAGGGGTAGGTAAGACATCTCTAATTAAAAAATTCACTAAAGGAACTTTCGAGAGAGATTATATTCAAACTATTGGTGCCCAATTTTCAAGATATGATGTAGAAGTTGATGGGGACTTAGTTAATTTAATATTCTGGGATATTGCCGGTCAAGACGATTTCAATTTCTTACATCCTTTGTTTTATAGAGAAAGTAGGGGGTGTATAATTGTTTTTAGCCTTGAAGAAAATGATTTAGGTGAAGAAAGTTTTCATCACATAGAAAATTGGCATAATGAACTCAAGAAGTATTGTAGCGATATTCCTGTTGTGTTATTTGCCAATAAGGTTGATTTAATTGAGGATGCCAATTTAATCGAAACAAAGATTCAAGAAGTTATAAGAAAACGAAAGTTTCTCGGATATTCCTTAACATCAGCAAAAACTGGGCAGGGAGTTCATGAGGCTTTCAATGTTATCATTAAAAAACTATATCATAAAAATAAAGCTTCAACTTCAGCATTATAAGAATAATCTCTAATATTATTGAGAATCCCATTTTATTATTATAGAATGTGATATCGCCAAAATGATTCGTGTATTTTAAAAAATTCTAATTATACTATGAAATGAAAGAAAAGTTCGAAAAGAAATATTCAGACCAAAGAAAAGTTAATATTGATAAATAAAAATTACCAATTTGGCGATATGAGCACTCTCCTTAAGGTAGATCACACTTTTTGCAATACCCTTGGACAATATATTAATAGGACTCTTTATATTAGTACCATTTGCTATTGCGGGGATAGTAGTTAGCAGGGACGGGCTTAGGAATGATTCGAAAAAAGGGTTAGCAAGATTAGGACTAGGGTTCGGTATTCCATTACTCATTCTTGGTGCCTTACTAATATTTATCGTTATAGCAATCGCAATAGCGGTTATAGCGGTTATATATGTTATGATTTTGACTGGTGGGTAGTAAAGAAGTTAAGTTTTAAATAGTAAGTAGGAACAACATTATACAAAAACTTTTTTTTTTAAAATGAAATTAAAAAATAAAACAAAAGTTTTCCTTTTCTTGATAGTTACATTTAATATCTTTCCATACTTTGTAAGAGGGCAGGCAATTCAAACGATTTATCCAACTAAAGACGCATTTGTTAGCGACACGTATCCAAATGATAATTTTGGTACGCACCCTTGGTTATGGATTTGTAATTGGGATAACCTTAGTTCAGGAATTTGCCAGTCATACATATATTTCAATCTACCGTCTGATTATCAGAACTATAAAACAGTAAATTTACATTTCTATGTCCTTCTTTTAGATACTATACATATGTTCAACATTTCCTTTTATAGAATCAATCAAGGCTGGGATGAACTGACGATAAATTGGAGTGGAAAGCCTCCTCTAAACGATTTTATTTTAACTAAGGAAGTGGAAGACCAGGAAATTTACGACATCGACATAAAGAGCCACCTAACATCTAGAGTTTTCTCAATTGGTATAGTAGCAGCAGATAGTCGACTAAATTTTGCAGAAATCGCCTCGAAAGAGCATGGGTCCGTCACCAGCGATCAAAAATTAGCTGTAGTTCTTAATAATGAAGAATTTGTAATTATTATGTCAGTTGTGGGAATAGTGGTTATATCGGGAGCAGCAGTAATAGCTTTTTTCTTGTATAGGCGAAAAAAAGCAAGAAATAAAATCTAAATCTTTCTTTAGACAAATCGTTTGAATTATTAATGAATTTAAAGGTTAAATTTTATTTTTCTCTATTTCATCGATCTCATCGATATATTTCCTAACTGAAACCATACTCTCACCTAACTCTTCAGCAATATCTTGAATAGTTCTGTTTTCTCCGTAATATTGTGTTTTTATCCAATCTAATTTTCCCTTTTTAGCTAATTTTTTATCTCTTATAGCTAGATTTCTCTGTCTAATTGAATAACTCGTACCCTCTCCACGTGTTTCAGCTAAGCAACAAGCAAGAAATATTATAACAATCATCAATATTATATCCCCCCAATAAAACCCATTTAAGGCACTGATAAAAGCAACGAGCCTACTTAACAGATATAGTAAAGCAAAAATTATAATTACTCCCAGCCAATCCTCTCTTCTTTATTCACTTTTTTTTTTAAGTATAAATAATAAAAAATCAGATATATTTTAGCTTATCTTTATCTTAAGTTTGGTTACTCCGAAATGATTAGTGTATTTTAAAAAATTCTAGTTATAATATGGAGTATATGTTTATTTTAGAGATATTTTCGATTCTGACTGGAATATTATTCATATTCACAATTCTCTTCTACATCTCAAAATTTATTGATTTTAAAAATTCGATTCTTTTTGATTTTATTTTATCCATATCTTCTCCTATCCACATGACATGTCCTCCATGTGTCACCAATAGCTCAAAATCCTTGAGATTAGTTTCGAGATATTCAGCATTTAACCATTTAGCATCATTATCTTCTTTACTATAGACTAATAAGGATTTTACATTAATATTATCAACTGGAATCTTCTTGATTGATGTTAAGAGCTCTATATCATGCTTAAGACCAATTTTTCTAACACTCATTGGAAGGGTCGTATCCAAAAATTTCATTAACCATCTCCTTCTCTCCTTATCATTTGAAACCAGAGCAGTAAATTCCTTAATTCCTTCCTTGTCAAGTAAGGTTTCCAGGCGGAGTATACTCTTGAATACCATCTTGAAAGCTATTCTAGTAAATATTATTGTGATCCAGCTTAAGAAATCTTGTATTCTGTCACTCGTAAATAATTTCATCCAAAATGAATCTGATGCCTCACTTTGAGGCTCAAATACTGTACTAACACCAGCTTCCATCACCAGAGCATGAGTTCTCTCAGGGTATTTATTGGCAAAGTTGAGGGCAAGAGGACCACCAGCTGAGTATCCCATGACAACAACCTTATCGATTGCTAACTTGTCTAATAATTCCACATACTGATCAACTTGTTCCTCATAAGATAGATGAACAAAAGGTGTTTTTAGATATCCGGGCCTTGAAACAACGAGCAACGAATATCCTTCCTCAACTAAACTTTCAAGTAAGAATCCTTGGTCAATTCCTCCTGGTCCTCCATGCATAAAAAATAAAACTGGTCCTTCTCCAGTTAGTTTGAAATGTATTTTCCCCATCGTTGTCTCCATTACCTCTCCATCATCCATTACTCTCATTGCGGATTTTTTCCAGCTCATAAAACCCAGTATCATAAGAATAATGAAAATTACTACTACAATTAATACAATAACTATTGTTTGCATAGCTATACCTTTTATATCAGATTAATAATGATTATTATTTAATTGGTAATCTAACCTTATTTTTTTTCTCGATTTTCATAATTTGATCGTGAAACGGTTACCATTGATGAATTTAATCATCTAATCCAATTAATTTAGATTTATAAAATTTTAACTTGTTCTTTTAATATTCGTTCTTTTAACAAAGGGTGAATCGAATTAAATGTTATAACATCCACTTTTCGCTCTAATTTCTCAATTAATGCGTTTTGTAATCCTACCAGATCTAATAAAGTTTTACCATCTTGAAACTCTACTAATATATCTATATCGCTGTCTTTCGTCATTTCTCTTCTTACAATTGAGCCAAACAAAGACGCTTTTATTACTCCATACTCTTTCAAGATGGGTACTATCAAATCCTTATAATAATCAATTTGAGATTCCATGTTTAGTCTATATGTTGTTATTTAAAAGATGTAAAAAAATTTGTCTTATTTTATGAATCCAACTTCTTGAATTAATTCTTCTGTATTTAACACTTTAATTTCTTTTTGGTCTTCTTTAAGTTTTTTATCATTTGACCAAATTTTAGAATCTATTGCTAAAGCACAAGCTAGGTAAACCGTGTCTTTTTCGTCCGGGGAGAATTTATCTGCTTTTTCTATAAAGGGAGTAATAATACTTTGAGGAATGATTTCTATCTCTTCCCTTAATATAGTTAAAAAGCGTTTAAAATCTTCCTTAGAACGATTTGTTTTTTTAAGAATATAATCTTCATACTTTAAAAATTCATCAAATAGGAACTCTGGAGCAAATAAGTTTAATTTATCACTAAGTAATAGCTCAGCAGTTAAACTATCTTTTATCAAAGAAGCAAATAAGATATTGGCATCTATCACCAATTTCAAAATTAATCCCTCTTATAACGTTTCACCAATAACTGATTTACTTCTTGCCCTAATTTCAAAGCATCATCCACTGAAATGTCACTTTCCATCTTAAATCCTTTCAAAAAAGTCAATTGAGCTATTTTTCTCTTTATAGAATCTCTCGCAACTTCTGACCAATTAATCTCCGGAAATTTCTCCATCTCTCTTTTAAGGTCTTCCGGAATCGATAAAGTTATATTCGCCATTTTTTACTCTAATTTTCATTTTATTCTTATGTGAAAATATGTGAATACACATATTAAAATTTTTCTATCGTGAAATAACCGAACAACAATTACATAGCCAATGTTTATACTTATCAAACTTGCCTATTTTTTCAATCTAAATTAGCTTGTTTTTTGTTTGTATCTATGCTATTTTGAGTGGTCGTTATCATCTGCGGAATATTTAATTCTTTATAAAAACCTTCCCAAAAATTAACTCAATTACCTTTTGATCTTCTTTTAATTTTGTGTCATTCGACCATATTTGAGAATCTATTGTTGGAGCACAACCTAACTAAACCGTGTCTTTTTCATCAAGAGAGAATTTCTCAGCTTCTGCTAAAAGGGACATGATGACACTTTGAGGAATATTTGCTAATACCATTGCCTACGTATTACTTTTATTTAAAAATAAGTAAAATACATTTAAATTCAAATTCAATAAATTTGAAAAAATGATACATTATGTCAAATGGAAAAGGATTAAGTATTTTAGCACTTTTATTAGGGATATCCGGATTAGGTTTAGGAGTTTATACATTAGTCTTTCCCCAAGTACAAGTAGTTGATACTAATTTTGGAATTCAAAACACATGGTTCAACTATGACTCAGGTATGTACAACACTGTTCCCACTGCAACAAATATTGTTATCCCTGGCCTAACAGTTAACTTTACTGTAAATGCAGGAGAATATGTATACTTTCTGTTTAACACATATACTGTCGTTGCAGGAGGGGGTTTATCATCGATAAAATTTAATTTTGTATTAGATGGCTTGATAAAGTCTCCTCCTGATTATCCTGAAGTGATTTACGCTAGTAATGGCGCGGATCAATACGGTTCAGCTACCCTTCAAATTACAAAAGCAATTACTGTTGGTTTTCATAATATAACTATTTCTATAATAGGTTCATATGCGGGTAACGGGATTAAGGATAGCACTTTATTAGTTCAAACATTTATCCCTTAAAGAGTGGGGCAATAGCATTTAATCGTAAATATAAATCACATTTTTTTTCTCTCTCTCAAGCAATAAGAAAGGAATTTCAGTTATTTCGCCATTTTGATTTAAAGCTATTTAAATCAAGATCAGTATTTCAAGAAAATACTCGTGAAACGGTTATGATGTGTTTTCCGAGCTTTATCCCTTTATTTCATCAACAGATTGGGATAATAATGTGAGCTTTCCCATGATATGACTAAAAAAATTGGTCATTATTTCTTCGATTTTATTGCTTCGCATTAGGATTGCGACTGCTTCGCTGTAAGTTTTACATCCGTATACTTCTTTAATTTTTTTAAGATCTTCTTTGATTTTTTCATTCAAATCAATAGTCGGCATGTCAAAATAAAAATAGCAATTATCATATTTAAGTCTTGTCATTAAAATATCAGAAAATAACATTGTCAAAACATTTAAATACTTGCGTAACTATTAACAATTTGTGTTTTTGATAAAAATGTCAAGAACACAAAATTTTAATTAATAAGACGGAGGAGGATTAAATTCAAAATAAGATATAAATATTTGGTAGATGCACCTAAGGACGAGCAAGAGAAAGAAGAGTTTAACAAATTGTATGAAGAATATAAAGAGATGTTCAAAACAGGTCCAGTTTTCGTGGGAATAATTTGTAGAAAAATATTTGGTAACAATAAAAAGAAGAGATATAGATTTGGCGAATACGCAACAGATAGGGCTCTATTGGAACTCTACGAGGAAAGCAAAGATAGTAGGCAAGAAGTAGTCTAGGGTG
>JABXKD010000115.1 GCA_013375475.1 Promethearchaeota archaeon
TTATAATACCCCGTTCCGTAATCAAACTTAACGGCTGAGTACGGATTTTCGTCAACATAAACATCAATAGTCGCACCACCAATACCTTCATTTTTCACCGTCTCATTGTAAAAAATTGTGACATTGAACGTATCACCGGAATTAAAAACAGTTAAGTCAGGGGGGTCTAAGATTGTTAATTCAGTTTCGCCATAAATCGTGAATTGAACTGTTTCGGTTTGATTGTGATAATACTGCTTACTCGCATTTACTCTAATAGTAAAAGTTTTATAGTCGCTAAAAATTGGATCGCTACAATCTATCGTAATATTATAATACCCCGTTCCGTAATCAAACTTAACGGCTGAGTACGGATTTTCGTCAACATAAACATCAATAGTCGCACCGTCAATGCCTAAATCTAATCCAGTATCGTTAAAAAACACCGTTATATTAAATATATTGCTCGCGTCAAAATTGGTTGATGGTAAACTTGGAATTAAATCAGTATCCCCATAAATCGTTAGATAGGACTCCAAAAATCCTGCAGCGGTGTCATTATTCCAAGATATCTCAATCTTGAAAATTCCATATTGACTGACGTTTAGCGAAATATCCCAACTAGATACCAAAAATTCATCACTGGAACTTAAGAGAGAAATATCCAGAATTTCTGAATGGTTCAAGTATTGGGGACTTGGACTATAAACGCTTAAATTCAAATCTCCCTTTCTTATAATTTCGCTAAAGGTAGCGTTAAAATCTACAACGCTCGAATGATTTACTTTGCTTAATGCAAGTTCGCTTACATAAGTATCAATAGATGATAGTAGGTTAGTAGAATTTGCAGTTAGGTACCAAAATGTTCCATTTCCAGCATTTAGAACATTGACTTCCCTATATCCATTCCCTAATGAACGGTTAGTACAATCTGATGTTTTTGGAGTACTACCATTAAACACTTTGATAGTATCTTTATCCCAAATATTAGGTATAGTAAAATTAATTTGATAATTACTAAAACTTGAGTCAAAATAATTTAATCCTCCATTTCGAGTGACATTCCATTGAACAATTTGACCACTTCCAGAAATATTAAATTCAGAACTAACCTTTAAATTAGACTTTGTATAATTAATAAGAACTTCTGAAATTTGACACGTTACATCCCACCACTCAGCATCAATCGCAAAATTTAAGGTTCCGGTGCTATTTCCAAGTGAGTTGCTAGGTGACCAATAACCTTTTCCGCTTGTGAAGTTAGATACTTTAATATCATTAATTGTAAGATTAATCTGGGCAGGTGCCGGGGTATTACTTAACGGTTTTAGATCAATTGACATTAAAGGATCAAATGCTCTAGTATTCCATGTAGAACCCGACCATTTTAACATAATTGCATCATCTACTAAACCATTAACATTACATTCGATTTCTACATGTGCTTGGGTTTCCCCAGTGACCTGAACCATCCTGAGATAAAAATAGTTTTGATACGTCTCTGAAACATTTAAAAATGTATTTATATTCGTAAAATTATACCAAACTTGAGATACATCGTCATGGATAGTCTCGATCCATGCACTTTTTAGTAAAGTAGATCCGGGTTCAATTTTTCCATTACTCCATTGGGCATTAAAAATTTCAAAACCAATCAATGCATCATTAGTATTTGTATGTGTTTCACTAAAACAAATTGAAAAATTGTCCAAAATACCAGACCCTTTTACTTGGAAACCTATTGCAACAGCATTATCATAAACCCATTCAGTCAGAATTGTTGTAGTCTCAAGAATTATTGTTTTATTTGGAGCATAAATATTGTCAACAGTAATATTAACATAAGAAGAATTAAATGTTATATCAGTTGGGCATGGTAATGTAAATGTATTATTGTTTGAGTCTGAAGTGTTTAAATTAGTATTAAATGAATTATTCAAATAAGATTGATGTAATGTTATATTTAAATTCCCACCATCACCGTTAAAATTTTGATAATCTGATGTCTCTGGTGTTTGATTTTGAAAATCTAGCGAATTATCGTTGTTATTCTCGGCGTTATACGAATTGTCGATTACAAGCACATTTAATATGGATGAGCTACAATTTACTAAGATCATCCCAAAAACCAAGAAAAGAAGACCGTATATATTTTTTTTTTTATTAGATTTAATCAAATTCATATTCATCAAAAAATTATTGTTATTTTTGTTATATAGTATTATTATATGATTCTATTTATTAGATCATTAATCGTGTAATTTGAATTTAAAATTACTTTTTTTCTCAATAAATCTATTTGAATTTAGGAATTTATTCATAATGGAAAAATGAATTTATTAAAGCTTTTCAAAATAATTATATAAAAAAAGGTTAAAAATCATTCTTGTTTTTCCGGTTTTTTCAGAATAATTCTCGCATCTACGCAAATCAATCCTTTTTCGTAGATGAAAACGGGATTTAGGTCCATTTCATTGATTTCTTCGTATTTTGTGACGAGATCTGAAATCGTTAATAAGGTTTTTACTATTGCGTCGATATCTGCTTTTGGTTTTCCTCGATATCCATCTAGGATAGGAAATCCTTTTATCTCGTGTATCTGTTCTCGGGCATCATATTCTGTAATTGGGGCAATTCTGAAACTTACATCCTCTAAAAGTTCAACTAAAATTCCTCCAATCCCGAACATTAGTGCGGGTCCAAATTGGGCGTCAGTAGTCATTCCAATTATTAACTCGGTTATAGGTTCATCAGCCATTTTTTGAACGCTAATTGATTTCTCGCTTTGGGAAGGAATCTTCATTAATTCATCGTACGCTTGGGCAGTTTCATCTTCATTTTTAATATTTAATTTTACTGCTCCAGTATCAGATTTGTGTACTATATCTTCAGCCATGAGTTTTAAAACTACGGGAAAACCTATTTTTTTAGCAATTGAGATGGTTTCTTCTTTAGTCGTCGCTAATTCTTGGTCTGGAATAGGGATTCCTATTTCTTTAAGTAAATTTTTTGACTCAAATTCAGTCAGCACAGTCTGGTTCGACTCAAGTTTTTTATTCAGCAATTCGGATATATTCATTTTAATTAACTCAATAATTTTCTTTTTAAAAATTAAGGTTTAAGATTTATAATAGATAGTTAAGTTATAAAAAAAATTTAAATATAACGAGTTGTATTTTTAAAGAAAAGAAACCCTAATTTCTAAAAAAAAAATCACACCCCAGAATCAATCTCTAATTAATATTTTATCAGTATAATGGAAACTAAGGCGGCAACAAAAGAGGAAAACCTTCGGATTCTATTAAAGAATTTCGTAGAATCGCGAAATGATATTATAATAGCTTTTATTTATTCAAATGAAGGGCTCTTATTTTCAAAATATAGTAAGTCTGAAAGAACAGCCCAAGAAGATAAAAAATCAGATGATATATATGGAGCGTTTACTGCAATAGTAGAAAATCTACTGGATAAAATTAGCTCAGAATATCAGACAGGTCGGTATGGTAGTGGTTCATTTGAAACTGAAAATAACCGAATAATATATTTAGAAGCAGGATCTGAAGCAATTCTTCTACTAGTCTGCGATTACGAAACAAATTTAAACGAGCTTTTCCCGATAGCCTACCTTATTGTTGAGAAAATCGCTCAATTATTAGAAAATAGTTTTGATTTTAAATTTAATTCTCTTGAGATACCAGATTTAAACATCTATGACTCTTTTTCTATAGGGTTAGACAAATTTTCGATTCAGAAATCAAACGCTATAATTAATGGGGTTACGCCTACTCATAAATTTGAGAAAAGTCAACAAATAGATAAACTTTTTAAATTAATTGTGCTTGGTTCAGCTGCAGTAGGTAAAACTACATTAGTGAATCAATTTTTGAAAAAAGAAGATATTATCGATTATCGTCCTACTTTGGGTATTTCTATTTCCACGCAACGCTATTATGTTCAAGGTTTTAAAGATGATGTCATAAAGTTTTTGATTTTTGATCTTGCGGGACAAAGCTTCTTTAAACGGGTTAGACGTGATTATTACAAAGGAGCAAACTGCGCGTTTATCGTATATGATGTCACTCGAAGAGAGAGTTTTGATGAAGCAATTGATTTCTGGTTAAAAAACGCGCAAAAGGAATTAGGAAATATTCCATTTGTTCTTATAGGAAATAAAATCGATATGGAAGATGATAGAGTAGTAAGAAAAGAGGAGGGGATGGAAAAAGCAAAAGAGTTAAAAAGTTTTTTCATTGAAACTTCAGCATTACATAACATAAATGTTCAAGATACTTTTAAGATAATAGGAATTGGCTTATTTTTTAAACACATTGAAGAGGATAAATAATAAAATAATAATAAAATTATTTATAAATGAAATTCTGTCCCTACGATCCCTAAAGTATGTGATGTGTGCCTAGACATAAGCTTATTAAATGTGAAACCAGTACAATGCATTCCGCATGTGATCTCTGGATTTAAAGCTTCAATGTATTTTACTTTCTCATCAACTATCTCAATTGGATTCCATTCCTCGTGGAATCCACCAATTAGAGCATAAACTTTATCAATACCTGTTAATTTTTGACCGTATTTGATAATGTTTTTTATACCGCAGTGCCCACATCCCGTTATAACAACTAAACCCTTGTCCTTAACATTTATATAAACTGATGTTTCATCTCTAAAATAGTGCTCTACGAATTCATTTCTGCTTTTTTGGATGTAAATGCCTTTAGTTCGTTCATTTTTATCAAATAATTCAATTTCGCCACTAGTTACTATTCCTTTATATAATCTTTGTGGCTCATTTGTTTCGATAAGCTTTAACCCATATTGATCCACAAGATCATTAATCATGTTTCTACTAAGTAAAGGTAGTTTTTTGTTTATACTAAGTTTCCCTTCTTTGCTTAACGATCGTAAAGATTCTCCTAACGCATTAGCCGGGATTTCCTCTCCAGATTTCATAACTGCAATATAATTTTGACTAAAGCAAAGAGGATTCACATAAATTTCTGTACCTTTGCTAAATTGCGGGAAGACAGCTGATATCCCACCAAAATGATCAAAATGTCCATGACTTAAAATAAATTTTTCAACTTCGTTTAAATTTACCCCTAGTTGTTCACTATTATTAACTATAGCTTGGGATAAACCTCCAGTATCCAATAGAAAGAGATGCTTTGTATCATTATCTGTTACACTAATACTTAATGCTAATCCATGCTCTCCTCTAGCTCTATTCGCATTAGCTCCTGGCTGGATAACTTTTCCATTAAATTTATCTTCAGTTAACAGAGTAAGAGAGGTTTCATTTGTTGTTAAAACTTTAACAATTAATTTACCACTTTCAATACCATCTGATATATCAATTCCCATTTAAAATCACATTTACGAATGAATTATGAATAATTATTCTCTTATTTTTTACTTATTTCTCCTAATACTTAAAAGTTGTTAAAAAGAAACATAAATTTGATATTGAGAAATAAAAAAATAATTTGAAAATAAAAATAAATTATTTAGAATTAAGGAGGTAATTAGGATCTTTCTTTAACTTTAACCTTATTCTATATTTCCGTAGTTCGTCAACAACAGAAACACTAAATGCGGCAAGAAAAAGAGTTACCCAATGATACCATTGTGTTAATGGTACGACATGAAACGCTATACCCATTGGCGTGTAAAGTATTAATAATTGTAAGCCAAGTGAAAGTCCTGTAGCCCAAAATAAATGCCTATTTGGAAATTTGTAGAATGGTTTTATATTGCTTGTACATGTGTAAACAAAGAGTAACTCACATATCACTAAATTCGTGAATAAAATCGTTTGTGCTAGACTTATGGCATACATTTGAGCCGCAGACCCACTAACAGTATAACCCACTAAGTTTGGATCAATAAGACTCCACTCAGGAATAAAAACCGTCCAAAGCAGAATGTAAAGCGAAATATCTGTGATTGAGGTATACACTCCTAATAGCAATGCAGGACCTTTAATTTCTTTCAGTAGCGTAAATCCTTTTCTCGGAGGTGCCTTCATAACATCAGGATCCGTGGGAGTAAATCCCAATACCATTGCTGGAATGCCGTCTGTTGCTATATTCAACCATAGAATCTGAATTGGTTCAACAGGGATTCCAAGAAAAATCGGAGAATTTGCGAATAATTTCATTAAGATATATGCTATGAGAATGAGAAAAATTTCATCAAAATTCGTACTTAACATATAACGGAAGAAACCTTTGGTCGTTTCAAAAATACCTCTCCCTTCCTCGATTGCGTTTACAATCGTTGCGTAATTATCGTCGATAAGGATCATATCCGAAGCCTCTTGAGTAACCTCTGTACCTTTCAAACCCATTGCTACGCCTACGTGTGCTCCTTTCACAGCTGGAGCGTCGTTAACACCATCTCCCGTCATTGCAACTATCAAACCGAGTTCTTTTAATTTCCTCAAAATTCTCAGTTTGTGTTCGGATGTAACTCTCGCGAAAACATCTGTAGTTTTAACTCTTTCTATTAATTCGTCATCATCCATGGCTTCTAATTCAACGCCGGTTATAGCTTCTGTTGATTCAGTCAATCCAATTTGCTGTGCGATTGCTATGGCTGTGATTTTGTGATCTCCTGTAATCATGATAGTGCGAATTCCAGCCATTCTGGCTTCGCGAATTGCTAATTTAACTTCATCACGAGCAGGATCAATAATTCCTACTAAGCCAATGTAAGTAAAATCCTTTTCAACTTCGTTAAGATCGTATCCTGGCTCTAATTCCTTATAGGCTACTCCCAGAACGCGTAAAGCATTTTTGGCAAATTCCTCGTTTTTATTTATTAATTTGTCCCTTGCGTCACCAATCGGTTTACGTTCCCCATTTTCTAATATGTAAGAAGCGTTCCTCATCAGAATATCCGGGGCACCCTTTATTAACGCAAACGTTTTACCCTCTATTATACCTACTACGCTCATCATCTTCCTATCAGAATCGAAAGGAATTTCATCCAATTTTTCAAAAGATTCGCTTAAACCCGTCTTTAAAGCAAGTACTTTCATAGAGATTTCAGTAGGGTCACCGACAACGCTAACTTCTCCAGTTTTATGATCGAGAATATTAACATTAGAGTTGTTGCAAAATAAACAAACCTCCAAGAAACGTTTGAGATCCGTATTCATTGCAAATAATTTCCCATCTTCTTTAATATCACCTGTTAGATTATATCCAACACCCTCTACATCCAACACCGCCTCGTTTAAATATATTTTTACTACGGTCATTTCGTTTTTCGTGAGTGTACCTGTCTTATCTGACGCAATAACATTAACTCGGCCTAGAGTTTCTACAGCTGTTAAATTTCTAACTAAAGCGTTCCTGTCAGCCATTTTTTTCATTCCTATACTTAAGACCACAGTAATAACAACGACGAGCCCCTCTGGAACCGCCGACACCGCTAAACTTATAGAAATCTTTAGTGCTTCAATGATTTCCTCGATTTCTGCGGGTGTAAATACTACACCTTCAGTCACAAGTATTATAATTATTTCTGTAACGAATACTCCGCCACAAATCAATAGGATTATTATCCCTAATAATTTCCCAAATCGGTTTACTTCCACTTGAAATGGACTAGGTTCTACTTTCTCTTTTTGCAGACTTTCAGCGATTTTTCCAAACTCCGTATTCATACCTGTTCCAATTACAACACCCTCTGCATTTCCTCTGGTAATTATCGTATTCATGTATCCAAGATTAGTTCTATCAGCCAAAATCATCTTTTCGTCTACGATATCGAGTGATTTTCTGACAGGTTTTGATTCTCCAGTTAGAATTGCCTCATCAACATAAAGAGAGAATTCTTTGATGAATCTTATATCTGCTGGAAACTTATCCCCATCCTCAACAAGAACTATATCTCCCGGAGCTACATCTTCTACTGCAATTTCAATTACCTTGCCATCTCGACGAACTTTAGCAAAATGAGGCGCAAGCTTCTTTAAGCTTTCCATAGACTTTTCAGCTTGATATTCCTGATAAAATCCTAAAATTGCGTTTACAATTAAAATCGCTAAAATAACAATTGCATCTGTATATTCCGAAGACCATTCTTCAGCACCAGGTTGACTACTTTCCCAAATTCCAATTATAAATGAAATCACAATTGCAAAAAGGAGTAAATAGACTAGAAAACTTTTAAATTGTCCAATGAAAATTTGGAGAGCAGTTTTTCCTTTTTCTTTAACTAATTCGTTCTTCCCATATTTTTCAAGTCTAGATTGTGCTTCAGTTTCAGATAAACCTCTTTCGGTTGAAGTTCCAAATGCTTCCACTACTTTATCAATATTTTCCGAGTGTGCGCTGATCTCTTTTATTTGTGTCATTTTTTCTTCAGTTTTTTCAATTTTTTATTAAAATATTTAACTAAGTATTTTAGTTAAATAATAGTTTTATAAATTATATATAGATAAATATGATTTCATAAAAAAATGATATTATTGATTATTGTGTGAAATACATTTCTCAAAACCACTTATGGATTTCATTCTTCCTAAACAGCAAAAATTACTGCTAAAACCATTTTTAAAGAGTTCCCTTTTTTCTTAAACTTGACCATAAATTTAAATAAATACCTATCTAATTATTGTTATCTTACTAAATCTAATAAAAAAATATTTGTAAAGATTGGTGAACATAATTAGACCGTCACGTGTATTCAGGTGGGTTGTTCGTATATTTCTTCTTGTTTTTACTCTATCTTTATCGGCTGTCGGATTTTTAGGTGGTTTTTCAGCTGTAACTATTGTAGATCCAGATTCTTATAGTGTAAACATCCCAGATGGACCTATCGTAGCAAACTTAGATATTACTAACACAAGCTCAATGCAGATCATCTTACCTTTTAACATA
>JABXKD010000116.1 GCA_013375475.1 Promethearchaeota archaeon
AATCAAATATACCGTAATAAATCCAAATAGAAACCATCTTACCCAATTGAGTAGAAGCGTATAAATGTATTGGCGTTCTTTAAGCAGTATTTTAATACTAGCTATATTAAAATCCATGTTTTTTTCTTCCTCATTTTTCTGCTTAACATTATTTTTTTCTTTAAGGACAATAAAAATAACGATAAAGCTGAAGATAATCAACAGTCCTTGTATCAAAAATATGCTTCTAAACCCAAAAAAGCTTGACATAAATCCACCTAGTACGAATCCTAAGAAGTAACCAATGTTCATATAAAGAGTATGATAGCCCATTCCTTTACTATGCTCATCCTTTTTATAAATATCGCCAATTATAGCTTGAAGAATTGACGTGTAAGCTCCCGCTCCTTGTATAGCTCTATAAATGATAAGTTGAGCTATATCCTGTGCTGTAAAGCATAAAACGGTTCCTAAAAGATAAACGAGCATCCCGAACAAGACAACTTTACGACGTCCAAGCTTATCAGATATTGTTGCATATGGATATTGAAAAATACACTGTGTCACCGAAAACGTACCAATTATAATTCCATAAGATGTAAGAGATCCAGCTAAACTTTCAACAAATGAAGGCAATCCTATTTCAACGATGCTCATTCCCATACTTCTGAACGCAATAGACATTAAAACAACTATTAATAGATTCCTTGTGTGTCTTCCTAATCTTGCATCCGTAGAAATTTTAGTCTCCTCTCCTATTCTCCTATTTATTTGGGAAATTCAGAAATCAATATAAATTTATTTTTATCAATATTTAGTAATGTGAACCGTACGTTCGATTAAAATAACAAATTACGGGAATATAAAATATGAAGATTGGAATGAAATCTCTGTCTAATTTAGCGCAAATAAGAAAGGATATTAAGAGGAAGCGTGTTTCTAGTTATGACAAAACGGGAGCAAACATGGATAATATTCAACTAAAACCTAATGAAACTTATCAGATTTGTGACATCCAAGGAGCTGGAATAATTAAGCATATATGGATGACTATAGCGTCTTCTGATCCTGATTATCTTCGCAAGCTGGTTTTAAGAATGTGGTGGGATGGTGAACAGTCTCCTTCCGTGGAAGTTCCTATTGGAGATTTTTTCGGAATAGGGCATTGTAAGACTGTAAATTTTTGGAGCCTTCCCTTTGCTAACGGTCCAAACGATGGTAAAGGATTTAATTGTTTTTTCCCGATGCCGTTTACTACTCGTGCTAAAATAGAAGTTGAAAACGAATCAGATATTATGAGTGTTTTATACTTTTATATAGATTATGAAGAACATACAAACCTTCCAGCTGATCTTGGACGATTTCATGCTTTTTGGAACAGACAAAATCCATGCGACGGAAAACCCTATGGTACAGGCAAAAAAGTAGAGCGTTTTCTCAAAAAAAATCCAACACACGAGGGTGATTATGTTATACTTGAAGCGATTGGAGAAGGCCATTTTGTTGGATGTCATTTAAATATACATAATTTAATGACACCTGAGAATACATCAACAAAAGATTTTTGGTGGCCTGGAGAAGGAGATGATTACATAGTAATTGATGATGAAGAAACAATTTTGTATGGAACTGGTACAGAAGATTACTTCTGTGGTGCTTGGTGCCCTACACAGTATTATTGCTCACCTTATTTTGGCGTATCAATGCCTGGTGGAGATAAATGGAGTGGAAAAATTTCCTACTATAGATACCACATTGAAGATCCTATATATTTTCATAAAAATATTAAAATCAAGATTGAACACGGGCATGCTAATCAGCGTTCTGATGATTTTTCTTCAACAGCTTACTGGTATCAAACAGAACCACATAAAAAGCAGGAAATTCTTCCGGTGGAAGAACGCTTACCTCGGGAGGAGCCTAAAGAAATTTAAAATAAAAAACTTGGTTATTTTTTTAATTTATCTAAGCGAGCTTGATGGAGTTTTTTTAGTTTCTCTTGCTGCTCAGTGAATTTCCTCAGATTTAGAGGATAATATTTAAAGATTATTATAGCTATTAACAGGCCTATAGCTGGAACTATAGACATTGAGAATCGCAAACCAGTTAAAGCTTCGGAAGTCTGAGTTTCTAATTCTGGATTAAATCCACTACTTAATTGAACAATTATTAAAGCAATAGCAGAAAGTATCATTGATAATCTAGCAATAAACGATCCTATTCCTCCATATGTGGCTTCTCGTCTTTTCCCCGTTTTAATTTCGTCGTAATCAATTGCGGCAGACATTACGGGTTCTGTCATTAAAACACCAGAAATTCCGAACCCCGGAATTAATCCAATAACCGTAAGACAGACAAAATCTTCTGCTAAAAAGAGGGGTACCATTCCTATGCAAAAAACAATCATCGATAAAGTTAATCCAAATTTGGGACCTTTTTTTGAATAAATTTTCCACCATAACGGCACGGCACAAATTATTCCAAGTGCAACTCCAATCATAGCAAAACCTTCCATCCCTTCTTCAATGTGAAGAATAAATTTTGCGTAAAGAGGTAGGATCATCATTGTGAAACCAAAACAAAAATCTATCATAGCATAGGTTATTGAGCCAATAATAAAAGGTTTGTTTGAAACAGAAGCTATAAATGCTTTGAATATTGGTAATGGTTTATCAATCTGGAACTCCTCTCTTTCTTTTGTACCGAGAAGAGAAAGATACATGGTAATTGGAATTGTAATACCTAATATTAATCCAGCCATTGCCCAGCTACCTAGTGCAGCAGCTATCATAGAAGGGATTATTACACCTATCATCGATGATAGAAATGCTACTGTATCCTTTATAGCTACAACTGTAGCTCTCTCTTTCTCATCTTCGTACATTTCCGTATATAAGGCACTCCAAGCTGTCATAGTTATTGTAAATCCCGTATCAAAAAAAAATAGCATAATGAATCCGTAAAGAAAGACTAATTCTCTTGTATTAAAAGGGACCCACCATAATCCTATAAAACCTAAAGTCATTGGGATCGTTCCATAGATAATCCAAGGAACGCGACGTCCTTTTTTAGGTTTCAATTTATCCATATAGAAGCCAATTAGAGGGTCATTTATGGCATTCCAAATTCCTAGAACATAAAAAGAAGTCCAAAATCAATCAGCGATAATCCTGCTTCAATCGTATAAAATACTAACAACCATGACCCTATCATATTGTATGGTAATGCAGAGGGCACTGCTCCTAAAGAATAAAGCAAATGCCCTAGTCGAGAATGTGTCCTATCCTTTTAGTATTTTTATTAGATTGAGACATTTTTAACACCCTAAATAATAATTATTAGGAAATAATTTTAGCTTATTATACTCTTTATGTTTTAAATTTTAAAATTTATTATTTGCTAATTACTTAAGTAATGTGTATAGATGATTCTGTTAAAAAAAGTTAAGGTGATTGAATGTTATGAAATCGAGAGAAAGAGTCAAAATTACCCTAAATCATAAAGAACCAGATAAAGTACCAATTGATTTGGGAGGTAATCAATCAAGCATACATATTAAGGCATATAAAAATTTGCTAACTTATCTTGAAATCGAAGACAGAAACATCCGATATGCCGACTTCGTACAACAAATCGTGCAACCATGCGATGAAATCTTAGAGAGATTTGGAATCGATATAAGATATGTTCAACCGTTGGGTGGGATGGTAAGAGTTCAAGAAATGGAACCGTTATACGAGGGCAAGTACGTAGGCCTTTATGATCAATTTGATGTATTTTGGGGAGAAAAAGCTGAAAAAGATTTGGAAGATATCTTATATTACGATCCAGTTATTCATCCATTTGAAGATTTCACAACGGTTAAAGAAGTTAAAGAATATAATTGGCCTGATGGTCAAGATAGAACGCCTTTCAAAGGATTGAAAGAGCATGCAAAAAAATTACATGACGACACTGAATTTGCTTTATCAACTCCTCCAGTAGGTTGCGTTTACGAATATTGTACTTTCTTATTTGGATTCACCAAAACGCTAAGATATCTGAGAACGAAGCCAAAAATCATAGTTTCAGCAATGGAAGAACTTTTAAAATATTGGATCGATTATGTTACCACATTTATAGGCGAAGTAGGAAATTATTTAGATGTAATATGTATTAACGGTGACCTTGCTGAGCAAGCTGGGCCTATTATGAGCATTAAACTTTACGAAAAATTGATTAAACCCCTAGAACAGAAACTTTCAGACAAGATACACGAATTAGTAGATGCTAAAATTAATTATCATTCCTGTGGTTCAATAGCCCAATTTATCCCTCATTTTACTGAGATTGGGTACGATGTCATTAATCCAGTACAAATTAGCGCTTTTGATATGGAACCTTGTTCCTTAAAAAATAGATTTGGAGACACTATGTCGTTCTGGGGAGGATTGTGTAACTCTCAAAAGACACTGCCTTTCGGAACTCCTAAACAAATTAGAGAAGAAGTAAAGAGGAATTTTGAGTGTTTAAAACCGGGGGGAGGTTTTGTTGCTTCTAATATTCACAATATAACTGCGGAAGTACCTCCTCAAAACATTGTAGCTATGTTTGATGCTGCTCTTGAGTTTAGAAATTATGAATGAAAGAGTTTTAATGATTTGAATATTTTCTTGACATAACCTTAAGGTGATTTAACTTACAAAAACAAAACTACAGAATTTTTGATGCCCATCTTCACACGTACGGAACTTTCCTCGGAAGAAATAAAGACCTTTTGCAGTATTTGGATACCTATAATGTCGAGAAAGCAATAATCACAACGATTAATAGAGCAGCAACCTCTAAAATTTACGCTAACGATGATAGTAATGGAGCAAATGGGGATAAAGAGAAAGATCGTGTTAAAAAAGCGTTCGAAAATTTAAGGAAATTAATGCCAGAGGGTCAACTGGATCACCAAGATGTTATTGAGATATCAAATCGAGATTCAGAAAGATTTTATAAATTTTTTTGGTTTAACCCTAAATTCGCTCCTGAGAAAGAAGAATACAACTATAAGGTTCTCGAAAATCATTTTAAGAAAGGATTTTGTGGTGTTAAAGTTCATTCTGGAATTCATTTAGTTAAAATTCCTAGAGATATAATGAAGTTGGCTTCTTTTATGCAGGATTACAACAAAAATTTTCCTCTTTTCATTCATTTTACTCCCAAGTTTTCAGCTTTTGGTGGTATTAGTAGTAAAGATTTAGCAAAACTAGCAACAAGTTTTCCCGATTTACGAATAATACTTGGTCATGCCGGTTTAGCAATGGAATTTGCTATAGACTTTGGATTGAGCCTAAAACATTATAAAAATATATATTTTGAAACTTCTTGTTCTATTCCGTATGCTATACTATCTTTAATTAAAACAGTTGGTCACCGAAGACTTTTATTTGGCTCAGATGCGCCAGTTACTAATCCCTTAAAGCTTGAAATTGATAAAATTTTATATTTACCCATTACGAATGATCAAAAGCAAGACATTTTCTATAACAATGTTAACAGTTTTATTTGAATGATAATCGAAATATGGCAACTCTTTTGATATTTTCTGAGTAATCTTCCAACTCTTTGACTGATAGTTTATAATTATTAATGAATTAATTTTTTAATAACCTCAAATTAATTATCGGAAAATTAAGTCTAAATTAAGTCAGTTATTTCTGTTTTAATAATATAATATATAAGGGTAATTGTGTAATTTAAAACTATAATTAAGTTAAAAATTAATTGAGTGGATAGTGTGAAAAATTTAGGGGATGATAAACACTTCGCAGAAAATAATAATTATGATATCGTAGAAGTTTCAAAGGTTAACGACAAAATTATTAAAAAGCTATTAGATTATCTGAAATACGATATTTCGGATAGTTTTTTCATTTCTTTTGAAAGTCTATTAAAATTAGGAAATAAAGTGCCTGAAGCAACAATTCAAAATATTATTCATGAACTAGATCAGACTCATAATTTCAAAAAGGAATTATTTCAATTTATTTTAAGCTTTACAAAAGATGGTATTGTTGAATATCATTTGTTACCACAAATCTATAGCCCTGATTTTATTGTTAGGGCACGAGCAGTAATGAAAATTAAAGAAAACAATGATGTTCGATATTTAAAGTTCCTTCTTCCGCTTTTAGATGACCCTGACGATTCTGTAAGGTGGAGCGTGATAAAATTCTTATCCCTACACATCGATAATCCCATTATCCATAATGAATTGAAAAAACACCTAAATAAAGAGTTAAATCCTATCATTTCAGAAAATCTGAAAGAGATATTTGAAACAGAATAGTTTTTTAAAGTTATATATATAAACCTTTTCACGAGCTCTTTCAAGAAATTTTTGTACTTTTCTCTTTTTGCATTGTTTTTAAATATGTTGAGTTTTATTAATATGGTTAGTTGATGCTAAAACTAAACGAAGGGTTATAAAAAAATAGAGTTGGTTGTATGGTTAGTTACGATTATACTTTCAAGATTTTGTTGCTCGGTGACGCATCAGTTGGTAAAACTTCTTTCACAAAGCGATACTGCTACAATCTTTTCAATCCTAGCGAAAGATTAACAATTGGAGTTGATTTTCATGTCAAAACCATAAAGTTAAAAGATAAACTCGTGAAATTGCAACTGTGGGATGTCGGTGGAGAAGAAAGATTTAGATTTTTACTCCCTACATACTGTTTAGGGGCAAACGCTGCATTTTTACTTTATGATGTTACCCGATCTCAAACGTTAGATAATATGAATGAATGGACAAATATTGTTCACCAGAAGAGCGGAGATATACCCATCATGCTTGTTGGGGCGAAAATCGATCTTGGGGACGATCAACGCGAAGTTCCTCGAGAACATGGTATAGATGTTGCGGAAAAGAATAACATGGCATCATTTGGTGAAATTTCAAGTAAAACTGGTCAAAATGTAAATAAAACATTTGAGGTATTAACCGAACTTACGTTAGAAAAAACTCAAAATAGGTGATTGAATGTCCGAACGCGAATTTCTAGCTCTCAGCTCTCTATTTGATGCAATGGGAATTATCGAAAAAGGAATAGAAAAAATATACCACTATTTATTACAACATAAAAGAATCGATAATTTAAAGGAAGTTAGCGCACAATTTGATCTAACTTTAAAGAGAGGCTATAAAATTTGCGCGGTATTAAACGATTTAGGGCTCGTTCAAATCTACGACCGACCAATGAAGATTTTAGCAAAAAGTCCTTCTATAACGATTTGGCAGAGAATTATAAATGAACGAATTGAGGAGTTATCACAACTTTTTCAAGAAAGGAAAGAAAAAGCAGAGAGTGCGTTAGAGGATTTTATACAAAATTATAGTTTCATTGAACAAGTAACCCAAGAATTCGTTGAATTCATTAATTATGACTTAAATAATTTCGATGAAACTTATATTTCTTTTATGGCAGAAAAAGAATGTAAGATTGCGTTAGGAATTAGATACGAGAACGAACTAAGTTCAGTAATTAAAGAACATGGGATCTCAAATATACCCGTAGATTTAAATGAAACTATGAAGTCTGGAATGAAAAAAATCAAAGAAAATCTATACAATGTTGATATTCAAGTTATTTTTAGTACAGAATTGATTAAGGAATTGTTACTCAGCGAGGAATTTACACTTGTCTCTAATTATCTTGATTCTTATGACTTAAAATTTAAGAACTTTGATGTGCGAGTCACTGATGAGGACTTCAGCAATTTTAATCTCACTGACAGCGAATTAATTCAACCTAGTTTCGATCCAACGAACAAATTAATTGGAGCTTACATTTCTCGAAATGCGAACATATATCAAATTTTTAACGAGAAATTTAACGAATTATACGAAAAAGGAATACCCTTAAATCATTTTTTAAAAGAAGATAAAGATTTGAAAGACGAACCTTATTCTAAGACCCAACTATTTGGATTATGCTTGTTGTAAAAAAAGCGTAAAGTTCCAAAAATTAAACTTTTCTATCAAATAATAAAAAAAAAAAAAATAGTGTTTCTTAAATTTTTAATCATATCTTTTATATGTGAAAAGTAGCCAGATAAACCCTAAAACGCCAACGATTGCAGCAACGATAGTGATATAATTTGGCCAATATGCACCGTCAAAAGATGCTGGTGTAGATATCCATCCTATTATTGCAGTAATGCCAACTGCTGCCATTATGCTAAGAACAACCAATCCCATTCCCATCGCATATTCTTCTTCTCTAAACATCCCTATTCCAGATACTAAGCACCAGAAACCTAACAGTAATGAAACTATACCTTGACCACCGAAAATTGAAAGCGCCTCATCAACTCCAGATCCTGTAAGCCATGCTGGAGCATAAATACCTACCCAAGCTAATAACTCCATTACAGCTTTAAAGATAAATAGTAGACCAATAATTATCATTAAAAAGTTTAGAAGTTCGTTCGAATCTTTCTTTTTTACTTTGTTTTCACTCATTTTATGATAAACCTTTTCGTTTTTAAATAAGATTTGATGGTGAGTATGAAAATAACTTAACACATATAT
>JABXKD010000117.1 GCA_013375475.1 Promethearchaeota archaeon
GGAGGTGGAATATGACCGTGCCTTGGAACAACATTTAGACTAGGCTTATGACCGAATACACCACAAAAATGAGATGGGATCCGGATCGATCCGCCAATATCACTCCCTATTGATAAATAACTTAATCCCGCAGCAACTGCAGCTGCTCCGCCACCAGTTGAACCACCCGGGGTAAGCTTATGATCCCAAGGATTATTAGTTGTACCAAATATCTCATTATAACTCTGCAAGTCAGCAGCCAGTAAAGGTACATTAGTATGACCAATAATGACCGCTCCTGCTCTAAGCAATCGTTCAACAACAACTGCATCTTTCTTTGGAATATGAGTGGCTAATTCAGGTGATCCTGCGGTTGTTAGAACATTAGCTATTTCGATTGTGTCTTTTATTGAGCATGGTACGCCATGTAGTGGACCCCACAATTCACCTTTTGCCATTGCTTGATCTGCAGCGCGGGCTCGGTTAAGAGCATCATCCTTGAGAATTGTTACAACTGCATTGAGATTAGGGTTATATTTCTCAATACGTTCAAAAATATTTTTAGTAAGGTCCAGTGAGGATACTTCACCTCTCCGAATAGCTCTTGCCGCTTCTATTGCGGAAATAAAATCTAAGTTAGATCGTTCTATTGCCATTTTTATTTCCTCTCAAGACTAATGAGCAATATTATTATCCTTATCAAAAAACTTTTTCGATAGCAAATAATAGATATTGAAAGGTAATTTAATGCGTTTTAAATAGTTATTTGAAAGTCTGAAAGTCTTACTTAGAATTTATTAGTGAAAAAAAGAAAAAAATTTTTTTAATATTCGTTCGCGTTTCCCGGTTTCTTCATTATTGATTTTTTTATTAATTCAAATTTTTTGCTAGGAAAAAACTTTGTTACTAAATTCCATCGTAATGAACATCTTGTGCCCCTACTTCTAAAGGTCTTATATTTAATTCGTTTAAAATTGCCATGATCTTAATTTTAATTTCAACTTTATGTTTTTCAGTCATTTTATTAAGTTCGCTTCTTTGATGGTCGTCAATTTGGTCAACCAAGATGGTTAATTCATTTATTAATTCCTTAGCTCTTTTTATATCCATTCTTCTTTACCTCCTTTTAATTTTTTTTTTTAATATTAATATTGGTCTTAAGAAAAAAATTCATTTTTCAAATCTACTGAAGCTCTATATCAGAGCTACAAAATAGCAAGATGTTCAAACCGAATCAATGAAGAAATAATAGAAGAAATTTGATAAGGAAGAGTATAAAATATAGAACTGAGTTTTATATATTCAAAATTGAGTGCACCCGATATAGAGCCAATGCATAGCATGGATTATGAATTTAGGGTTAATAACTGATTCAATTGATGATGAATCATAATCCGGCCAAAGTTTGTCTATAACAAGGTGTTAAATTAAATATACCTCAAATTCATATATAAAAATATCGGATTAAGAAAGCCAAGTGCATTATTTTATGACCTGCTTTTTCTACTTAATTAATCATATGCTTTATCAGGATTTATAGAAGTTTCTTTCAAAACGGGACTGAATATTGAAAAAATTTTTAAAATTATGACGGAAATTCTTTTTGATAGATATCGACCAGGAGCAATTAGAAGCATTATTAAGGATATTCTTTCGTTAATCGTCGTGTATTTTTCTCCAACCAAATATTGAAATGATATTCACTCCTCCCACTATCGATCCAATCAGTATTAAAACTCTAGCAGAGTGAACATTCATTGCATATAGAAATGCGCCCAAAATTGTAATACTACCTCCTATAATTAACATAATTTGAAAAGATAAAACGAATAACTCACCAAAAATGTAGAATTCAGGATAGATCCAAGGTATTGTAAAACCCAAAATTAGAGATATAGCCCCTCCGACTAGTGAAAGTACAAATCCCCCCTTATTAATACATCATTCACCTTTTATGTTTGGTTTAATATAGATTTTTGTAGATTTAATCCATTTGATAATATTGATTTAAGCTTTAGAAAATTCAAACATTTCCTAAAATGTAAAAAAAAAGAAAGATTTTTAAGTTGGAAAGACAATTATAGGAAGGTGAATTTATCAATTAAAAGAATAAAAATACAAATTTTAGTAATATTTCTTTTAGGATTTTCTTTACTCATTCCCTATGTTAATAGTATTAAAGATACAGTATATTTAGAGAAATGGGATGTAGCTTCTGGTTATGAACTTGACGCTAATGAAGGAGAATTGATATCCTTGGAATTTAGAACCTATAATAATCCTTTTATAGTTTATTTTCGATGCAGTGAGTGGAGAGTAGTTATCAGTCATGATAAAACGGTAAATAAAGGGATATTAGAAGTTCTTGAAAGTAATACATTCCACTTTTATTTTGAAAACATTGGGGATACTGGAGGAGGATACCTTGAATTCGAAATAAAAATTATTGAAAGGATTCCAGCCTACAATCTTTTAATCATACTTGCGATAATTACATTTGTTTCTTTAATCTCAATCAGATCAATTAAATCAAAGAAAAAGGTGGAAGTTATGATATTAGAGATTTATAAACATTATAGATCTAACAAAAAGACTCTCTAGCGGTAAAGTTCATAAATTCTGATCTTGAGTTCCAGATTTTCTTATTATGTTTCTTTTTCTAATCTCACTAATTGAAACTCTCGAGATTTTAAAAATGAAAAAAAAACGCGACGATATTCGTCGCTTATTTCGAATGAGCATTATTTAAATAGATCTGTTATGATGACCCCGATTTTGATGAAGACATTAAATCTAGCATAGATTCAGACGATATTACAGAATCACAATTTTTACAAGAGTGGACTATTAAAGGTAAAGCTCCAACTTTATCTAAATATCGGCTGACAAATTTTAAAGCAATCTTTGCCATACTCTTCATCATTTTCCCCCCAAATGGAACAACCTCAGATTGGATTTCTATGAAATTCTCAGAGGTTTCTAAGATATCACTTTTAAATTTATCGTTGATGGGAGTTGGGAAAATATCGAGTTTTATTTCAAGCTCTTGCTTACAATATGGACATTTTGGCAATCTAAATCACTTTTTCACTTTTATAATTATTGATTTTTACAAAAAAGGAATTTAAACTATTTAAAGTTTAGGCAATTTCTATTAATAAGAATATTCCCCCTCTTGAACTCTAAATCTATACTCTCTATCTTCAAGAGCTAATCCTAGAAGTTCATTAAGAAATCGGATGGTGAAAAATGGAGAAGAACTTACAATTATGTAAATTAGCGAAACGATAGTGTTCAAAGTTTAAATAAGATTCCATCAAAGATATATATTAGTTAAATAATATGTAATGAAGTGTTTGCTATTCGTTTTAAATATCATGTAATCCTCTCGATTCTTCTAGTTGTAGTTCTACCTATCTTACAAATTTGGTCTCTATGGAATTCTTATAGTGGGATGCAAATCTCCAACCCAATTGGTTTTTATTCATTTTTAATTCAGCCCTTTTTATATCAATTGATGAATTTTCTCCTTTATTTGGGTAGTATCGCATTGGAGAGAGATAAAAGAGGATTTAACAAAATGAAACTTATACGGATTTATAGTATTGTTCTCATTATAAGTCAACCCCTTCTGGAGTATTTTTACGCTGTACCTCCCCTACTTTTTTTGGGATTCATATTTTCTCTATTTGTTTCAATCTTTTTCTATATAGCATTCTTTTTAGTGGGAATAAGTAATAGAGCCCAATATGGAAATTATTTAGTATCAGCTACTCTTCTCTCTGTAACAAGTGGAATAACTAACTGGGTAAATCTTTTAATAGGGGGAATTGATATTGTATTCGGGCTTCAATATTCGAGCTTTTTTACCTCAGCGATGTTTTTATCAGGAGTCCTAGGAGTAACATATATTTTGTTTTTTGGTTTAAGAATAAAAAGTACGTATATCATTTTGTTTAGCTCGCTTAGTCTTCTATTCAGTTTTTATATTTTTATATTAACGCCGTTTTTTGTTTTACTTATAGTATACATTCCAATAGTTTTTGGGATATTAATTTCAAGTAAATTCTTCGAACTGGGAAAACGGTTTAGAAAAGGATTTCGAGTATTTATTACTCACGCCGTTGATGATTTTAAACGCTATAGAATTGATGACCTTGCGAAATTTTTGGAAGCTCAAAAAGAAGTTGGTCGGGTTTTTTACTGTGAGACGGATCTTATAGGGAATATAGATCAGTGGATGAATAAGATGGTTCCTCGTTGTCAACTACTTATTTTTTTCTCCACTGAGAATTCCATAGATTCAAGTGATTGTATAACTGAATTAATCCTTGCTCGCAAAAATAATTTGCTTATTATACCCATATTGGGAGTTGGTTTAGACTGGGAAACTCTTAAAAAATTGGAAATGAACAGAGAGTTGGGATCAGTATACGATCCAATGGAATTTGAGACCTTTTGTACTGAAGTTTACCAACATGTGTTAAAATATAAGCAATCTGTTGCAACTGAAATCCCAGAAAAGAGAAAAAAGAAATAAAAATTCCTTTTTTTTTAAATTCCTTCTAAAGGAGAAAGACTTTTTTTAATTAATTTTAAAAAAATGTAATTTGTTATATTTTTTAATTATTATTATATAGTTTATGATAGTTTTTTGTCGAATTTATATAAAAAAATTTATATAACTACTAAACTAATATAATTTATAGAATGAAAATAGGGTTTTGTTTTCATTGTTATTCCAATATAAACAATAATTAAAATTGAGTTTAGAAATGATTGAAAAGGAAGATCCAAATAGGAAGGGATTATGTGAAGCTGTAATCGAGCAGGTTAAAGAGGAGGATATTAAATTTATATACCTTCAATTTACGGATATTCATGGGATAATTAAATCTTTTGAAATTAACTCAAAACGAATTGAGGAATGTTTTGAGACAGGAGTTAGTTTTGATGGAAGTTCGATAACTGGCTATGGAGCGATAGAGGAGTCTGATAAAGTCGCGTTACCTGATCCAAGCACTTTTTATGTATTACCTTGGCGAAGCAATGCGACGAATAACCGAGTAGCTAGAGTAATTTGTGACATTTATTCACCTATGGGGGAGCGATATGATGGAGATCCCCGCTATATTCTGCAGAAAGCAGTTAAGAAGGCAAAAAAACATGGATTCGACTATATTTGCGCTCCCGAGATGGAATTTTTCATGTTAGACCAGGAAAGCAAGCAAGCAACCTTTAAGCCATCTGATATGCGAGGGTATTTTGATTACGATCCCTATGATATTAACGAACGCATGCGTTACACGATTGCTGAATATTGTGATAAAATGGGCATAGAAATTGAAGCCTTACATCACGAGGTAGCATTTGGTCAGCACGAGGTTGATTTTCGTTACGATAAGGCAGTGGAAAGTGCGGACAATACGATTACGATAAAAACGATAATTAAAATTGTCGCTGCTCAGAATAACATGACAGCAACCTTCATGCCCAAACCTTTTGATGGGATAAACGGTTCTGGGATGCATTGTCATCAAAGCCTTTGGAAAGATGGTCAGAATATTTTTTACGATGAATCAGATTCAGCTCACATATCCCTAATAATGAAAAAATGGATTGCTGGGCAGTTATTTCACGCAAAAGCTATTTGTGCTGTTTTAAGCAGTTGGCCAAATTCTTACAAGCGATTGGTACCGGGGTATGAAGCTCCCGTCTATATAGCATGGGGATTCAGAAACAGGTCTCCATTAATTAGGGTACCAGACTTTCACGAAAAGCCAAGCGCCGCTAGATGCGAAATTCGTTGTCCAGATCCAGCAGGTAATCCATACTTACAGTTTGCTGTTTTATTAAGTACTGGTTTGTATGGGATTTTATCTGATAACATTGAGCTCTACGAACCTACGGATAGAAATGTGTATCATTTAACGAGAAAAGAAATGGAGAAGGAAGGGATTAATTCACTTCCTGGCAGTTTAATGGAAGCGTTAAAAGAATTTAGAAATTCTGAATTCATGAAAGAAGTCTTCGGTGAACAACCGTTCAAGAACTTTTATTACGCGAAATTAGAAGAAAATGACGCCTATAGGTTAGTAGTTTCTGAATGGGAGCGAAATAGATATATTACTCGTTTATAATTTTTTTTCGCTTTTTTTTAAAAATTTTAAAATGAAAAAGAAGTTTTCATGCGAGCTTAATTTTTTACTTTTCCCATCTCTTCAATATATTTAAGGGATTGGTGTCTGAAGTATGTATCATAAAGTATAGCATAGGTACCTCCTTGCTTCATTAGTTCATCATGATCTCCCTGTTCTACAATTTTTCCTTGATCTAGCACCACGATTCGATCTACATGTCGTACAGTCCATAAACGATGTGCGATGATAATAGATGTCCTGCCTTGTATAGTTTTCTCCATTGCATCTTGTATTTTAGTTTCGGTAAAAGGATCTATCGAAGCGGTGGCCTCATCTAAAATGAGAATAGATGGATCTTGCAATAATACGCGCGCAAAAACAACTAATTGTCTCTGGCCCATGGAGAGTAATACTCCTCGTTCGCCCACATTAGTTTGCAATCCTTCGGGTAAGCTATTAACCCACTCTGATCCCCCAGTTTTATCTAGCGCAATTGTAACATCATCACAACTCACAGCACTACATCCATAACTAATATTTTTTTCAACGGTATCTGACCATAAAAAGGGAGTTTGGGGTATTAATCCGATTTGTTCACGATACTTTTTTAAATCATAATTACGAATACTTATTCCATCAACTATGATGTCCCCTCCTTGAAATTCATAGAAACGAGCTATTAATTTAGCGATGCTAGATTTTCCCGCACCTGTATGACCTACAAGTGCAACCGATTCTCCAGGGTTAATTTTAAGAGAAAACTTATCAAAAACTTTCTTATTCTTATCATATTGAAAAATTAAATTTTTAAATTCGATCTCTCCCCGTAATTTTGGGGGTTCTATATCATCGTTTTGAACAACAACGGGTGGAGTGTCTATTATCGCGAAAATTCTCTCTGAGGCAGATAAACCCGATTGAAGCTGCGGCCAAAACGAAGCAATGGTTAGAAGTGGAAAGAAGAGAAAGGATAAACTCTGGAAAAAGAAATTGAATTCTCCAACATTAAAGGTCCCCAAAATCAAAAAATTACCACCATAATAGACTAAGAGTGTTAACACAACACCCTGAATAATCGATAATGAGGGAAAAATTGCATTTAGAACGAGTGCTCGCTTTAAATTAACTTTATAAGATTGAACATTTACACCCTCGAATTGCTGATATAATTTAGATTCTTGTCTAAAAGTTTTCGCAATTTGTATTCCTGAAAAGCTCTCTTTCACGAAGGCATTTACAGAAGCTAATGCTCTTTGACCAAAAAGTGTCAGTTTTCTTGCTAATTTTCGATAAGATAAAGCAATCACGAAGAAAATTGGTATCATAATAATAATGATTAAAGTTAGGGTAACATTGAATAAGAACAGTAGGATGATTAGAATAATCATAACAATAAAATTAGAGGCTACTTCTATGGTCAAACCAACAGTCTGAGCAAAATCACGACTATCGGTATTGATTCGGCTAACAATCTTCCCTACGGGATTTTTATCGAAAAAGGAGAGATCGTGTTCTAAAACGGATTTTGTTGCATTTTCTCTTAAATCTAGTTCTACATTTCCTATTGCTTTAGTTGCATTGATATACCTAAAGTAGTTAAATACATAGGTTGAGATATTAAGAATAAATATCATTCCAATCAATAAAATAAAGCTAAATAGATTCGGTTCAGCTGCGAGATTATTGATTGCTATAGATGTAATTAATGGAACAAATGAGTTGGAAAGAGATGATAATATAAGCAAGGAGATAACGATATAAATATACTTTCTATAAGGTTTGAAATATTCGAAAATTCTTTTTAATAAAGTTTTATCTCTAATCTCTCTATCATATTCCTCTGCTTCAAGACCCACCCACATTATTTTACACAACTCCTTTTATTAATTCTTGTTCATCAAGATCAAATTTCTTAACAAATATTTTTCTGTATTCTTCTGAGGTCCTTAGGAGCTCTTGGTGATCTCCTTTTGCTTCAATTTTACCATCTTTAAAAACAATAATCAAGTCTGCCCATCTAATTTGACTTAATCTATGAGTTATTAGAAAAGTAGTTCTATTGCGTAAAATATTTTTAATAGCATATTGTATTTTATCTTCGGTATTTGAATCAATGGCAGATGTAGAGTCATCTAATATGAGAATTCTAGGATCAGCGAGAAACGCTCTAGCAATTGCTATTCGTTGTCGCTCGCCGCCACTTAATAAGACCCCTCTCTCTCCAATTTTAGTATCGTAACCCTTTGGTAGTTTTTCAATGAAATCATTTGCTTGAGCTTGATCTGCAGCTTCGATTACTTTTTCTTTAGAACCCAGTTTTCCAAAAGTGATATTTTCAAAGACTGAAAAGGAAAATAAGAACACATCTTGTTCAATATAGGAAATTTGAGCCCTTAAAGATTTCAAAGCA
>JABXKD010000118.1 GCA_013375475.1 Promethearchaeota archaeon
AATTATAGGTTTTTACAAGATTATCTGAGAAGATATCATTATAGATTTCAATTATTTGAGCGTCGTTCCAAAATTCATCATAAATTTTTCCTTCAACTATTTTATTTTCGTGAGATATCATTCGAATAGAAATTAAACCGTCGGTATTTATTCTAAATATCATTTGCTTTATTACAAAACCTTCTTCAAATCCTGTGAAGATATCATCATTTTCTCCAAATGAGTAGATATCTCGCTCAAGATCTTTGGTATCGTTATATAGCAATAATGGATTGTTAATTAAAGGCACCAAATTTTTATCCAGATAGGGTAATACTTTTTGAGCAAGATCAAAATCTTTTTCCTCGTATAAAGCTCTATAAAACATCATTCTCCAGAAATCTTTTTGTTCTAAAGAGAAAAAAAGTGACTTAAATTGCCATAGGATATTACATGTATAAAAGAAATGATATTTCTGGGCATTCGCTTGCGGGATTTTTAAATGGGTAGTTAATTTCTCTAATGATAGCAAAAGATATTTCTTCTCCTTCATTTCGACGAATTTCTTACAAGCTTCAACCCATAACTCAATTAGAATGTTATCGTATCCGAGATCATCCTGATACAAAAATAAATCCTCTAAAAAATCGTAGATATCAAAAGCAATTTCAAATCTATTCCGGGTTATAGCAAAATCTATAAATTTCCTAATGTAAGTAACAGCATCTCCATAAGATTGATACGCATGAATTTTTGAATATAAATTTTTAATCAAAATTATGATCCAAGTGTGTTCTCCAATGTTATTCATATAATAAATGAGTTCTTCTAAATCTCCTACAATTGTGCTAAAGTTTCTTTCGTTAATCGTAATCTTCCCTATCTTACTAAATTCATTTTTTAAGTATCCTGGAATTCGATTTACTAATATTTTATTCATTTCTTTAACGAAATCCTCAGAGTTTTCCATAAGCTGATAATATACATTAACATTTTCAATAAATACATAAAGAAATAACGCTCTTTTGCTAGGTTCCAACTTATAGATAGTTCTCCCTAACACTTCCATGCTGAGGTGAAAGAATTCTTGGGGTATAACAGATTTTCTTAAATACATCAAAACCATTTGCAATTCAATCAATTTGATGTATTCACCTCTCTCACTTACTTTCACACAGAAAGAGTTAATGAATTTCGTTATACCCGTTTGAGAAAGAGAATCCATTTTAATAAACGATTTTAGTAGAGTAGTTGCGAAATTATTTAGCATATAGAAATCATCTAATTTAGATAAAAACGAAAAAAAACGTTTGTAAGCGTCAATATATCTTATGAAATCAATATCAATTCCATTTTCAGTTCTATGAATCAAAGAATTAATATATATCCACCATGAATTCGATATAATCATAATGAGTTGGTGCTTTTTTTGGATATTGAGCCATTCTGTTTTTTCGATTTCAAAATATAAATCAGTTAATAAGCGATCAGCCCAGAGATGGTTTGCCGAATGTAACAACTTTCTTCCATGTATGATTTTTTGCTGAAATTCTACTAAAAAATCGTTTTTTGTTTTTAGTTTAATAGCCATTCAATCTACCAAAGTAAATTATTGTTATTATATATTAAGACTTTACCTGATCTTCTTGTGGTTTATCAGAATCGTAATGATTAGGATTTTGAATCCAACCTTTTTTTAATTGGTCTTTTGAATACAACACTGAGGCTCCAATCCAGCCCATATTTTCTCTACCAGATGCAGCTACTACTTTGATTTGTGGTCTTAGTTTTTCTGAAAAATGTTGTTGGAGTTCCAATTCTAATCTTTCTCCAAAACCAGGTATAAGGCTGCTTCCTCCAGAAAGAACGACATTTGCTAGCAAATCGCCCCAATTTTCTCTATCCCATGATTTTACAGCCTTAGCTATCGTTTCTGCTATACTCATAAAATCTACATGAATAATTTTAGGGTCGAATAAAGGTTCAGATAATAAAAACCGTTCCGAATTTAGATTTAATTTATTACCATCTGGTAGATCGACTACTCGATCGTATTTTGTTAAACCTTCTTTTACTCTTTTCTTTTCTCCATCAGGGTCGAGCACGCATAACGACAATAGGTTTTTAATCTCTTTTGCTATTCTTTTATCGATGTAAATGTTTTGTTTAGCACTATTTTTACTTAAGATTAGGTTTAAAAAATACTTAGTAATATCTGTTCCGGTTATTGGAAACATGTCTCTAGCCATAATATTGGTAAAACCATGAAAAATTGTAGAAATATAAGTGTAGGACTCTCCAATATTAACGATCACTCCACTAGTTTTTTGTAATGTGGATAAAATAGCTTGAGTTTCCGGTAAAAATAGAATGTAAGGAAAATCTAAAGAATTAAAGAAAATTTCTTGAAGCTTTGTTTTTTCTAACTCTGACTTATAGAATGGAGTAATGATAATGAGAGGTTGCTTAAATTGCAATTCTTCTTTAATGTTTAAATGCTGATAATAGTGATAAAAAAATTTTAAAAGAATATTATAATTACTTTCTTTACTAAATTCACGAACGTTTAAGATATTTTGATACTTTAGAGCATCATGTCCTACTAAATGAGTTTGGCTATTTTTGTCTAAAAAAATGTCTTCCAACCCATTTATCGTGTCAGACGCAATTATACTGGAACTGAATAAATAATCTGTGATATCAACATAAACACTTGGAGCAATAAGATCGGGAAAATCACCTCCTGCCCATCCTAGTCTAAAATTGTCACTTCCAACATCTAGAATTAATGGAAGTAATTGATTGTTATCTGTATTTGACATAATTTTAAATAAATTGTTAATATCAAGATTTAATAAACGAAACCGGTATTAATAGGTTTGATGTCGATGAACATATTCATCTGATAATCGTTTTAATTGATATTCTTTTACTTGTAGTTCTAATAAGCCTAAGACCTTTTTGAATTCACCAGACATAGTTTCGATATCTACATCTGCAATTTTCTCGACCTGATCGCGTTTTAATTTAAATTGCTCCAAGTTGTATTGAATTTTTTCATATGTATTCCCTATAGATGATACTAAATCCTCTGTGTTTTTCTTCGTTATTTTTCTCATTTTTCTAAGAATTGAAAGAATTGAAGATATGGAATTTTCCCATTGATTATATCTATCTACATAACTCTCAAATACTTCTTCAAAAAAATCAGATAACTTAAGATATATGTTGTCTTTATTAGAGAATGAGGGTGTTTGAGCTGTAGTTGGTGTTGTTTCTTCAGCCGTTTCTATACTCGGTGTTTCCATTTCTTCTGAAGTTACTGAAATCGGGAGTCTCTTATTTAAAGGATCCCTCTTTGTGAGTGGAACCTCCTCCATGATATAATCTTCTGCAATCTTTTTCTTAGTTTCGTAAGATAGTTGAGGTGCAATTTTAGGCTTCTCTTCCTTTGAAGAAATAAATTCTTCTTCCTCGGAAACACCTTTAAGCATGCTGTGTAAAGTTGATTCGGTATTTTTAGACGATTTCAACACGTTATCCAATGAATCGAGAGGAACCTTGCTCTTTGGTTTTGGTTTTTCTTTATCTTTATCTTTCTTCTTTATCTTTGCCATACGACTTACTCAACAGTTTTATTATTAGTTAGCGTCTCCTATTCAAGTGAAAGGAATTCTATTTTAAGTGCTTCTCCTTTTCTTTTTAGAACATTTTCAAGTTCTTCTAAAGAAAAATCTGGACTCTCAGAAATCACGGTCCATACAGCTGTTTTGTTTTTTTCAACTATGACTGCTTCGCTATACATCATGCTAAGTTTTAAATCTCCAAAGGTGGTTGCTAATTTAGCCAGCGCTCCCGGAGAATCTCCCATTGTAATTCTCAATTTAACGAGATTGCTTTCATTCCGTAAACCAATTGGAGTAATCTTTATTTCCTTACTTTCTGAGTCACTGACCATCATTAGTTGTGAATTAGTTGTAATTCCTAACGATTTTCTTACGATTTGTGGAATAACGATCCTCCCTCGTTCGTCTATTGTAAGAATTTTGACCTCTTTCATTAATCTGACACAATTTGTTTGCTTTTGTTATAAATATTATTAAATTATAAGTATAAAAATTTTATATAATATTTTTAGAAATCTTTAAAGAGCAAAATTAGATTTTTTATTTCGAAGTAAGAAAAAAAAGAGAGGAATGAATGTTAGTCTTTGTGAGATTTCATCTTCACCGTCAAATCTCTTGCTCTTTTAGAATACCAAATCAATAGTTCTCCAGCATCTTCTGGTTTGAAGTATTCTCCGCCGCATAATTGGGCTGCTCGGGTCATCAACTCATCATCGGGATTCCCAAGTCCAACAATGTATATAACTACATTTGGATTTTCTGTGAATACCTTTATGGACCTAAGGAAAGCATCACTATCTGTTGGGATACCATCCGTTAAGAGTATGATCATAGTTGGTTGGGGATTTCCAGGACTCATTTTGTCGAATTCCGTTAAAACTTGGTAGGCTTTATCCATCGCGCTAGACATGTTAGTCGCTTGACCATAGCTATTTCCGATGCGATCAACAATCATACGTGCCGCATCTTCTAAAACACCCTTCTTTCCGCTAGCTGAATCCATATAATAACTGTTCCCAAAGGGTAATATCTGAGCTTCATCTGCAAATCGAACAACAGAGACTTTCTCTCCAAATCCTCGTCCAACTTTTTCACTTAAGAAAAGGACTGCTGCAAATGCTGCAGAAATCCTTCGAGGGATGTTGATTCCCGGTTTGAAATGTTTTAGAAATTCTTGAATCTCGCGAGATTCCATAGCTGCTTTAATTCCTTCAATCGCAGGAGCAATATTTGTAACGAAAACATCACGAGCCATCATAGACCTGCTAATATCGATAATCAATATAGCATTGAACGGAACTAAGCCGGTTGGACTTAGATTAATCGCAGTATTTTCATTTACCTGCGCTAAAATATCACCTGTTAAGTCTGGAGTAGTTGAGAGGATTGAACATGCTATATTTACGGCATTCCATCGTAGTTTGATTCCCTTGAATATAACATAATTAGCTAACCATCCCTTAAGTGAGGAAACATTCTGTCGAGCAGTACTAATTATTTCCCACATGTTTTCACCGGAAATTGGTGAAATACCTAGTGAGATATTTTGTAAAGGTATTATCGGTCTAAAATTTTTATACACTTTAACTTCAAAACTTCCGATTCCTGACGCTTCTAAGATTTCGCTATCAATTATGATAGTATTATCTGGTACAGATTCTAAAATTTCTACTTTCCCTGCTCCGATAGCTCCCGTTAACTCGTCTTCAAAAGCAAGAATGTTATCTTGAACAAGTGTGAGAGTGTGTTGTGTTCTTGGGCTTACTAGTGCGTATCCCATTAAATTTGGTTGCGACTGAACTTCTAACATGACCTCAGAAGCTTTTTGAATTGGAGGTTCGGTGGAAAACACTGATATTTGTCCAGCGAAAACATTCGTGTCTTCTTTTGTGTCTCTACTCATTCTAATCTCAGAAGGGCTAATCGTGCCTTGATCAATCCTCGCCGATCCCATAGAACGCGTGAGTGGATCTTCCCATCCAACTAACATCCCTTGTCCTAGTCCTAATTGTTGAACAACTGTACTACTTAACTTGACGCGGCCCCCTTCAATTGAATTGTCTACAACAGGAGTTAAGGTAACAGCATTTTTTTGACTACTCAACATGTTTACATCAATTCTATTTGGGTATGGATCTGCTGGAGCTGCGGGTGCACCTAAATCTTGACCTGGAGTCGGTAATGGCATCTGTCCCGGTGGGGGTTGGCTCATTTGAGGTGGTGGGGCTTGAGGTAATGGTGTTGGCGATAATTGTGGTGCTGGGGCCATAGTTGGTTGCGGAGGTGCAGTGGGTTGGGGTATTTGAACCGGAGGAGGTGTTTGTTTAGGTATTAGTTGGGGTGGTGGTGTAGACTCAGGTTGCTTCGCTGGGAGCGGAACATGTCTAGTCACAGGCTGTGGTGGGGGTGGTGATGATACAGGAAGCGGTTGGGGCGTTGGTCTGGAAGGTGTCAATTGAGAGGGTTTTGTTGGTAAAGGTGTTAATTTTGGTTTAGATGGTGAAGTGGCCGGAGAAAGGACCGGTGGGACTTTTGGAGCCTGTATTGTTGGTGGGGCTAATCCTGTAGCACTTTTAGGTCGAAGAATTAACTCAACTCCCATGAAATCCAACGAATCAACAATATTTTTAGAAACTTGACCTGCAAAATCTAGTACCATATTAGAAATTTCTACTAGGGCTGTTGCTTTTTTTCCATTATCAGGATTATGAACTTCTATTGAAGCTCCATTTTTAATCCCTAGTTTATCAGCATTTTCTTGGCAAATAACTACTTTACCTGAGGTGCTTTCGCTTATATCTACAAAAATTTTAATTTCTGTCAATAACTTTCAACTTCCATATTATTGTAATAGTTTTTTATAAATAGATTATAATTCATTCAAATGCTATGTTATTGGATACCTTTTGGCTATCTCACCAGCATAGTAGCGAAATACTGTAACAATTTTGCCTAAGTCTTCAATTTTTCTACTAGCTCCCATGAGAAAGAATCTTCCTGCTCCGCTTAGGATGATAAAAGCGTTAGTTCCCCTTAACACGACTTCTAACATATTTGTGTAACCCATTGAGTCGATGGCATCGTGTCCACTTTGCATTACTACAGCGCTTAAACTTGAAAATAAATCGGGATCAACGTCGTAATCAGGGATGCATGAAAAAGCAAGTCGTAAACCCTCATTTGTTACTAAAGCAAGAGCTTCTAATTCTGTGTGCTCTGTTATATTTCCAAGAAACCTTGAAAGACTACTGGCTTGTTCTTGAGTTAAATCGCTCATTTGAATAATCTCTGACTTTTAATTTCTATTATAATTCTTCTTTAATTAATATAAAATATAACTTTCGGACTTAAATATTTATTTTTATAAAATAATAGGTTAAATCGTTTTAAAGTTTCGCTAGTATCTCGGTATAAGATACTATTAGAATCTTTTTCCAGTAAAACTATTAACTTGCCTTTACAAAATATATTGTTAAGAAGAGTATAAAAAAGCTTTATTTGATGATAAAAATAAGGAATAGAGTTAAAATGAAATTCTATTTATATTCTAATTGCGTTTTAATTTGATCTTTTAAAATTTCTCTCTTGGACTTGTATTCTACTGCAGCGTCCACGGGACCACTAATGCGTTTAAGAAATTCTATTGCCAATATTTTACCATTTTCCGATAATACTCTAGGAGAATAATCTTCAGCAAAAAATACACCTTCTGGAATCGCGCCCACTCTTGAAATCTCCTTGGTAACTTGCTTTTTTCCTAGAAAGTTCTGAACTTTCTCGACGACAGAGTATGCATGATCACCGATAATTATTAATTCTCTTTCAAATCCATCCGGTATTTTAATTTCTTCTAATTTTTGCATAATTTCGTCGAAGTTGATGTGCGTTTCTTCTTGAACGAGTGATGAAAATGACTCTTTTCCGGTATATAAAGGACCTGTATTTTGAGAAAATCTGTCTTTTGAACCAGCTATGTTCATTCCTTCAGCAGGTTGTGGAATTCCAAAAGGATCTTTTTCTCTTAGAGGATGGACGGATGGGGCAGAGACTTTTTCGGGAGTAGCTTCGGCCCTAATCTCTTGAGCGATCCCTCCTTCTGTTTTTCCTCCGATAAGCTTTAAAAAATCTGGTTCTTCTTCACCTTCATCTAAGGGGATTACAGCATACATAAGACCGACTTGACCTCGAATTTCTTGACTTCTTTTTGCTCCAATAAATTTAGATCTTACATTGCTCTCAATTCCTTTCCAGAGATATACTTTACGATACTCGTCAGCAACGAGTACATAACATTCTCCTGTTTTAAGAACATCTTTAATAGGACCTTCTGTGGAAATCTCAGTTGTGGTGCCGTCCGGATTGATCTGAAATACTTGTGACCCCATCTATATCCTCAACCAAATATTTTTCTCTGTTATTGAAAGAATAAAATATTATATTATTATAATAGGTTAGGTGTTAATAAACGTTTATGAATTAAATTATGTTAAATAAAATGTGAATTAATTACTTAAAAATGTAATTTTTAAGATAATTTACCTTAAAAAATTAATATCAAAATATGATTATGAATTGTGTAATTTAAAATTCAAATATATCTCATTCTTTCAATGTGTTATTCTTCCACAAATTCAAGATTCCAGTATTAATGTTATTTATCATATCCATCGCGGTGAATCGGGGTCCTAATGATTTCTTACAATATTCTCCAATATACCCGTTAAGAAATGCAGCAGAACATGCTGCTTGGAATAAATTACTTCCCGTAGTTAAGAAACTACCACATAAACCAGCAAGGACGTCACCTGTTCCCCCAATAGACATTTCTGGACATCCAGTTTTATTTATTTTTAGCTTATTTCCGTCACTAATATAATCGTATGGTCCTT
>JABXKD010000119.1 GCA_013375475.1 Promethearchaeota archaeon
GGTTGGGAGTAGTACCTGAAAAATTAAAATTTGCCCAAGTCCCCGAATTTTATCGCAGCATATTTAATGATGGTTATGATGTTACGATTCCTCTTGGACTTGAAGAGTATTCAGAAAAAATGATAGAGTTATTTCCTTCTGAAACTCAAGGCATTGAAAAGTTCATGGATATGTGTAAAGCAGTTTTAAAAGGCATAAAATACATCGCTTCTAAGGGGGGTAAGTTTTCACCAGCCGAAATATTAAAAGAGCATCCTTGGATACCGAGAATTTCTGGTCTCACATTGGCAGAATTATTTAGCAAGTTCTTTAAAGATGAGAAATTGATAGCTTTGATTTCCCAACTATGGGGATATGTAGGATTACCGCCCGATAGAATGAACGCTTATATTTATATAACAATGCTAATTTTCTATTTAGAGTGGGGAGCCGCATTTCCAATTGGAAGATCGCACTCATTAACAACTGCTATGGTTAAATCGTTTGAAGAAAGAGGCGGTGAAATACGATATAATTCTTTAGTAGATCAAATTCTCGTAAAAGATGGAAAAGCAAAAGGTGTAAAACTTCTTAATGGTGATATATATTTGAGCAAGGCAGTAATTTCGAATGTAAATCCAATATGCACAGCAATGAAGATGCTGTCTCAGGAAGAAGTATCTGATAATTATAAGAAGAAGATTTTCTCACCAGAAATAGGACCTTCTGCATTTTCAGTGTATCTCGGACTAAACGCTTCTTATAAAGAGTTAGGCTTTACAGCTCATGAAACTTTCATTAATCATTCATTCAATGCGAACGAAGCTTTTGAGAATTTCACCAAATTAGAGGTACCGAAATATATGGTTGCAGCGTGTTATAATCATATCTACGATGAGATTTCTCCTCCTGGAACGACAGAAATAGTTTTGACAACTTTACAGATGGGGAAATTATGGCAAAATATCGCACCAGATCAATATTTCAGTATGAAAGATAAAATTACTGACGGAATGGTATCTTTAATCGAAAACACAATATGTCCCGATTTTAGAGATTACATTGAAATAGCGGAAGCCGCAACCCCATTAACATATTACCGCTATTCTAAAAGTATAGAAGGCGCAATTTATGGAACATCTCAAGAGGTTACAAATGGTCCGCTCCTTCGGTTGAAAAGTAGAGGTGCAATTCCCGGTTTATATCAAGTGGGCGCTTGGACTAATTTTGGCGGTGGATTTACTACAAGTTTGCTTAGCGGAAGGATGGGTGCGGGAATGTACTTAAGCGATAAATTTAAAGGGAGGTTATAATCTATGGAAAAAGAAATACTGGAAGATGTTAAAAAATATCAAAAAGCTGAGAAGTTGAAAAAATGGCAAGAGGAAGCCGAACCTATACCATGGTATTACGATGGTTTAGAAAATTTATGCAATAGGATACATCCCGGTAACCAGACATTACAAGTAACCGATATCGAATTCCTCTCACCAGACACAAAATTGTTTAGATTTATCTCTGCTAAACCAAATAAGCCATTAGCTCCTTTCAGAGCTGGACAATACATAGGACTTGTGGTAGATGTTAATGGAGTTAGAACTTCGCGCGCATTTTCCCTAGCTTCCTCTCCAAATCAACTTTCCTACTACGAATTAGGTGTAAAACTCAAGGAAAACGGTTTTGTCAGCCCATTCCTTATTGAAAACTTACAAGTAGGAGATATTTTAGAATCAACTGAACCACTTGGAAACCTCTATTATAATCCAATTTTTCATGGAAAAAATTTAGTTTTTATTGCTGGAGGAAGTGGAATAACACCATTCATATCAATGTTGAGAGATATCAGTGAAAAAAACCTTGATTTGAATGTTTGGTTAATTTTTGGCTGCTTAACTGAAAAAGATATATTGTTTAGAGCAGAATTAGATGATTTCACTAAAAGAAGAACAAATATTAAACTAAGATATATCCTCTCTGAACCAAATTCTGAGTGGAAAGGAGAATGCGGTTTTATCTCAAGAGATAAAATATTAAAAGAAATCGGAACAGTTGCTAACAAATACTTCTATGTTGTTGGCAATCGTGCTATGTACGAATTTGTTAAAGAAGAATTAAGTGCTCTTGGAATTTCTCAACATCGAGTTTATTACGAGGCATTTGGTGTTCCTGAAGACATAACAAAAGTTATCGGATGGCCTCAAGAATTAAAATCGTCAAATAAAATTCAAATTACAGTAGATTATAGAACCAATACCGGCAATGAGAAAATAAAGTTCGAAGCATTATGTTCAGAACCAATTTTAAATAGTGTAGAACGATCAATGAAGAATAAAGTCAAGGTTGCGAATGCTTGCCGTTCAGGTGAATGCGCTCTTTGCAGAACTAGAATGATTTCAGGTAAGATTTTTGTTCCTCCAGAAGTAAAAATAAGAGAAGTAGATAGTAATTTTGGCTTTATTCATCCTTGCATATCCTACCCGATCACAGATATTCATCTGGATTTAACATTAACTTAAGTTTTTTTATATTATTTTATTTTTGCCAGCTTTATTTAAGTAGTTAATAGAAAATGCGTAAGAATTAATTTAAAAAAAAATAGAAGAGAAAGTTAGGTTAAATCTAAGGATATTTTGGTTAGTGGATAAGAAATACATGGGTGTATATAACCAAACTTTTGATCAACCTCTCTGATGGTTACTTCGGGTGGAACAAATATTTTTCCCGAGGTTAATTTTGTTCTACATAAAGCACATGCTCCTGAACGACATCCACTCTCAATAGTTAATTTCAAGCCAAGTTCTCTCTCAAGACTATTTAAAACGGGCTCAACACATGGGGCTTCAAAAACTTTTTCTTTTATTTGATTCGTTTCAATATATTTCACTGTAATTTCTACTTTATTAGAAGCATTAAGATCACTAGGCCACCCTATAACTTTAGTTACATCATCTGGAGTACCGTATGCTTCATATGCAATACGATGTTTAGGAATTCCAAGTTCTTCTAATTCCTTGAAAACGAATTGATACATATCTCGATTCCCAACTACATAAAAGAATTTATCACTTACATTCCCAATAAAGTTCTTAATTTTATCTTGAGTAATAAAACCACATTCTCCTTTCCAATTAGAATCAGCTTCTGAAAGTGTATATTGAACTTTGATATTAGAACGTCGCATTTTTATATCTTCAAGTTCTTGTTTAAAGATTATATCCTTCTCAGTAAGACAGCCAAACAATACCCATACATTTAAAGGAAGAAACCGTTCAGAAATGTCTTTCAACATAGAAATGAATGGAGTTATTCCACATCCTCCCGCGATGAAAACTAAATTCTCACCATGAAAAAGGTTATTATGATAGAAAGTACCTAAAGGTTCAGTACATTCTACAATATCCCCCGCCTTTAAATTATCATATAAATATACGCTAACGAACCCATCTTCTTTCTTTCGAATGCAAAGCTCATAATATGCATGTTGATTCGGAGATGAAACTAAAGAGTAGGGTCGAGCAGTGCGGACTCCATTTATATCTAGTGTAAGACCGATATATTGACCAGCTCGAAATGGTGGTAGCGTTTTTGTGGATCTTGCTGGAATTAATCGATATAGTTTAGTATCATGGGAAAGTTCGTTTATATCCGACATTTGTAACCAGATTTTACCAGGATGAATACAATCATGTAGATTTTCCATACTATCAAAATATTCAGGTACTTCTAGTACTTGTTCACGCCATTCCTTCAACTTTTGGGCATGAGTAAATTTTTTCAAGTCTTTAAACATTTTTTTACACCCCTCCCTTTTCATTTTCTTCTAAATACATACTTGCTGCCATTCTCCCACTTGTAATACTAGTTGAATAGCCACCCCCAAGATTTACCCATGCACCTGCGAAATATAATCCCGGAATTGGACCTTTACTATTCAATCTCATCATAGGACTATCTAATATATCTTGCTTATATCCATAAATAGCACCATTCAGACTTTTTGAATAGTGATAATAAGTCAACGGTGTAGCAGCCTCTGCTGTTTCAATATACTTTCTTAAATTAGGATATAGTAATTCTTCAGCCATAGAAATCATTTTATTTGCCATTTCATCTTTTTTATGATGATATTGATAAGGAGGAACAGTACTCCATGATTTACCATCCTGAAGAGCAGTTAATACTACTTGATTCGTTCCTGGTGGTGAAATATCTTCATACATAATATTGTAACAAGATGCTAGAAGATATTTGGGTCGTTCTATTCTAAGTGAAGTAAGGTATTGTTCTTCTAAGTTATAAGTTGAGTTCAAAAATACCTCGAAATGAGTTACCCCTAAGTCTTTCGGGGTTTTATTCAACCCTAAATAGACAGTAAACAAGGAAGTTCCGATATCTGGCGCGTATACTCGCTTTTTATAACTATCAGAAACAGTTTCTCTGGGAAGCATCTTCATTGTTGTGCATATTGGATTAACATTCGATATCACTGCTTTGCAAGGGTATTGTTCTCCATTGAGTAGTTCGACACCACTTACTTTTCCTTCCTTAACTAGAATTCGATTCACTAACGCGTTATATTTTATGATCCCCCCCATTTTTTCAAAAGACTCAACAATTACACTCGATAAAGCATGAGATCTACCAACGGGGAAAACCGCATCATCTAAGAGTGCAATTAAAACCAAAATATAGTACATAGCATTCACTCTTGATGGGGGTAAACCCTCATAACCCCATAACTGAGACGCAACTGCTCTTAATTTTTGATCTTTAAAACATCTATCAAAGACATCGCTAAGAGTTAGACCTCCAACGCGAGCTAAATATGGATGCTTCAACAAAATACCTAAAGGAGTCGCTTTCCCCTCCTTTGCTGCCACATAATTAAACCCCTCTCTGACTTTGAAGACTATTTCTTTGAATTTATTAATTCCCTTTTTATCGTTTGGAAACAGTTCTATTAATTTTTCGAAATAAGTTTCTCTCCCATTAGGAAAAGTAATATCCAATCCATCATAAAAAATGCTTCTACAGAGATCCATTGGCTTTTTAAAATCGATTTTATTAAACACCCCTAAATCCTTAAAAAAGTCGTAAAGACTTAAAGGATGTTCCTCTGTACCGACCTCTGCCAAAACATGTAGAGCACCTTCAAATTCAAATCTACCTCGAACAAAAGAGGTAGCAAATCCCCCCGGTACGTTGTGTTTTTCTAATAAAAGCACTTTTTCTCCAGAAAGAGCAAGTTGGCAAGCAGCTCCAAGACCTCCTAAACCGGCTCCTATAACTACTATAGGTAATTCATTCTGAGTTACATTTTCTTTTGCCATAATATTATTTCATTCTTTTTACTTTTAAAGTTTTAACTGTTTTATTCTTCAGAGATAACTAATGGAAAAGAAAAGTTAGCAAAATTGGCTTTAGCATACCTATAAAATATATGATATATAAAAAAAATTAAAAAAATTGTATAAAAATTATTTCCAACGCCATTTCGGTTTTGTCTTTTGCAAACGAGCAAGAGCACCTGAAGTCGCATCTTTGGTTTGAAGTAATTGCGAACTTACAAGTGTTTCTAATTCTAACCCAAAAGCAGTATCCTTACCGTAACAATCGTCGATTAATTTCTTTGCCAAACCTACGGCGAGTGGGCTGCTATCGATGAGTTCATCAGTATATTTCTTTATAATTGAATCTAATTCTTCATGATTCTTAACAACCTGGTTTACTACTCCAAGTCTATAAGCTTCAGATCCATTAAATTGACGCCCAGTTAAAATAATATCTTTCGTATTTTGAATACCCACTAAACGCGTAAGTCTTATGGTTCCACCTACGTCGGGATTCATACCTATTTTGGATTCCAACATATGGAATTCAGCTGATTCAGTACAAAATCGAAAATCACAGGCTAGTGCTAACTCAAATGCCATTCCATAACAATAGCCATTTATTTTAGCAATCACAGGTTTTTCCATCTTTTCTATTTTAGTAAATATCGGATGTATCCATGTATTAGCAAAATATCTAAAATTCCTTGGGACTCGTAAATCTGGAATGATACCTTCAGGATCTTTTTCTTGGCCTGTTAAGAAATTTAAGTCTATTCCTGAACTAAAAAATTCTTCTCCTCCAGTTATAATAACAACTCTTGCATTAGTACGCTCTACTTTATCAATTGCTTTTTGTAGTCCGACCATTAAATCAAAATTCAACGCATTTTTTTTGCTTAAACGATTCATTTTTATAGTTATTATAGTTCCATCTTCGTTTTCTTCTATTAAAACTGCTTTATCATCCACAATTTTTCAACTATTTTAGTTAATTTAATTTAAATAAATATAGTAAAGGTAAAAAAAAAGGGTATAAATTTTTTATTATATTGCTTCGAAATATTCGATATCTAAAATTCTCTTTCTTGGTTTTTCTTTAAAAACAGCTTTTACTTTCATCCCTATCTTTAGTTTTTCTGGATTATTCTCTTTTATTATGTGTACAAAGTCTGTATCTGCACCATCGAGATTGATAATTCCATAAGCAAATGGTGGCTCTAAAGGCATAACAGGAGTTGAATGCGTGACGACTGTAAATCCTTTAACGATTCCTTTATTTCCGATCTCAACCCATTCATTCATTTTTTCAAAGCACTCAAAACATATCATTTTAGGAGGAACATATACTTTATTGCATTTTGGACATCTTACTCCATAAATTTTATTATTTTTTCCGATTTCTGTAATAAAGCGTTCAACATATACTCCTGCGGTATGTTTATAGGGTACCTTTATCCTTCCTCGATATACTTTTTTCTCAATTTCTTGATTCATTTTTAATTCCCCCTGTTTTATTCCTCATTTTCTATTATTTTGTAATATAAAATATCTCCTATGTTGCCTTCTCTTTCTTCTTTGAATACAGCTTCAACTCTTTGACCAATTCTCATTTTAGAGTAGTCTGTTTCGTTAACAAAATGCATCGTATAGGTATCAGCACCATCAAGTTTAAATATAGCATAACCGTAAGGAAATGGTCTTAATCCTCCCGTGGTAGGGTCTGTAAATGGATAGTTAACGACAGTGAAACCTTCTAAAGTACCCCTCGGCGATAACTCAATCATATCCTCGACAGTCATCTCAATAAAACATTCAACACAGACTGCTCTTGGTGGAGAATGTACTTTACCGCATTTTGAGCATTTACTTCCCATTATCTTCTTATTTTTCTTTAATTCATCAAAGAACTTAACTGCTAATTTGCCAATGGAATACCTATAAGGTAAATCCGTTTTCCATTTGATTTCAAATATTTTATCTTGACTTTTTTTTCTACTCATATTATCACCTCATTGGTTCCTTCCCTAATATTAGAATTTCTGTCCAAAGACTTCCACCAAAACCCATAGCGAGAGCTTTTTCGACATCTGGGACTTGTCTTTTTTCACCTCGCCCCATAACTTGAGTTGCAGCTTCTGCTACTCTTACCAAAGCAGTAGCTCCAATCGGATTAGTGCTTAACACTCCTCCCGAGGGATTGACCGGAAATTCCCCACTCATTTGAGTTATTCCCTCATCCAATAACTTTCCACCTTCACCGGGTTCGCAGAAACCTAACGCTTCAGTCCAAGAAAGCTCACTCCAAGACGTAGGCTCATAGATTTCTGCTACATCTAAATCCTTTACTGGATTACTAATACCCGCTTTTTTATACGCCTTCTTTGATGCTATCGTTGCGGTAGGAAGATCATACATTTTATCATCAGTTCCAAACGTATAATAATGAGCTGTTTCTACTGCGTGGAACCAAGCAGGGTTATCGGTAATTTTTTTTGTTTCTTGCTCGTTAGCATAAATAAGAGCACAAGCACCTTCACTTTGAGGACAACAATCGTGTAATCTTAACGGGTATGAGATCATTTGTGAGCTCATAACATAATCAATTGTAATGTTTGGCATCTGTAAGTGAGCAAAAGGATTATTGGCTGCGTTGCTCCTATTTTTTACCGTAACTTTTGCAGCTTGCTCTGCTGTAATTCCATACTTGGCAGAATACATACCCGCCATAAGAGCCAATGGTCCTAACGCTCCAGCTAAAGAGGGTCGCTCCCATACTGGATCGAACGCTGTAATTATACCTGTTGTAGCTCCGCCTTCGTTTAACTTTTCCCAACCAATTACTAGAACATTATTATATATTCCCGAGGCGACATTATGATATCCACAAATTGCTAAAGAACTACCGGTGGTTCCTCCCGTAGCCACTTTTACTACGGGCTTTAAGTATCCCGGTGCTGCTTCAATTCCGCACATCAATTCAGAAAAATTAATGCCTTCAAAATGATCCATATTCC
>JABXKD010000011.1 GCA_013375475.1 Promethearchaeota archaeon
CTCATAGAGCCTCCTCCCGCAGCTTCGTTGTGGCCTTCGTAAATATAAGGACCCGTCCCAACCATGTGAGGTATTGGATCTGAAGGATCATGACCGTAGATACCGCGGTCCCAATAATCGGCGTAGGTTTCCATTGAAATATATCTTAAGGGGCCCCAATTTGTTATTATATCCGAATTCCAATCGTTGAACACAACTTTTATTTTACCGCCACTTTCTGCATTATCAACAATTTCAACATGATTCACTATAGGATACATTTGAAATGGAGCATAGCCAGGGTTTGACCATGTATCGTACCATCCATAGACACCTTTATAGCTGGACAGGTTCCACGAGGGTGTAAAGAAATATTCCCATTCCCATACTCGTCTCCAAAATGTATAAAGATTTCGAGTGTCACCTCTCCCAGTTAAGTTGCCAGTGATGATAAATAACCGATCAATGTTCCATTTCGCTACAGTGGCATTCCAGTCAGAGCCGTCATGAAATTTAACGTTTTCCCGAAGTGTGAAACTTATTGATTTCACACCGCCTTTATTAATAAAGGGAGTATCAGGATAGGAATTCATTTCTTCGGGCCACCATTCCTCGATTTCCCAACTAGTTGCTAAGCCGGGTAGCCACAATTCAGATGCTGGTACATCATCAGCAATACCCTTGTCAAATTCATCATTAACAGCAACAAGGGATTGAGTGCAGAATGGAGCATACCATAAATCGGTCACACTCCAACCTGGTGTAATTGCTTGATCCCAGTGATCTGCGGGTGTTCCGGGGATGCCAAATCTAAATCTTCGGGGAGCCTGTGCAGGTTCAACTTGAGCAACAACAGAAAGCATTGGAAAGATCATAGTTGTAATAAGAAATACAAATAAAATTCTATTTAGGTTTTTTCTCATTGTTATTCTTTCCTTTGTGTTTTTGATAAATTATTGTGTAAATAGACAATATGTATTAAACTATAAACATATTAGATTAACATACGATAAGAAAGTATTTAAACTTTTCAAATTTCTAGAATCTCTTATCAAATTTTAAACAAATTTGTTTAGCTTCTTTATTTTGGAGTCTTATAGATGGAAATCTAGAAAAAAAGATTTAATATACATTAATCATTTATGAACAGAAATTACAAATAATACTAATGAAAAACTATAAAATCTAAAAAACTAAATAAAAATCATACTACCATTGTTTTTCAGTTAAAAGCAAAATTGAGATGTCTAATTATTAAAAGAAATAAGGATGAAAAAGATAATGAGTCGATAAATACTCAGGATTTTAAGACTCACTTTAAAATTGATTGGGGCAGACAAGGTAGTGTCTTTGTTGGTTATATTGTGATAATTTTGGGTTATTATGGTATTATTGCCAATACAATGCTATTCAATCAATACGGGGATTGGATTTCGTTTACGGAAATGGATAAGACAATCCTTATTTGGACTTATACAACATATACAAATAGTTTTTTTCTATCAGCAATCCTGTTATTTTTAGTTTGCTTTTTTCTGACCTATAAAGAAGATATTCCCCACTATGGAATTAGAGCCTCTATATGGCTCGTACCAATTTTAGTTGTAGAAGGATTTATCTTTTATTTTAGTATGTTTGGGTTCAATTTAGAACCTTTTAGGTTACAATTTATTCATAGCGAAGGATATTTTAATATTTTAATTCTTTTAGGGTTAACTTTAAGTGGTTCTTTAACTGGAATGAAATTAAAACAATGGGCTGTAAGGAAAAAAGAAAAATATTACACAAAAACAGTATAAATTACATATAACTTGTAAGGAAGGAAGAGAGATATGGCACATCAAGCACAGAATATGATAAAATATATCGTTAAACGGGTATTAGTTATGTTTCCCATGCTTATTTTAGTGTTAATTGCCACATTCCTCTTAGCTCAACTGATGTCGGTTAACCCTGTTGTTAATAAAATTGGAATGGTATTAGATCCAGAAATTTTAGAAGCAGAACTAAGAAGGACGGGGTTTTATGATCCGTTGTTCGTAAAGTTAGGCAAATATCTCATTAATTTTTTTACGGGAAATTGGGGTGAATCCTACCTTGTATATCCGGGCAAATCGGTTCTAGAATTAATTGCCCTAATAGTACCTAGAACAATTGAATTAATGATTTTACCCGCAATACTCGTTCCTATTTTAGCGGTGAAACTGGGAGTATTATCTGCAAAAAATAAAGATAAATCAAAGGATGTTGCCATTCGATTCTTAGCCGTAATAGGAGCAGGATTTCCTGTTTTTTGGTTTGCTACCCTGCTTCAAAGATTTGTAGGAATTTATTTAGAAAACTTTACTTATGGAGGTATAAACCTTGAACCACTTTTTGCTAATTCTCCTGGATTGCTTTATCCTGCACCAGAAGGCGCATTTCAGACAGGATTTAGATTAATCGATAGTTTTCTTTATAATGATCAATTTTATTTATGGGATACCTTGGTGCACTTAATTCTTCCAATGGTTAGTATGGTTTTTGTATCTTTAGCGGGCATAACTCGTTTAACTCGTTCTAGTATGCTAGATGTGCTTGATCAAGATTATATTAGAACAGCACGAGCAAAAGGAGTTAAAGAAAAAGATGTAATAAATAAACATGCTCTGCGTAATGCTTTGATTCCCACAAGTAATTTGATTATTGGGGGAATTCCAGCGCTATTTCTTGGCTCCTTATATATTGAGGTTACATTTAATTATAGGGGATTTGGATATTATATGGTATCTGCAATTTTTTCCGGAGATTATCTGGTAATAAATGGGTTATTAGTATTTTCTATTATTATCATTCTCTCGTCAACCTTATTAGCAGATGTAATGTATACTATAATAGATCCAAGAATTATATATACTTAGTGTAATTAGGGGAAATAAAATGGTACAAACAGATTTAAAGGTAGATTTAAAAATTCAAAATAAGGAAAAATCAGAAAAACAACGGAATATTAAAGCCTTAATTAAATTTTATTTTCTTCCAGGTTTTCGTGTTCCTGAATTTTCTGAAAAAGAATATGAAATCGGAAAAAAAAGGTCTAAAAGAAAGTTATTTAGACGTTTAATTACTCCTTTAACCCTTTTAGGATTCGCAATGATATTATTAATAGTTTTTATAGGAATATTTGCTCCTTGGTTATCTATTTATACCATCGAAGAAGTTGCATTACCTCATATTCCTCCTTTAAGTTCCCCTTTTGACGATCCCTCCCCACTTCATCTATTAGGGACAACAAAATATGGCTATGACATTTTAGGAAGGTTAATCTGGGGTGCAAGAACAGTTATTACTGCTGCAGCATTTCCGGTGCTAATATCAAATTTAGGCGGTATAGTTCTTGGTACGTTATCAGCTTATTTTGGGGGAAAGTTGGATTATATAATGATGCGCATTGTCGATTTCATGTATTCATTTCCAATAATTATAATTGTCATAATTATAGCCCCTATGATGGGAGGAAAATTGTACAATATCTTGTTGTTATGGGGAATACTTTACATTCCGTATACAACTAGATTTGTTAGATCTTTAACACTACAGGTAAAACAGAGTTTATATGTAGAAGCTGCGATTACGGGAGGAGCTGATAAGTTGAAAGTAATGTTTAAGCATGTATTCCCAAATACCTATTCAGCGCTAATTATATCATTCTTTGGGAGTATGGCTTTCTCGGTGTTAGGATTTGCTAGTATCGCATTCTTAGGTATGGGAGATCAGTCTTTTGCCGATTGGGGTACTGACATTGCTTATTCAAGATCCAACTTAACTGCAATAGGACCCGCCTTTTGGCCAGGGTTATTCATAGGCATAACTACAATCGGATTTATATTAGTGGGTGATGGATTGAGAGATGCACTCGATCCTCGCTTAAAGCGGTAAAATGAGGTGAAGAAAATTCTATTTAATATACTACAAACTAGTTATCGCGCAAATTTGGGAATGGGTCTTATCGAATCCCTAGTAATCGCTTTATTAGTATTTGTTATAGCTCTATTCCTCAACAATCTTCTTTCAATAGAGAATCAAGTGCCAAAAACGGAATATACCCGGAGCACTAGTATTTGTTTTATAATTATTTTTGGGATAACAATCGGTATTCGATACGCATTTGAAATATTAGGTTATTGGGGTATAATTTTTAGGATTTTAACTAACGACCAATTCATATTTGCTGTAGCGTCGTCGATTTTCTTACCTTTAAATAGTAAGATCTCAAAAGCGTTTAAGATTGATAAGATTGGTTTAACTAAAGACTTAAAAATGCTATATATTAAATATTTAATTCTTCCCTGGTTTGTAGCAACTATTTTCTTATTAATCGATATTTTAGGGATTCCGATTCTAGTTCCAGATCTATATACTATGGGTATATTGTGGGGCATAATAGATATTCTTTTATTATATGCAATAACAACTTTGGTCAACACAATGATTCCAATTGAGAAAAAAATCTCTAAAACAACATTAAGGAAGGGTATAATCGCGGGAGCTTTATTATCATTTGGTATATTGTTTATTCAGCTTACAATTTTTGAAGTTTTTTTATGTAGAGGGTTTGGAGTATGCTTATTTGAACAAGATATTCGAATCCAATTTATTTCAATAAGCTTAATATATGTGATAACTTTTTTTATATCTTTAAAGTTTAAATTTATACCAGAAGCCCGAGAAAAAAGTGAATTAAAAATTCAATTAGCCTTAAAGGCATTAGAGTCTCAAAAGTATATGAAAGGTGACCAAAAAGGAAATGGTATTATACTAGATGTTCAGGACCTTATAACATACTTTTATACTGAAGAAGGAATGGTACGAGCTGTTGAAGGAGTCTCATTTAAAATTTTTAAAGGAGAAACCCTTGGTTTAGTAGGCGAAACTGGATGTGGAAAGTCGGTAACCGCTTTGTCTATTCTTCAACTTGTTCGGCCACCTGGTAAAATTGAAAATGGAAAAGTTATTTTTAACGGAGAGGATTTATTAAAGAAGACTAAATCAGAGATGCTCAAATATCGCGGTAAAGACATAACAATGATTTTTCAAGATCCACTCAATTCTATAAACCCTGTATTTAAAATCGGAGAACAAATTTCAGAAGTGTTTCTTCTTCATTTGGAAGATGAATTACTCGTAGAAGCTTTAAAATCAGAAAATAAGAGTGTATATAGCTTAGCACGTGAATGGAGTGAACAATTATTAAAGGATTTAAATATTCCTGCTCCTGAGGCTATATTTGATCGATATCCGCATGAATTAAGCGGTGGGATGCGTCAGAGAGTCCAAATTGCTATGGCTCTTGCTTGTGGTCCAGACTTATTAATAGCTGATGAACCTACTACTGCTTTAGATGTAACTATACAAAATCAAATTCTTAAATTAATGGAAGAATTGAAAGTTAAGTATGATACATCGATACTCTATATAACTCATGATTTAGGCATTATTTCAAAAATGTGTGATCGCGTAGCAGTAATGTATAGCGGTTATATTGTAGAATACGGAGATATAAAAAAATTATTTTCAATACCATATCATCCTTATACAAAAGGATTAATCGCTTCTATACCAATTGTGGGAAAGAAGAGAGAAACTTTACAGATCATCCCTGGAACTGTTCCTAATTTAATATATCCCCCCTCAGGATGTAGATTTCATCCCAGATGTGAGTATTGTTTTGAACCTTGCGAATCAATAAGACCAAACTCAATAGAAGTCGAGCAAAATTATTATGTAGCATGCCATCTGTATGATCCTCAATATAAAGAGCTTGCTGAAATTTCAATCAAAAAAGAAGAAAACAAAATTAAAAAATAAATATTAAACAAACAGTTTTGAATTAAGGAAGAGAAAGATGATATTTCAATTAAACTTATCTCTAATGGATTTGTCAATAAACATAGTTATATCGCTAATAGGATTGTTAATAGGAGCTAAATTCATTAACTTCATGGCAAAAGAAAAAAATTGGGATGATTCTCCTTTAAATTATTTTATATTATTATCCCCTTGGTTCATATTAAATTCAATTGTTGGATTTTTTCTCACTTTCTGGATTAACAACTCTTACCTAATTCTGTTGCTTGAAATTAGTTCTTACTTAATGGTTAGTTTATACTTATCAAGTAAAATTTATAATTTGAATTTGAAGGCTGCCTTATTGTTTGTACTAATAATCCAATTGATACTTTATATAGTTCCACTCTTAATAAGTATTATTTGGGAAGAAATTCCAGGATTATTGGGTTCCTTAACCGGGAACGATTATATAATGAATACATCATTGATTATGTTCTTTATTATCCTAGCTGCATTAAGTGGTTTTACTGTATTTTTTGTTTATTGGGGTAATAAGATACAATTGGTGAAGCGTAAAAAGCTAATAGCGACATTAAGTTTAATTCCAGGTGTTTATGTTTTAATCTTTTTATTCGTAGAATTCAAACGCAACTTTTTCACGAATAATCTTCTTTTTCAAGATTTTTTATCGATACCATATAATATCGTTAGTCTAATTGTACCATTTTTGGTTGTGATTATCATTGCAGTAACATTAAAAAAAATTGCTTATCATAAGATTCAAAATCTGGAAATAAGAGGATTAGAGGTTCTCGAAAAGGGTAAAATCCTTTTAGATGTGAGAAATTTGAGAGTTCACTATCCACTTTATGGTGGAATGCTTAAACGACAAATTGGTGCAGTCAAAGCGGTTGATGGAGTATCATTTGATATAAAAACTGGTGAAACTATTGGTTTAGTTGGAGAAAGTGGATGCGGAAAAACTACTGTTGCTAAGGCTATTTTAGGGCTTGTTGGGAAGACTGAAGGTGATATTTTATATAATAATGAACCTATACCAGAAGAATATTCGAAATATTTACGACAAAAAATACAAATAGTTTTCCAGGATCCAGATGCGTCATTAAATCCAAGGATGAAAATAGTTGATATTATCGCAGAACCCCTTCGAAATTTAATGGGGATTACTAAAAAAGAAGAAATTAGAAGACGTGTTTTAGAATTATTGGACCAGGTATCTTTAAATCCAGAGCACATGGATCGCTTCCCTCATGAATTTTCTGGTGGACAAAAGCAAAGGATCATCATTGCAAGAGCTCTCGTTTGCAATCCAGAATTAATTATTCTTGACGAACCAACTTCAGCTCTTGATGTTTCAGTCCAAGCACAAATACTTAATTTACTCAAAGGGTTGCAAAAAACTTATGGTTATGGATTTTTATTCATAACTCATAATCTTTCTGTTGTAAATCATATAGCAGATCGTATTGCTGTTATGTATCTTGGGAAATTTGTTGAGATAGGGAAAAATGAGCAAATATTCTTTAATCCCACGCATCCTTATACAATAGCTCTTTTAGAATCACGCTCAGAAATTGATCCTGAAAAGAAAGAAATTCGTTTTGTACTTAGTGGGGAAGTACCAAGCCCAATAGCGCCTCCTCCTGGGTGTACTTTTAATCCGCGATGCGTTTCTGATGCGCGTACAAAAGAGTGCGAGTATGAATTCCCTCATAAAATTAAGATTGAGGACGATCATTATATTTGGTGCGTTAACCCACCAGGCGGTTTTACTTCAATACAGAATGATTAATAGAAAAATAATGTTATTTAATTATTACACGACTGCTTTGGTATAATTAAAAATTATTTTCTATAATCAAAGCTTTCATGAAAAGTTTAATAATATTTGAAACTTTTGCTTTATACAAGTAATACTAAATCGTTACAGACAAATGCTTTATCAAAGAAGGGGATTGTATGAAAGAATTCATAAATAAAAATTGCTTTATTACTGGTGCTGCAAGTGGGATTGGACGCTCGTTTGCATTAGCGCTCGCAAATGAAGGTATGAAGCTTTTTATTTCAGATGTTAACACAGAAGGTTTAGAGCAAGTTAAAAAGGAAATCGAGCAGAAAGGGATAATTGTCCATTCAATTAAGTGTGATGTTTCTAAGTTAAGTGATATCGAAAATGCCGCAAAAGCTTTTTATTCTAAATTAGGAGATGTAGATCTCTTAATAAATAATGCGGGCATTGGTAGAGCTGTTAACTTAGCCAACATGAACTTAGAAAATTGGAAAAAGGTTGTTGATGTTAATTTGTGGAGCGTGATCTACTCAATGAAAGTTTTTTTACCTCGCATGCTAGAAAGAAAGTCGGGGCACATAGTTAATGTTGCTTCAGGAGCAGGGTTATTTGGTTCGTCTGAACCTCCATCATATATTACAACTAAATTTGCTGTGGTAGGTCTCTCAGAAGCGCTTTTTTCTCGACTTAAACCTTTAGGTATAAATGTTTCAGTCATAACTCCAGCACTTATTCGAACTAATGTATTTCACTCCGGTTTAAAAAATATGGAATATGACCCAAAGATGCTTAAAGACATAGGAAAGGAAAAACTTGATGAGATTTACGGTTCAGCGATGACTAACCTTATGAATTCAGCTATGTCTCCTGATGTCGCAGTACGAAAATATATTCGACAGATTAAAAAAGACCAATTATATATCTTCGATAGTCAACAAATAAAACACATAGTCGCTCTTAAAGGAAAGAATATGAAGGAGTATGAGGAGTTTTTGCTTAATTATCAAGAAATGCAAGCAAACAGCATGAAAGAGCATTTTCAACAATATGGAATTAATATTGAAGATTATTGGTGATCAACTAATTAAGAGTGTAGATGGTTAGTATGAAAGAATTCAAGGAAAAAGTGGCTGTAATCACGGGAGCTGGAAGTGGCATAGGGCTATCAATCGCTGAACGCTGTGCCTTTGAAGGTATGAATGTAGTACTTGCAGATATTGACCAGCGTTTTTTAAGAAGAGCTAAGCGTAAAATGGAAAAATTAGGAGCATCTTTTTTAACAATTCAAACAGATGTTTCGAAACTTTCGGATATGCAGATTCTAGCTGAAAAGACCATTGAACATTTTGAAGCTGTTCACTTACTCTTCAATAATGCAGGGGTTTCTAATCCGAAATATTTCTGGAACTACACATTAAATGATTGGAAATGGCAAATTGGTGTAAACTTGTGGGGGGTAATATATGGGTTACATGTTTTTGTACCAATTATGCGAAAACAAGATACAGAGTGCCATATTATCAATACAGCATCTATAGAGGGTCTTTTATCTGGATCTGGTCCTGGAGGTGCTATTTACGGCTTAACAAAACATGCAATTGTGTCATTAAGCGAATCAATGAGAATAGAACTAACACAAACCAAATCTAAAATAAACGTATCGGTCCTTTGTCCTGGATGGGTTAGTAGTAAAATTTTCTTTAGTGAAGCACATCGGCAAGAAGAGTATAGAGATAGTGATGATGAAACTTTTGACGATCTGAAAATTGAGGATTCGACAGCCAAATTTAAAGCAATAAAAGATGTGTCTCCTCCTATGGCTTGTGAAGATGTCGCTGAGATTGTATTTAAAGCTATTCGTAGGAAAAAATTTTACATTATGACGCATTCTGATCAATTGCTTAAAGCTGGTGTTGAACTAAGAATGGGAGAAATTCTCAGAGCATTTGGAAAGTAAACTTTTATTGCCGTTCTAGGATATGTATACACAGTGCAGCTTCTCCATTTCCAATGGTGCCGCCTCCATTATGGGCTAAGGCTATTTTAGCGTCACTTACCTGTCTTTTTCCTGCTTCTCCACGTAGTTGAGTAACTAATTCATAGATTTGTGCCAACCCTGAGGCTCCAATAGGATGACCGCGAGCTAACAGACCTCCGCTAGGATTGATGGGTATCTTCCCTTCGATTTGAGTAGCACCACTCTCCACAAATGGACCTCCCTGACCAACAGGACAAAAACCTAATTGTTCGATCACATTGAGTTCGGCATACGCTGTAGCATCGTGAACTTCTGCAACATCTATATCGTCTCGCTTCAATCCAGTCATTTCAAAGGCAGCTTCGGCTGCTCTTTCGCATATGGAATCTTTTTTCCATGAACCAGATCTTAAAACGGAACCTATTGCTAAAACCGATCTTTCTTTTAACTGTGGATTTTTTTCTAAATATCTATCCGAACAGAGGATTGCAGCTGCTGAACCATCCCCGATGGGCGCGCACATGGCTCTAGTTAATGGATAAGCTACCACATAATCTTCCATTACTTGTTCTACGGTTTGTGGAAAGGTATACTGAGCCAACGGATTCATTGTTGAGTTATTATGATTTTTTGCTGCGATCATCGCAATCTGCTTCTGTGTCGTTCCATGAGTTTTCATGTGTTGCCGAGCGCCCATGGCGTAGAAGTCCATGAATACGGAGTGTGGTTTTTCTTTAGATGTACCTTCCTTTCCGCTTTTTTTTGCCGCTTCTTCGTTTCCTTTCTGAATTGCTTTCTTCATTTGATCAATGGTTTTCACTGTTCTCTCTACATCTGTCCCAGAAATAAACCCACTCATCCCACCACTTATCCCCCGGATTTTGATTGGACTTCCTATAGGATAATCTTCGAAGTACATTTTTTCTGTCCCAATTGCTAAGACGCAGTCATATATACCCGCTTTTATAGCAATCCACGCGCTATGAAATGCGGTGCTACCACTAGCGCAAGCGTTTTCAATATTTATAATTGGTATTTTATCTAAACCATTAGCACTGAGAGCCACTTGTCCTCTTATACAATGCTGAAATTCAGATTGCCCCCATCCAGAATTACTAAACCATGCTGCCTGAATATCCTTTTTCTGCAATTCAGAATCTTTTAAAGCTAACTCTAAAGATTCTCCTGTCATACTTTTCACAGTTTTATCGTAATTCTTACCGAATTTAATATGACCTACTCCTATAACATTAACCTTATCGCTAATAATTAATCAACTCGTACTGTTCAAGTTCATCAAGGAAAATAATCAAGTAAATTTGAATGTTCCTATTTTCTCTAAAAAGCAATAAATCCTTTCTAGTTTATTGCCAAAAGTGTAAAATATTCTTAAATCTGTATAGAAGTTTTTAAAATTTATAACTTCAAAATTTATAAATTCATTTCTTACTAAATTATATTCATTAATAAAAAAATGTGAACCGAAGAATGGTTGAGAAATTTATAAAAAATATCGAAGATATCGAATCGAAGTTCGAACATATTACAATTAGGCGAGATCCCGAAAATTATGTTACTACGTTGACAATGAACCATCCCGCCTTGAATCCAAACGATAAACGCGTAAACACAATGGGTCCAGGATTAGTAGAAGAACTTAGGTTTGTGCCAGAGATTTTTCGATTTGATCCTGATACACGAGTCATTATTATAAATGGTTCTAACAATTGTTTTGGTAGCGGAGCAGATCTATCGGGATCAACAGACGAAGAATCAACTCCATGGTTGACTAAACAGTATGTAGCAAGAATGACACGCATTTTCAAAAGTTTCCGAGACTTAGGTAAGCCAATAATAGCAGCTATTGAAGGCTTATTAATAGGGGCAAATTTTGAATTAGCATTGAATTGCGACTTAAGATACGCTAAAGATACGGCTAGTTTTTCTTTTGGTGAAGTACTTGTTGGTATGTTTCCTGGTAACGCCGGAACACACCTACTTGCAAGAAACATCGGTTTAGGCCGGGCAATGGAGATGATTCTAACAGGCAAAACGATATCTGCTCAACGAGCTTATGAAATTGGGTTAGTTAACGATGTCTTTAAAGCAGAACGATTTGAAAAAAAAGTTTACAAGATTGCCAAACACCTCGCATCCCTTGCTCCTATCGCTGTTGGTATAGCAAAGCAAATAGTTAACTATAGTAATTCTGTTCCCCTAGATGTAGGTCTTGAATTAGATGCTTACGGATTTGGCCTAGTTTCCTCCACAGAGGATTATAAAGAAGGTATTGAAGCAATGTTTGAAGGGCGACCTCCTAAATATAAGAACAAATAAAAGTTTATAATGCAAATCAAAACATTAACACTATTTTTTTTTAAGATTGAAAGAAGAAGCGAGACATAATAATTAAAATGTAAAGAAAAAGTTACATGAAGTATCTAATTTCATTTGTTCTGATTATCAGGTAGATCACATATTAGCTTTTCCAGTTTGACTCACAGTATAAAGAAAATCAAGGATCTCTTTGATTGTTCTCTCTGGAGCCTCAATAGCAGTCATATGTCCAACTCCATCAAAAATCACATGCCGTACATCAGGAATTTTTTTTGCCATGATTTCACTTGGTTTAAAAAACACAATATCATCCTCGCCAAGCAAAATAAGTGTAGGACACTTAATTTTTCTCAGCATTCTAACTCTAGGATTAATATCAGCGTAAAAAGTACTATTGAATCTTATAAATTCTTGAGGATCTGCATGTTTAAAAAATCCTTTATAGATCTTCCACATTTCGTCACTATCAGGATGTTCTTCCATTTTAAACAAATACGGACCAGGCTGTCTACGCATTTCCTTAATCACGTCTTCATATGAGCCCGTTGAAATCCATTTTTCCCAAGCAGAGTTTAGCTTTTCTGAGGGCTTTGGATGATTAGATTGGTTTAAGTAGAACTCTGGTATCGTTGCTGAACCCGTATCTGTCAGCATAAGGCTGATAAGACGCTCAGACCTTGTCATAGCGTAGCGTACTCCTGCCATTCCTCCAGTAGCGTGCGTTAATAGATGAAATCGATCGATCTCTAAGAAATCAGCAAGAAGGTCGATATCAGCTGCTATAGTATCGGCATCATAGCCAAAAGGTTCGCCGTCTACAATGGTTCGACCATGTGCTCTCATATCTATGGAAATCATCCGATAATTTTCAGCTAGCTTCGCTGTAACACCGGTTTCACTCCAGTAAGTTACATCCTCCATTAAACCGTGATTGGCAATAATTGGCTCTCCCTCTCCAACATCTTCATAATATAGCTTTAGATTCTCGTTTTGAAAATAAGGCATTAATTCACCATTTAATCTATTTAGTTAGTATTCTTAGTAAATTTGTCCTTTCTTATTTAAGTTTATTTCTCTTATATGTAATTAACTTTTTTCAATTGATGAATTCTTTATTGTATCTTCAATAATTTACATAAATGGAAAAGGAAATTTTTTGAGAATTATTTTAGAAATTCTTATGAGACATAAAAATTTACGCTTAACTATAACAATAAATTATTGATTATCATGGAAAGTTTAATAACGCGTCCAAAAGGTCCAAGATTAGTTGGAAATAAGTTAAATGCTATAAAATGCAACACGTGTGGACATATTAGATATCCACCAAGAACTTATTGCAATAAATGTCAAGGAACCGATATCTCAAGTATATTGATCGGTCCTAAGGGAGTAGTCGCAACCTATTCAACTACTTATAAGAAAAAACCAAGTGATAAGCAGAGAATTTTTGGTGTGGTTCAACTATTTACTGAGGATGGCAAGGATTCTTTTATCTTAAGTGGAACGTTTGATACTGAAAATTTTGATGATGTAAAAATTGGAAAAAAAATAGAACTACTTCCTAATGATAAATATAATATGTTTAAAATTTTGGAGGATTAAAAATGAGAAATGTAGCAGTTATAGGTGCGGGAGTATCTCCATTTGGAAGGCTTGATGCACTCTTATACCAAGAGATTGGAAGACCCCCGGTAAATGATGCAATTGAGAATGCAGGAATAGCTCGTAAACTGATCCAGAGCTGTTATTATGGAACATGCGGTGGAGTAGGTGTTGGTCATGAAATTATGAATGAAACAGGGTTAATGGGTATTCCGATCACACGTGTGGTAAATGCTTGTAGTTCTGGTTCAAATGCTTTTCGGTTGGCTTATATGGATATTGCTTCAGGAATGAGTGATTGTACTATAGCCATGGGAATAGAAAAAATGAAAAATTCTTCAATGGCAGTTGTCGGTGGAGGAACAAGATTTCAAATCGAAGCAAAAGCTTATAGTCATGGCTCTCCATTTTCCCTTGGAGGTGGAGGTGGCATGCCCGCTGGTTTTGCTCTTATGGGGCGGGCACATATGAAAATGTTTGGAACAAAAAGAGAAGATTTTGCTAATATAGTCGTGAAAAGTAGGAAGAACGCTTCGAAAAATCCTAAAGCAGAATTTCAAACTCAAATGAGTCTAGATGAGGTATTAAATGATGTAATGGTAAATGATCCATTGACAAGATCACAATGTTGTCCGCGAACGGACGGAGCGGCAGCCGTGATTCTCATGAGTGAAGATTACATCAAGGAACATCACATTGATACTCCAATTTGGATTAAAGCGAGTGCAATGGGAAGCCATTTTTTAGGTGGAGACCCCTCATATCCTCCGGGCATAAGTACCGATGCAGATACTGCTAGGAGAGTATTTAAAATGGCTGGTGTTGAACCAAAAGACTTCTATGAAAGAGGCTTTGGCGAGTGTCACGATTGTTTTTCGGTTTCTGAGCTTGTTCATTACGAAGACTTCGGTTTCTGCAAAAAAGGAGAAGGCGCAGACATGATAAATGATGGTGTTGTCGAAATAGATGGCGATCTACCTATTAATCCTAGTGGTGGTTTACTTTCTGTTGGTCATCCACTTGGAGCAACGGGAACACGTCAGATTGCTGAAGTATTTTGGCAAATGAGAAAAGATAAAGAAGTTGCAAAACGGCAAGTTCCTGACGAACACTTAGATATAGCATTTACCCATACTCTAGGGCAACCAGGATTAGGTTTCACTAATGTAATGCATGTTTTTTCAAGAGATCTTTAATTAGATTTATTTTTTTCAGTATTAATTAAGATAAATTCTTCGTAATATAAACTAAATTTGAGGAAATGAAAAAAAAATGGAATATAAAAACTACCAAGTATTTAAAATAGAAGTTAAACAGGGAGTAGCGTTTGTAACTATCGATAATCCTCCCACAAATTTGATCAACCTGCCTTTTTTGATTGATATGGAGCGTTTTTATGATCAAGTCAAGGAAGATGACGATGTAAGAGTTATCGTGTTCCAAAGTGCTGACCCAGAAATATTCATATCTCATTACGATGTTTCCTTACTAACGGAATATCCTGATGAACCTGCTCCCAAACCTACTGAATTAGCAGCATTTTGGAAGAGACAACATATGGAATTTAGAACATTACCTAAAGTTACAATTGCAAAAATTGAAGGTATAGTAGGAGGTGGAGGAAGTGAAATCGCCCTTTCTATGGATATGAGATTTGCCGCGATTGGTAAAGCCATTTTCGGTCAAGGGGAAGCCAGTTTAGGGATAATAGCAGGGGGAGGTGGTACCCACTGGTTAACCCGTTTTTTGGGTGCAGCTCGAGCTTTAGAAGTAATGCTGGGTTTTGCTCATTATTCGGCAGAGTTAGCTGAACGGTATGGGTGGATTAACAGGGCATTACGACCAGATAAATTAGGGCCGTTTGTAGAGCAGTTAGCTTATAGAATTGCTTATGTTCCAGCTGAAACCATTGCTTTGGTTAAAAAATCAATTATTGCGGCAGAAGAATTACCGCTAAAAGAAGCGTTACTTGAAGAAGATCATCTCTTCAATATTTCTGCATCATTACCTGAATCTAAAAAAAGGATGGAAGAATATCTTAAATTGGGATACCAAACTCGTGAAAGTGAAATAAAAATTGCTGAAGATTTCAAACAAATGGACTAATTTGATCTTTTCCAATTTTTTTTAATTTTTTAAACAATTTTGTTTTTTCTTAAATTTTGTATATCCTCATCAGTGTAATTTAGAGTTCTCAGAATTTCTTCAGTGTTTTGTCCAATTTTAGGAGCAAAACTTCTAATTTTAGTCGGTGTTCTAGATAATTTAATTGGTGAAGCAAGGTTTTGAATTTCTCCTAATATAGGGTGATCCATCTTCACAATCATATTTCGAGCTAAAATTTGTGGGTCCTCACAAGCCTCCCGGAAATTTTTAACAGGTGAGACGCAGGTATCGTAATTTTCAAAATTTTCTAGCCACTCTGCTTGCGTCTTCTTTAGAAACTCATTTTTAACTTCTCCAATAACCTTTTCTTTCTCGGCTCCCTGTGTCCACTGTTTCCCTTTTAGATCCTTGCGCCCTAATCCCTCACATAAAGCGTGCCAAAACTTCATCTCTATTGCTCCAACTGCTAGATATTTGTCATCTTTTGTCTTATAAACGCCATAATATGGAGATCCACCTACACCACCTGAGCCCCATGCTTTCTTTTCACTTAAATCTCTCACAAATTTATATGCAGCAACGATCGGTTGGAAGAAGAAAACCGAATCTGTCATAGATATATCCACAAATTGACCTCTTCTTTCAGGATTTTGCTCCCTCTCAAAAAGAGCACTGAATATACCTATAGCCGCAACTAAAGCACCACCAATATCTGCTGAGGAAAACCCTGGAATTATTGGTGGTCTCTCTTGATCTTCCTTCCCAAATACAGTTCTTTCTCGAGTAGCATCTAAAATTCCACTTATTCCTATGTAATTTATGTCATGACCTGCTTGTTGTTCATAAGGTCCATATTGACCATAACCAGTCATAGAACAACAGATAATAGATGGATTAATTGATGAAAGCGTATTATAATCAATCTTTAGTTTTTCCATCACTTTTGGTCTAAACGTGTCAAACACCACATCTGCTCTCTTAATCAAGTCATAAAAAACCTCTCTAGCCTTCTCTTTTTTTAGATTAAGCGTTATTGATTTTTTATTTCTCATAAGAACAGAATTAAATGCGCTCTCACGATATTTGCCCTTTTGAAAAAAAGGTGGCAAATCACTATAAGGATAATTAGGATCCTCAACGCGAATAACTTCTGCCCCAAGATCGGATAAAATCATAGTGCAATAAGGTCCCGGAAGCATGCGAGATAGGTCAAGAATTGTAATTTTATCTAACGGTAAATTCATAATCATCTAAATTTAATTTAATTATAATCTCAATTATAATATTAGCTAAAACAATAAAAAAATAAGGTAAATATATTAATCTTTTTTAACATGGTACCCCGCTTTTTCACAATCATAAGTCTTTTCAGAAACACCGCGTTCTTTGAGAAATCGCTTCATTATTCTGTGAACTTCGCTTTTGGGGAGTGCTTCAACAAACTCTATAAATCGAGGCAACTGAAAGGAAGCAAGTTTATCTTGGCAGAAATCAAGTAATTCTTCAGGAGTAATCGTCTCACCAGGTTTCATTACCACTGCAACCATTACTTCATCTTCCGCATAATCTTCTCCCACTTGGGAAGATTTAATGCCATAAGCTGCAGATTCTAGAACTTTTTCGTTTTGATTAATCGCTCTTTCAATAGTAAAAGGCGAGATATTTTCTCCTTTCCTCCTAATTGAATCTTTTTTGCGATCAACAAAGAAAAACCACCCATCCTCATCTTTTATGGCAAGATCTCCGGTATGAAACCACGCCCTACCATCAGGACCTCTTTGAACTCGTGCTTTAGATGATTTTTCGTCTTTGTAATAATTAACTTGAGTTTCTTTAGCGTCTTCTTCTTTTACTAAGAAAACTAGTTCTCCGACTTCATTTGGTTCCAAAATATTACCTCCATCGTCAACAATTTCTGCTGTGGATCCCTCTGGAGGTTTTCCCATCGTTCCAACCGGAACGTTTTTCCTGCCAAAAGTTCCGAGTGTGTTTGAAATCGAACCTCCGTCAACCGCTCCGTATCCCTCATACATTTTCACATTAAACCGCTCTTCAAAATCTACGATAAGCTCTCTAGGACACGCAGCTGAATTAACGCGCCAGACTTTATTGTCTTTATCATTTGATCTCTTAGGTTGCTTCAATAAATATTGCGGCATTGAACCAAGAAGATTAAAACATGTAACTTCATATTTTCGAATTATGTCCCAGAATCTTGAAGCGGAAAACCTTTTTGAAAGTATGACCGGAAACTCGGCGAAATATCCGGGCATAGTTGTTAATTGTAATGCGTTCCCATGGAATAGGGGCAAACAAGTAAAAAAAGTATCTCCTGGACGCCCCATACCATAGGCTATAAGAGCGCTATATGTAAGGGCACCTCCCATCTGAGATTTTCCATAAAAGAAAGTAGTTGCTTTTGGAAGTCCCGTAGTTCCAGAAGTATATATCAAAACGCTCATATCTTTGGGATCTATTTTTATATTAATATCATCATCGGGAGCGTCCATAACGCTTTGAAGTGATATAGCTCCTCCTGGTAATTCAAAATCAGCAGGAGCTTCGTTAATATCTACAATAACATGCTCAATCTTTGGTAATTGATCTTTGATATTCAAATATCTTTCAATTAAGGACCAGTGTATAACAAGAACATTGCTATCACTATGATCGATAATATACTGCAAACCATCTCCCTTAAGGCCCGTATTAACTAAAACGCAATAACATCCCATTTTAAAAGCTGCGAAGAGAACAAAAAGGTACTCTGGGCTATTAATTTGAAATATGGAAATACCATTTTTCTGTTTAATTCCCAATTTTAGTAATCCGTTTGCTAATCTATTCGATAACACGTGCATATCTCGATATGTGTATTTTTCATCTATTCCCTTGTCAAAATCTCGGACAAAGGTTAAAAATACTTTGTCTCCAACTTTTTCTGCTTTAGTCTTTACTACTTCTCCAAAAGTTGTTGTTGCACTAACTCCCAACTGTTTACTCAACATTTTCATCATTTGATCAATGCTAATACTCATTTTCCACCACAATTATTATCATTTAATTATAAGTGCATAAATATGTAAATTTTAAATTTATTAGAAAAATAAACCATAGTTAATAAATTATTGAAATAAAAACAAAAAAGGCTTAATAAATGTAAATTTTTCAATTCTTATAATATTAAATAAGGTGAGATAATCTATTAAAGAAAAAGATAATAATTATATTGCAAGGAAGTCAGTTCAACGCGAAATGATCCGTCTCTCAGAGCCGAGAATCCATCCGCAAAAAGAATCTGAATGGGATGAAGATGCTCGAAACCTGATAGAGGGATTAAGAAGAATAAGTGAAGCCCCAGTTTCTAATTTAATGGCTACATTAGCTAATTATTCAAAATTATACAAGCGATGGCGAGTTTTTGGGAATCATGTATTATTCAAATCCTCACTCCCACCTCGAGAAAGAGAACTTTTAATTCTGCGAATAGGATGGCTCTGTCAGGCGGAATACGAATGGGGTCAACACGTAATAATTGGAAAGCAAGCTGGGTTAAATGATGAAGAAATAATTCAGATAATTGAAGGTCCAAAATCAAAAGGCTGGAATCGTTTTGACGCTACATTACTACGTGCTGTCGACGAACTCTACATTGATTCTTTCATAAGTGATGCAACTTGGCAAATTCTCGCTACAAAATATAATAAGCACCAACTCATCGATCTCGTGTTCACTGTTGGACAATATAACTTAGTTTCAATGGTACTTAATACTTTAGGAATTCAACTGGAAGAAGGCATTGATGGGTTTCCAAAATAACAAATAAAATACAAAAAAATAGAGAAGATTATCAAAAAGAAAAGTTTTATTTCAAACTTCTAGCAAAAGTTTGAGCGTCTCTCATTGCCACACCTATGTCTTGAGGTTTCTTACAATCCCCAATAAGTACAATTTCTGGAGCTGCGCCTTCAAACTGCTCCTTTAATCTTTTAGCGTTTGTGATCCTAGCTCCGCAATATATTAAGTTGTCTGCCTGAATGCTAACTTCTTTTTTATTTTTATCTAAAAATTTCACAGTGTTATCGTTTACATCTAAAAGTTTTGCTTCTGTATATATGGGTATATTTCTTTCTGTTAATTCTTTAAAAATACCATAAGATCTTCCCGAGTCACCATCTCCCCGCAATATTTGAGCAGTTCCTAATTCTGGACCAACAAGCGCTTTCACATTATATCCTTGGCTATCTAAAGTAATAGCAGTTTCTGATCCTCCCCTCCAATATGTATCTAAACCCCATACTATTAAATTTTTACCTAGAGGTTTTGTTTTTAAAATTGCCTCATCTTGATTTATTACATTAGCCTTGTCTTTCAAATTTACGGGAATGGTAGCATCTGAGCCAGTTGCTAGAACTAAAATATCTGGTTTTAAGCCATCAATTTGTTCTCTTGTTAAATCTCGATTTAGATGTATAGGCACACCTAATTTATTTAATTGGTGTTCTAAATACTTAACTATATTCATGAAGTCTTCTTTTTTATATTCAGATGCAACAAGAGGGATCAGTCCTCCGATTTTGTTAGACTTCTCGTATATTTCTACTTCATGACCCCTTAATTTAGCTACCCTCCCCGCTTCCATTCCAGCTACACCGGCTCCTAATATTACTATTTTTTTAAGTTCTATCGAAGGTTTGAGTTCTTGATATTTAGCACCACTATAATCATCGTATATACAAACTCCGTTTCTGCATCCTTGTAAACAACCAATACAATATTTAATTTCGTCAATTCGTCCGCTAAAATACTTGTTAGGCGTCTCAGGATCACATAATAACTGCCGTCCCATGTATATAATGTCAGCTTTGCCTTGCTGAATAAATTTGTCTGCCATTCTAGGATCAATAATTCTACCAACTCCTATGACAGGAATATTAACTACTTCTTTAATAGCTTCGGCAAAGTGAATATAACCCCCATGATCAACATAAGTTGGCACCTCAATACCGTCCGGAGAACGAATTATTATACCTTGAGTGATATCAAGACAATCTGCTCCGCCCTTCTCTAAAATTTGAGCGATTTCTATCCCATCTTTAATGTTATTTGCGTCATCTAAGAGTTCATCAGCAGAAAATCTCACAAAAATTGGAAATTTTTCACCTACAGCTTTCCTCATTTTTCCAATTGTCTCGACCAAAAATCGACATCGATTTTCTACTGTTCCTCCATATTCATCAGACCTCCTATTATAAAACCGCGATAAAAACGCTGAAAATAACATACCATGACCAGAATGTATATCAATGTAATCAAATCCCGCATCTTTTACTCTCACTGCCCCTTGAGCTAATTTCTCTTCAATTTCGGCAATTTCCTCAATATTCAACTCATGGATTCCAGAACCAAGCTTTTTTAGGCGATCCGCAAACCCAGGTACCATTGAACTCTGTGCTGAAGTTGCTTCTACGGGATCTAGAACTGAAGGACCGCTGGTTATCATCTGCATATTCATAAATCCACTAAACATCAGAGCTATTATTCCCCCATAACCCATTTGCATTCCTATCTTAGCGTGATATTCGTGGATCTTGTCAGTAAGTTTTTTATATTTTCGGACCTCCTTTTCGGTTCCTATATGTGCCATACTAGCACTTATTACTAAGGGAGGGTCGGGATTCGTGTTTTCATAAGTAATTAATCCTGCTCCTCCACGAGCTTTATCTTCATATATGCGAAGCGAGCCACTAGTTGGAGCACCATTTCGATTAGATGAAAATGATAACATGGGTGGAAAACCTAACCTATTTTTAAATACAACATCTCTAATTGTGATTGGATCACTCAATTTTACCATTCTTATTATCCCATTTTTCCTTTTTATTAAATTTTTATATATTTATTAAAAAAAAAATTAATTTAAAGCTTGTTCTACTAACTCCATCAGATCTACCATTTTTATATTGGAATTAAGTGCTTCTATTGCATCAGCTAAGTTTCTATAGCAGAAAGGGCAAATACTTACTAAGTTATCTGCGCCTGTTTCCTCAGCTTCCTTTATTCTACTCTTAGCAATTTCTAGAGCCAACTCAGAAAACCCTTTTTTTAGTCCTCCACCAGCTCCGCAACAGTTTGCACTTTGCTTAATTGTTTTCATCTCAGTTATATTCGCAATTTTGTTCAATATCTCTCTCGGTTCTTCATAGAGACCCATATGTCGTCCTGTATGACATGGATCATGGTACGTCGTATTTAATTCTAAATTTTTTAACTTTACATTGTTTTCCTTTACATATTGGTTTAAGAATTCAATCGTATGATAGACTGTAATTCCTAACTCTTTCATATAATCAGCATAATCTTTCTTTAAAGTTCTATAACAACCTGCGCAACTTGTAATTATAGATTTCACTCCACTTTTCTTAAACATTTCATAATTCTTCGTTGCAACCGAATTAAAGGCTTTAAGGTCTCCTGTTCTCTTTCCAACGCTTCCACAACACACTTCATGTTCTCCGAAAACAGAAAAGTCTATACCTAATTTATTTAGAATATTGGCTGTATTTAATGCTACCTTCTCAATATCTGGAGTTAAAGCAGCTGTACATCCTACAAAATAAAGAAAATCTGCTTGTTCGGTATTAGCATCTTTTACTTTGAAATCTAGCTTTTCTAACCATTTATTTTTAAGCTTGTTGTCTCTTTCATAAGGGTTTAAGAGCTCAACCATCGCTTTATTCATCGGAATATGTACTTCTAATCCATACCCTGCATCAACTAATTCAGCCCGCAAAGCTTCATAAAGAGCAACGTTATCCATATCGTAAGCACACGCTTCTGAGCATGCGTTGCATGTAGGGCACTGGAATATAACATCTGCCATGTCCTTGCTTAGTTTTAATTTTCCTTGCCAGAGCGATCGAATTATTTGCATTTTTCCCCTACTAAAAAAAGGTTCAAATCCCGATGTATGATCTCTTGCTACACATACGCCCCACTTTTGCGGATTCGCCGTGTAATCAGTTTGTTCTCTGCAATCACCGCACGAAATACACTGCAATACGCTTGGACCAATATTAGCTAAGCGTTTAAATTTTTCTTCCGGTTTGTTTTCAGTCATTTTTCTTACCTACTCCTCATCTTTTACTATGTATTTAGCCATATCGTCTTCATAGCTATACATGTGAAATTTATTTGGACTCAATAGAAAGTTTGGATCCACTGCTTTTTTCATGTCTTTAAAAAATTGCCTATATTCCGGTGTAAATGCGTCTGCTTCCACAATTGACTGTGAAATCGATTCACCAAGCCAGTAATGAACTGCGCCATAACGGACCTGATATCTGGTTTTCTTATGCCACATTTTCATGTTCTGTTCTCGCATTTCATCCACATTATTCCCCGTAAAACCTCCTAATACTACAAAGTTCCCATTAGGTAGAAAATATTGCATTGCAGCGAATGTTCCGGGAGGTAACGCATTTCCTTCGGGAAAATGATCTTTATTCTGTATATCAAAGTCAAGGATCTTTTTATGTATATTCCCCATGTGTGAAATGGGTATTTTATGGCATGTAACCATTGTGATATTTGCGGGTGTAGCGGATATTGATGCTTGGAAAAAATGAAATTGACTTTTTAGATCATATTTCCATGCTGATCCTTCCGCAGCTGCTGGTGGTTTAGGAAGGGGGGTCGTAATGTTATCTTTTGTCATAATCTTCTCGAGATGTTCGAGATGAACATCCAAAATCCGTTGATCTGTTGCTTCTAAGGTCGTCTGGATTAATGGTCCTTTTATCCTTATTTTTTTACCCTCTGGTGTTCTTAAATCACCTGCGGTCATTTGTACGAGTATTTGAGGTAAAACCATTAAATCGCGTAATCCATCTCCAATATCGTTCCTAATGCTATGTGCTATTTTAAATATGTTATTATAATCACCATTTTTAAGAAGATAACTTCTGCTTGCTTTAAATGGAGGATCTGGCCATATTCTTAGGTAAGCTTTGGTTTTAATTCCCATCGTACCAACGTCGCCCATAAAAAGCCCAGTAAAATCAGGAGATAAACCATATCGGCAAAAGGGTTTAGCATATTTACTTGCTGCGGCTCCAGTTTTAATGATGGTTCCTTGAGGATTAGGTAAAACTACCTCAACACCTAAGCAGATATCAGGAACTAAACCATATTTAGTTGATCCTCCTCCTGCAGTGCTATTTGAAAGACCTCCTCCAATCGTTGCGGCATATCCACTTCCTGGACCAATGGTGCCTGTTGTATAACCCATAGGATGAAGTTGTGATACCAAATCCCCCCAAGTAATACCACACTCAACTATTATATAATAATCATCCGTATTTACTTCCAAAATTTTGTTCATCCGTGTAAGATCTAAAAGAATTCCTCCTTCAGTGACAGATCCTCCAACGAGATCAGCGCCACCACCTCTTGGAACTATAGGAATCTTATATTTATTGGCAATCTTCACTATGTCCGAAACTTCTTCTGTAGTTTCTGGTCTTACAATTATATCAGCCCATCTATCTGGAAAAGCGGGGTCCACATTTCTTGAATATGCTGCCTTCATAAAATCCTTATCAGTTATATAATCAGATCCAAGGACAGCCTCAATTTCTTTATAAGCCTCTTTAACTTTTGACATTTTAATCATGGTTTTTTTATTTTATATTGATATACTATGTCTATTAAATTTATAAAAGTTTTTTAATCCTTTTCTTATAGTGCAATTATATTCTACATATGATAATTTTTTAAATTTGATTCGAGCAATTTCTAAAAGTTTGTGCATAATTTATCGAATGAAGTGAAAACTATGTCAGAGACTAGAATGATACATGGAGGAGATGTCTTAATTAAATGTCTCCTCAAAGAAAATGTAAAGTATATGTTTGGAATTGTCGGTGGTCAATTCCTCCCGATGTTCGATGCAGTTTATAAATGGGGTAGAGAACAAGGAATAAACACGGTTATGTTTCGTCACGAACAAGTTGCAGCCCACGCAGCAGATGCGTATGCAAGGGTAACTAATGCACCAGGAGTTTGTTTTGGAACCGTTGGTCCAAGAGCATTACATCTCGTACCAGGAGTAGGGGCAGCGTGGAGTGATAACATTCCAGTGATCGCAATAGTGCCACAAGTAAGTAGTACGCAAGAGGATTCTTTTGTTCTTCAAGGCAATTTAGACCAAATTACTATGTTCAAACCAATCACTAAGTACCAGAAAACTGTTAGAAAAATAGAGGAAATTCCAAACGCAGTACAAAAAATTTTTCGGGAGGTTATGGGAGGGCGTCCACGACCAGTACTTTTGGAAATTTTTGTAGATGCTTTTTTTGAAAAAATCGAAGAGAATAAACTACCTATTATTGCGTCAGATCAATATAGAGCTATAGCAAAACCTACTGTTGATCAAGAATCAATAAAAAAATCGGTAGATCTCCTATTATCAGCCGAAAAACCTTTAATAGTTTCCGGTGGGGGAGTTCTAAGAGCTGAAGCATGGAGCGAATTACAAGAACTAGCAGAATACCTACAAATTCCCGTAATGACAAGCATTACTGGAGTAGGATCTATCTCAAATCAATCGCATTGTTTTCTTGGGACATCAATAGGAAGCGCAACATATCAAGCAACAACGAGTGCAGATGTAATTTTAGCGCTTGGCACTAAATTTTCGTTTACGTTGGCACTAGGAAAAGCTCCAGTTTGGAAAGACTCTCAAAAATTAATTCATGTTGATATCGATCCCTCTATAATTGGAAGGTCAAAACCGATAACGCTCGGAATCGTCGCGGATTGCAAGCAATTTTTATTGCAACTACTTGAAGAGGTCAAGAAAACTAAAAAAGTTGAAAAAAGAGAGTGGTTAGAAAATCTCGTTATTGAAAAACAGAAAAAACTATCAATTTTCACGAAAAAAGCTTCTAAAGATACAATACCTATCGTTCCCCAAAGGTTGGTTAAAGAAGTATATGAATTTATAGATGAGGATGCTATTCTGATTAACGATGGTGGAGACATTACATACTTCGCAACAGAAGCAATAAATATGTATAACGAACGAAAACCCTTATCTACTCTTCAAGCTATTGGTATGGGGCATCTTGGAACGTCTATAGGATACGGAATTGGAGCAAAGTTAGGTAAACCGAATAAGCAAGTCATTTCAATCTCCGGAGATGGAAGTTTTATGATAAACATCCAAGATTTAGAAACAGCTGTAAGATTAGGGTTAAAGAATCTAATATTCGTCGTAGCAAATAATGGATGTTGGGGTAATATAAAAAGTGGTCAGAAATTAGCTTTCAAAGAACGTTATATTGATGTGGACTTACCTGACTGTGATTATGCAAAAATAGCGGAAAGTTTTGGATGCTACGGCGAAGAGGTTACTGATCCTAATGAAATCAATCCCGCATTGAAAATTGCAAAGAATTCGGGCAAACCTGCTGTTATTGATGTAAAAACTAAGTTTGAAATCCCTGATTTGGTAAAACTTGAATGGGCAGGCGCAAAGGATTTTACAGAGTAGACTCAGATTTATTATTCAATATGTGTTTAATTACTCATAAAAATTTTTAATAACCATGACGAGAAAAGTTGAAATACAAGGGTTTTGTCAACCTAGATTTAAAGCCGTGAAAGATGTTTTTTCAAGAAACTTTGAAGAAGGGATGGAACTTGGAGCGAGCTTTGCCGTTATGATTAACGGTGAGTATGTAATAGATATCTGGGGAGGCTACAAAGATATGAACAAAACCCAACCTTGGGAAAAAGATACCATCTGTAATGTGTATAGCACAACTAAAGTTCCGACAGTACTATGTACCATGATGTGCGTAGATCGAGGTCTCTTAGATTTAGACGAAAAAGTAGCGAAATACTGGCCGGAGTTTGCACAAAATGGTAAAGAAAATATTATAGTACGACAACTTTTAAGTCATACCTCTGGTTTAGCAGGAATAGAAAAACCAATCCCTTCGAGCGTTTGGTATGATTGGGATAAAATAATTAGCCTTTTAGCGGCTCAGAAGCCATGGTGGGAACCAGGTAATAAATCGGGTTATCATTCTGCTACCCAAGGATATTTGTTAGGAGAATTGGTTAGAAGAGTTACTGGAAAGACTCTTGGAACATTTTTTAAGGAAGAAGTAGCAGATCGCCTCAAAATCGATTTTCACATCGGATTGGCAGAAGAACACGTTCCGCGTGTTACTAAATTAATCTCTGATGGTCCTATTATAAATGATTTGTTCCTTCTTATGAAAAGAGTTTTTGAGATTGGAAATAATTCAGAAGTCGTTAAAAATGAAATTACTACTTTAAACAAAAATGTAATGCTTGATTTTGGAAATAAAGATCAATTTTCTGTTATAATTTCAAATGGTATAATCAAGTTTAAAAGGGGGAAAATTAAATATCCCGATTGTAGCTTTATTACTTCAAAGGATCGAGCCAGGACAATGAATTGGATATTTTCCAAAGTAAATGATGAACCAGAATATATCTCTAAATATTTGAAAATGAAAGGTAAACCTGAAGATTTGAACCAAATTAAGGTGCTTTTTGAATTAATTGCTTTAGAAGCGCGGAAATTACGATCCGTAGGAATTAAAATGGGTTTGAATGGGAGGATACGAGACTATTCTGGGGATCGTGCATGGCAAGCAGCAGAAATGCCCGCTTCTAACGGTCATGGTAATGCGAGATCTGTAGCAAAAATAGCGTCTATAATTGCGTGTGAAGGAGAACTTGATGGTATAAGAATTATATCTCAAGAAACGTTAGAAAAAATCCTTGAAGAACAGATTTTCGGTAGGGATCTTGTATTGGCTTATACTATTCGATGGGGTTTAGGGGTGGGCTTACCATTCAAAGAACGTCCACGCCCGAATCCCAGGACATGTTTTTGGGGAGGGATGGGTGGATCAGCTATACAAATGGATTTAGATGCACACATTGGGATAGGTTATGTCATGAATCAGATGAGGACTCAAACTTTACAAGAAACAAAAGATAATAAATATCATTCTGATACAAGAGGTAATAGACTAATTACTGCTGTTTTAGAATCATTAGATTTAATCTAAATTATTCCTCATCTAAAGAAAAATCTTTATACTAAATGAAATAACTTATTTTAATAATATATAAAAAAGAGTGAATAGATTATGAAATTTATAAAATTGTTTGAACCAATAGAGATTAAGAATATCGAAATTAGAAATAGAATCGTTATGCCTGCAATGGCATTGAATTTTTCTCGTGATGGCGGAATAAATGATACAATAGTTAATTTTTATGTAGAGAGAGCAAAAGGTGGGACGGGTTTAATAATTATTGGAGGTGCAGGCGTAGAACCGAGAGGTGGAGGTCCAACGATGTTTGCTATTCATGATGACAAATATATTCCAGGCTATACCCGATTCGCCGAACAAATGCACAAACATGGTGCTAAAACAATAGTCCAACTATACCATGCGGGAGCTTACTCCGGAATGCCTGACATGGTATCCTCTTCAGCTGTGATGTCAAATCTTACAAGAAGAGTTCCAAAGGAATTAACCATTGATGAAATTAAAGTTGTTCAAGAAAATCATGCTAAAGCTGCCGAACGTGCAAGAGAAGCTGGATTTGATGGAGTAGAATTACTAGGAAGTGCAGGATACCTTATAAATCAATTTTTAAGTCCGGTAACAAATAAGAGAACTGATGAATATGGTGGATCCTTGGAAAATAGATTACGCTATCCCCTAGAATTGATAAAGCTTGTCAAAGAAAGAGTTGGTAAAGATATCATCGTGGGAATGCGAGTTGCTGGGGATGATTTTGTACCTGGCTCAAACACCTATAAAGAAAGTGCAATCTTCGCTAAGCATTACGCAGATGCAGGGATTGATTACATTAATGTTACAGGAGGATGGCACGAGACAAGGATTCCTCAGATTCCTATGATGGTTCCTCAGGGCGCTTATGCATATTTGGCTGAAAATATCAGAAATAATGTTGATATTCCAGTCTTTTCCAGCAACAGAATAAATAGTCCAATTGTAGCAGAACAAATATTAAGAGATCAGATGGCAGACGCAGTATGTATGGGAAGGGCGTTAATCGCAGATCCGTATTTACCCTTAAAATCAAAAGAAAATAAGCTCTGGGATATCCGAAAATGCGTAGGGTGTAATCAAGGCTGCTTTGATCATATTTTTACAGGACGGTCAGTCGAATGCATGAGAAATTATGAAGTCTCCAGAGAAGGAAAAATAGATCTTAATAAAAAATCAGATAATCCTCAAAAGGTTTTGATAATTGGGGCCGGACCAGGGGGATTAGAGGCAGCTCGCGTAGCGAAACTACTTGGTCATGATGTCACTATCATAGAAAAGAATCATGTTATAGGAGGTCAAGCTAGTTATTCATGGGTGCCACCAGGAAGGAATGATATTAAGGATATCATGGATTATTATCGTGGTCAGATTGAACATCTAAATATAGAAACTAAGTTAGGTACCGAAGCAACAACAGAATTAATCAACAAATATCAACCCGATGCGGTTATTTTCGCTACAGGGGTTAAATACACGATTCCTAATATAGATGGGATTGATGGGAGTTTTGGGAGCGAAATCTTTTTAGTGGAACAAATTCTTAAAGGAGAATATCCAATAGGTAAAAATATTGTTGTTGTTGGTGGTTCAGCCACGGGTATGGAAACCGCTATTTGGGCTGCCGAATTAGGATCCTTAAGTTCTGAGGTAGCAAAATTCATTAGTTTTTATGATTTACTACCTCGAGAAGAAATTTTTAAACGGTGGATGCGTGGAAATAGAAATGTTACAATTATTGATATGCTCCCAAAATTAGGGATGAGTATAGGGAGAACAACACGCGGATTTTTAATAGGACAACTTAAAAAGTTGGGAATCGCTACAATCCTCAATACTACTATTAAGAAATTTGAAGGAAGAACTCTAGAATACGAACAGGAGGGTGAATCTAAGATGTTGGAAAACATTGATACTTTTATACTTGCAACAGGTGTTGAACCAAATGATTCACTATTCAATAAAGTAAAAGAGTCAAATCCATCTTTCAAGTTATTTAAAGTAGGAGATTGCAAAAAACCGCGAACTATGTTGGAAGCAATACATGAAGGTTTTATAGCTGCCTATGAGCTTGATAATAAATAAATCTATTTTCCCTTAATTTTTTTTAAGTTTTACTTCAATTCACAATTTTTTAATAATAAATTCGTATTAATATAAATATACAGTTTATATTAACCTAAATATTTGTTAAATAAAAAAAGTGAAATATATGATAGAAACAAATGTAACAAAGATGTTTGGATTAAAATATCCAATTTTCAGCGCCCCTATGGGTCCCTTCTTCACGCGTGAGCTAGCTTTAGCAGTGAGCGAAGCGGGGGGATTAGGTGTATTATCGAATGTTAACATAGTGGGTACTGACCCTGTCGAAGAACATAAAAAAAGCATTGAATACATGATTGAACACACTGATAAACCCTTTGGACTTAACATTCTCACATCGCGCAACAACCGTGGAGTGAAAGAAATGATCACTGATATACCCAAGATCATTATGGACAATCCTAAAATGAGAGAACAATGCGTTTACTTCTTAACTTCTGCGGGTTCTTCAAAACTCCTTCCTTCTTCTAAATCTTTTCAAGAACTTAGAGAAAAATCGGAAGTTAAACATTTTCACGTGGCACCAGCGCACTGGTTAGCCCAAAAATGTGTAGATGCAGGAGTAGACGGAATTGTCTGTACTGGCACTGAAGGAGGCGGCCACCAATCCTATGAAAAAGTTACGACACTTGTATTACTTCAGCAACTCAATGAAGCTTTTCCAGACTTGCCAAAAATTGCTTGTGGTGGATTTGCCACCGGAGAGGCCTTAGCTGCTGCTTTATCTTTGGGCGCAGGAGCAATCGCAATGGGTTCTAGATTCATTGCCTCCAAAGAGAGCGAATTTCACGAGAAATACAAGGCTTTAGTTCCCCCTGGAACTCCACAAGATACTAGTCTTTATACTGGATCATTTGGCCCAATTCGATTATATAAAAACGAGTATGCTTTAGCACACCCTGCCCCTTCTACAAAAGAGGAAATGATAGCCTATGAGAAATCTATAACTCCTGAAATGGCGGAAAGAGATGCTGGTGCCTACGATAGAGTATACAACGGTGACATTACCACCGGAGCGGTTTTACTAGGGCAATCAATCGGTATTATTAATAGTATCGACAGTGTTAATGATATAATCGAAAGAATAATAAAGGGAGCAGAAGTAGCAATAAAAAAGAATTATTCTTCTCTAAAATAAGGAATCGAATAATTTCAACTAATTTTTCTTTTTCTTTTTCATTTTAAATAAACCTTTTAGAATAGGTATATAATTTTTTTAAAACATTCATTAAGCTATTAATTCGAAAACTACAAAATATTAAATATACAGTATATATTAATAAGGAATAACGATATTATTTTTTTTAGTTACTATAATATCTCCTTAAGAGTGTGATTTTATGAGTCCAGAGCGAAATAAAGTAAAAACCCGAAGCCGTTCTCCGCAAAAAAAAGCTGAACAGTTTGAACGCATTTTAGATGCTGGAAAGCAATTGTTTATAGAAAAAGGTATAGAAGGATTTAGTTTACGGGGTTTGGCTAAGAATCTTGAGATGAACCAAAATAATCTGTATAATTATATCGATAGCAAGCGAGAACTTTGGATAGCTATTCGGAATAAATTCTATAAGCAATTTAAAGGTGAGAATCTAAAGATAATAGAATCTCATAAAGGATCTAATGTGGATCTATTAATGAAAATCTTTAATCATTTTCTCGAGTTTGCTGAAAATGACCCCGCAGCATCAAGTATGATGCATATTATTCCTTCACCACCGTCTGACAAGGTAGGTAAATTTGAAAAAGAATATAAGGCTTTTAATTTTTTAGACGGGACAACTCGAAAAATACAGGAAGCTATAAATAGTGGAGAAATTAAAGAAAAAAACAGCGCAATTCTTTCCTTCTTTATATACAGTTTAATTTTAGGGGCTTCAATTGTAGAATATAATATGAGAGTTCTTGAAGACAATAATAATGTGAAAAAGGAAACAATTGCGGACGAAACCATTCAATTTAAAACTCAACCTTTTACAAGCCAAGAATTTAGAAAGTACGTGTTAAAAAAGTTAGAATTGGGTTTAACAGATCCAAATTTAATTGTAAAAGAATCAGATTATAAAGACTAGAACATTTTTTTTCCTCTCAAAATTATCCTAATTTAGATTAAAGTGATATAAAATCTATCCAGTGGAGTCTAAAAAAAACATTATAAATATACATTGATCATTAAGAACTATATATCAATCATAAGAAATTTAAAGTGAAAAACAAATGGGAATGTTAGATGGAAAGGTTGCCATTGTAACTGGCGCTGGACGAGGTTTAGGAAGAGAGGAAGCGTTATTAATGGCAAAAGAAGGATGTAATTTGGTTGTCAATGATATTAGTGGCGCAGAAGAAGTAGCTAAGGAGTGTGAAAAGCTTGGAGTTAAAGTTGTTTCTAATAATGACTCTGTAACTGATTTTAAAAAAGCAGCTGAAATGATCGATCAAGCGATTTCGGAATTTGGTAAATTAGATATTGTTGTGAATAATGCTGGGATTATTAGGGATAGAATGATCTTTAATATGTCAGAGCAAGATTTTGACGATGTTGTTGCCGTTTCCTTGAAAGGAACATTTAATTTAACTCGCCACGCGGCTGTATATTTTCGAAAGATGGGTAAAGAAGATCCAGAAGTAAAAAATTTTGGACGAATTATCAATACGGCTTCTGACTCGGGATTATATGGTAATGTTGGTCAGTCTAATTATGGTGCGGCGAAATCAGGTATTGCAACTTTCACCGCAATAGTATCTCGAGAAATAGCTAAGTACGCAACAGTTAATTGCGTTGTACCAAGTGCAAGAACGCCAATGACTACCGATGAGACTCCAAAAATGGTTGAATGGATGAATACTAAAACGAAAGATGGATTCGACATTTTTCATCCAGCCCATTTTGCCCCTCTCGTGGTATTTTTAGCTTCAGATAAAGCTAAAAAAATTAACGGGGAGGTTTTTAGAGGAATCGGCGATAAAGTCTGGGTGTATCGAGGATGGCGAGCTGTGAAAATGATCGAAAACGATGGAAAACCGTTTACTGCTGAAGGTTTAGCTGAACGCGTTAAAAATGAGTTAATGAAGGATTTACCATCTAAGTTTGAAGGTGCTGCTTCACAGGATGTATTGTTTGGCAAATGATTTATTTTTATTACAAATATTGAGAAGATTATTATGACAAAAGTAAAAAATGTTGTTATGTTAGGATTTGGAGACATGGGAAAAGGAATTGCCCAAGTGTGCTTAATGGCGGGCTATAATGTTATTGCGGTTGATGTTAGTGATGAAATCATTGAAAAAGGTTTAGAATATAATAAAAACGGATTCGAAAAACTCGAAGCTAAAGGGAAATTACCCGAGGGGATATCCGCAGGCGACATAATGGCAAATTTAAGCGTAAATAAAGCTCTAGCTGAAGCAGTTAAAAATGCAGATTTAGTTATTGAGGCCGTCGTCGAAAAACTAGATGTAAAACAAAAACTCTGTAACACAGTTATTGAGAATTCTCCTGATCATTGCATTTTTGCGTCGAACACATCATCAATAAGCATAACTGAAATTGCTCAAGGCTGTAATAAACCGCAAAATGTTATTGGAATGCATTTTTTTAACCCTGCTCCTTTGATGCGACTAATAGAAGTGATAAAAGGTGATAAAAGTTCTGATGAGGCAATGGATATTGGAGTCGAATTTTCAGAATCCTTACCTTGTTTAAGAGGAAAGCGATTTGTCGCTCGCGTTCTTAAAGATCGTCCTGGATTCATCGTTAACCGTGTTTTATCACCAAGTAGTATGTATTCAAACTATATAGTGGATCTGGCGTATGAGAAAGGAATTCCATGGGAACAAGTAGACGCCGATTTATCCGGTCCTAATGCACCAATGACTTCGCTTACACTATCAGATTTTACTGGTAGGGACATTGCTTACCATGCTCAATTATATTACGCTGAGAAACTTTCTCCTGATTTTAAACCGGGCAATGTTTTAAAGATGCAAGTCAAAGAAGGGAAATTGGGAAAAAAAACAGGTCAAGGGTTCTATGATTGGTCTCAAGGACGACCACAACCAGATCTTTCTAAAAAAGCTGGCTTAGTGAACCGTTTAGTATTCGGAGCTATCAGTGCTAACGAGGGATGTAGAATATTAGAAGAAGGTGTCGTTTCTAGTTGGAGCGTTATAGATGAGGCGATATTAGCAGGTATGAACTTTCCAGGGCCAATGAAATTCGCAACTGAACACTACGAAGAAATGGCTAAACTTTTAGAGGAATATTCTGAGAAGTTGCAAAAACCATATTTGAAACCATGCGAATTATTAAAAACTGGAAAATTTGTTGATATGGTTTAAAATAAAGAAAAAAGACAAAAAATTTTATTTTATTTTTTTAATTATTTACCTGTAAATTTAGGTTTTCTCTTTTCTAAAAATGCTGTCACACCTTCGGTAACATCTTCGGATTGCGAATTAACGGCATAACCCAAATGTTCAAATTGAAGCCCAACATTTAGTGGTACTTGAGTTCCATAATCAATCGCTTTTTTTATAACAAAAAGGCTTTTTGTGGCTGCGTTTCCTAACCAAGTTGCTTTTTCATGCACTAAATCTTCGAAATCATCATTATCGACCAAGTATGATACTAATCCCCAATCATACAATACTTCAGCTGAATAATGCTCACCGAAATAAATCATGGTTTTAGTTCTTATTTTACCTAAAGTTCTGATTAGTCTCTGTGTTCCTCCATTGAAGGGAGCGATTCCCCGTTTAATTTCTGGAAAACCAAATGTAGAGCGCTTTGATGCTATAACAATATCGCATACAAGTACTAGTTCAAATCCACCACCTAAAGCATAACCATCTACAGCAGCTATGATGGGTTTGGGAAATTTCTCTATTGAATCATAGTACTTATGTCTTAAATGCATTGCATGACTCATATCCATTAAATTACTTGGATCAACATCAGGATGCCTACGAGCTGATAAATCAGCGCCGGCAGAAAAGGCTGGTTTTTTAACGAAATCTTTACTACCTCTCAAAACCACGCATCTAACCGATTTATCTAATTCCATCGATTCAAAAGCATCAGCAATCTCTTTTAAGGTTTTATTTTGCAACGCATTTAATCTCTCTGGACGATTAATTGATATTACTGCGTAATTTCCCTCATCCACTTTATCTATTATAATATGTTCAAATTTTAATTCTGACACTTCAAATTTCACCTATATTATTTTTTTTAAATAAAAATAAGGATAGTTATAAAAAAAATCTAATTAATAACGAGAAGATATTCTCTTATTGCCTTCTTTGCCTTCTTTGCTTCTAAAATAGTACCCAAATAGATAACCTAGTATTATTCCAACAAATATATACATTATCCCAAAATTTACGAATAAGGCTAATAAAAAGTAGAGAAAAAAACCAATCCCATATACTAACGAAAGTAAAATAACTACCAATAGTAGTGATAAAACTGAACCAGTTAATCCTACGATTACACCCGTTTTCATGGGTGATTGAGAATCCTGTTTATTTTTAAACGTAAAGTAGAGACCAAGACAACATCCTGCAACTAAAAATATATCTCCTCCAAAGAAAAACCATAAACCAGGAAAAAAGAAGAACAAAATACTTGTAAATAAGGAACATATAAGAATTCCAATCACCATATTATATCTTTGGATAAATCCAGATTCAGACTTGATATCCATTTATTTTTTCACATCTTTTTCTAAAACTAGGATAAATAATTGTCTATTAAATAAAGAATTTTTCAAATATAATTAAAAAAGTTGGTTAGTATGAAAAAAAAGATAAGTTCATTTTACCCCTCTCTGCGAGACTCCACTCAATCTATAGCGAAATATTTTTTAAGTCTAACTTTTTTGTCTCTGGGATAAAACGAATTAAAAGAGGGATTATTGGGAACATAAAAAGGCAAGAAACTATGGCAACGAATTGAATTCCTACTACTGGAAATAGAGGTGCTACTATTAAAATTCTAAACGTTCCAAAAGCAAACATAACGAATGTTTGGAGCCCATTTCCTAATCCTCTTACTTCTGTCGGAACTAATTCAAATGAAATTAACGTAGCAAGAGTCCAAATACCCCCCCTTGAGGCCATTGATATGGATTTAACAATTATAACGATTATAAATCTTTCTGCAAAGTTAGGGACATGAAATGCCCATGTGTACTGTAAAATCACAGAAACGGGATATAAGATGGTATAAATTAAAAAAACTGGCTTCCTTCCAAAGCGATCTGCGATTCTACCTGTAATTAGATAAAGAATAAATGCACTTATGATTAAACAAACTATCACAATTATGCTATATTCTTCTGAGCCAATAGCAGAATATACCATGAAATATGCGCAATTATTCCTATATAAGACAAATAGCTTAATCCTAAATCAAATTCAACATCAGGGAAGAAGTACCATATTAAAGCTGTGGTCCTAGCTCCATCGATTGTATATGAACGGTAAATTTGAAAAAGAGATAATATTGCCACTAGAAAATAAAAGTACGATTTTGTGCTAGCGCTTTTTTATTGCGTCATTTTAACTCCCGTAAATTCAAGCTGATGTCAATTATAAAATATAAATAGGAGATAAGAATTATGTATAAATATACAATTTACATTTAAAAACAATATAATTCTTATAAAATTTCTTAAACAGAATATTAAGCTTAAGCTTGTATTCTAAATCAATCCGAAATTTAAAATAAGAAAACTTAAGTATACAAACTCATAAAAAAAATTAATAATATAGACATGGAGATGTTATAATGGAAAATCAAGAAGAAATGCAAGAAGAAGATGATGTAAAAATTATTAGAACTACTTCTGCTTTTGATTGTGGAGGTCGCTGTCCCTTAAGGTTCCATGTTAAAGATGGAAAAATTATAAGAGTAGAAGGTGACGATTCTGCAGATTCTGACAAGCAGCTAAGGACATGTATAAGGTGCAGGGCAATCAGACAGTACATTTACCATCCAGAAAGATTGAGATATCCGCTGAAAAGAGCTGGTCCTAAGGGTTCAGGAAAATTTGAAAGGATTTCATGGGATGAAGCTTACGACACTATCACAAAGAAATTAAAGGAAACAATAGAGAAGTATGGAAACCAAGCTATCTTCAATATAGCTAACGGCGGTTATTTTGGAGCATTACATGGCGCTGCTGTAGCTTATGCAAGGTTATTTGCTTCAATTGGTGGATTTACAACAACATATGGTAATATATCTTCCCAAGGAGCGATTTTTGGAACCCAAGCTTCTTATGGTTTTGGTCAGATATTCGTAGGGAATAGCCGAGAAGATTGGCTGAACTCAAAATTAATTATATGCTGGGGTTGGGACCCTGCTCGCCAAATATCAGGGACAAATACGTTGTGGTGGTTAATAAAAGCTAAAGAAAATGGCACTAAAGTAATTGTTATCGATCCACGCTATTCAGACACTGCTTTAGTGGTAGCTGATCAATGGATTCCAATCATACCTGGAACTGATACAGCGATGATGGCAGCGGTAGCTCACGTAATACTTAAAGAAAATTTACAAGATCAAGAGTTTCTTGATAAATTTACTCATGGATTTGATAAATATAGAGAATATGTTATGGGCGAGGAAGATGGAATTCCAAAAACACCTGAATGGGCTGAGAAAATATGTGGTGTAAAAGCTTCTGTTATTGAAGATCTAGCTCGTGAATATGCTACCACAAAACCGGCAGCATTAGAAGATTGCCAAGGTCCCGCTCGTTCAGCAATGGGAGGACAATACAATCGAGGCGCCATTACGCTTTCAGCAATGACGGGAAATATTGGAAAGCCAGGTGGAAGCGCTTGTGGTGGACTTCATGGGATTCCGATAGGCCATATGTTTAGAAGTGCTATGATTCCTCCGGGTGCTAATAAAGCTTACCCAAAAGGTAAGTCTTTAAGAGGAAATATTAATCCAAGAGATCGTTTAGGTACAAAAGTCCATGTAAATAAAGTTTTTGACGCAATACTTAAAGGGAAATCAGGAGGATATCCTGCTGACGTGAAATTTGTATGGTTTTCAGTTTGTGATTTTGTAAATCAACTTGGAAACACAAACAAGGCCGCAGAGGCTATGAGTCGGGAAGATTTATTTACAGTTGTTCCAGAACTATGGTTAACGCCTACTGCGCAATATGCTGATATCGTCCTACCAGTAACTGGATTTTCGTCGAGAACTGATCTTACAAGACCTTGGCCTTCAGGTCCTTACTTTGGCCATATGAATAAGGCAATTGAACCCATCGGTGAATGTAAGGATGATCTTCTGATCGCAGAAGAATTAGCTGAAAGACTAGGCATAAAAAACTTTAAAAGAGACGAACTTCTTGAACTCTTTTTACAAAATCCCCAACTTGCACCAGCAAAACCATTATTAGAAAAATACGAGGATGTAAATGACAAATGGCTTCGCTTACTTGCGGTTATGTCTGACGATGTTAGAAATAATGTAAAAGATTACGATAAATATAGGGAAAAAGGAGTTCAAAGAGTAAAATTGAAAGAACCCTATGTTGCATTCAAAAAGAACATAGACGATATCGAAAAAAATCCATTCGCAACACCATCAAAAAAGATTGAAATCTATTCTGATCAGATTGCAAGCTGGAATAATCCGTTATGTCCGCCGATTGCAAAATATATACCTACTTGGGAAAATCGTGAAGATCCACTTGTAGAGAAATATCCACTTCAGATGATCTCACCTCATCCACGACAACGGGTACATTCTGAATTATATAAAATAGAATGGCTCATGGAGGCAATACCTCATCGTATGTGGATAAATCCAGTTGATGCGGAATCTAGAGATATTAGAAACGGTGATATGTGTTTAGTCTTCAACGATAGAGGAACGGTAGCAATAGAAGCTTTTGTCACAAAAAGAATTATTCCAGGAGTTGTTTGTATTTACGAAGGAGCGTGGTATAATCCAGATGAAAATGGAATCGACAGAGGTGCATGCGCAAATACGCTTACTAAGGATGCAATGAGTGAGGGAGGCGCAGCTGCGTTAAAAACATGTCTAGTTCAAGTGAAAATAGAAAAAGGAGGCGCCTGAAAATGCAAGTAGGATTTTATTTTAACCAAACAAGATGTACTGGTTGTAATGCTTGTAGAGTTGCATGTAAAGATTGGCATGACCAACCATCAGGTCCCGCTTCATGGATGAGAATCAACTATAAAGAAGAAGGTCCTTTTCCAAACATATGTGCTAGCTATCTTATCTCAAATTGCTATCATTGCGAAGAACCTGTATGCTCTTTTGTTTGCCCCAATGAGGCTATAACAAAGCGAGAAAACGATGGAATTGTGGTGGTTGATGAAGAAAAATGTAGGGAAGATGTTCCTTGTGGTATAATCTCAAAAGAAAAAATGGGTGCTAATTACTCCTATGGTGATTCTCAAGCACCTTGTCAAACCGCATGCCCAGTTAATCTTCGTATTCCCGCTTACACCGCTTTGATAGCTAAAGGCAAGTTTAAGGAATCTTTAGATTTGATTAGACAGAGGATGCCTTTACCATCAGTGTGTGGGCGAGTTTGTCTTCATCCTTGCGAAGAAGTTTGCGCTCGAAAAGAGGTGGATCAAGCAATAGCGATTGAAGCACTGAAAAGGTTTGTATCGGACAATGTATCTGAAGAACTACCAAACCCTATAAAGCAGACTCAATCAGATAAGACCGCTATAATTGGGGCAGGTCCGGCCGGACTAGCAGCCGCTTATGATCTTATTAGAATGGGCTATGGTGTTACAATTTTTGAGGCATTACCCACTGTTGGAGGCATGTTATCTGTAGGAATTCCAGATCATCGCCTTCCACGCGAAGTTTTTCAAAAGGATATTGATTACATAAAAGCTTTGGGAGTAGAAATTAAAACTAACACAACTATTGATCTCGAAAATGGATTAGATGATCTTCTTAAGCAAGGATATGGCGCTGTTTTAATAGCAATTGGTACTCACAGAGGAATGAAACTTGAAATCCCTGGTGTTGAATTTGAAGGAGCTTTAGTAGGGACTTCCTTTATGCGGGATGTTAACCTTGGAAAAGATGTGAAGATAGGCAATAAAGTTATAGTGATAGGTGGAGGGAATGTTGCAATGGATTGTGCTCGCACTGCTCGACGATTAGGTGCTGCTGAAGTCTCGGTATCTTGCCTTGAAAGTTGCGATGATATGCCTGCGACAGCATCTGAGGTTGAACAAGCCCGAGAAGAGGGGATACAAATCCATGATTCTCATACATTTACACATATTGAGGGAGAAAATGGAAAAGTTTCAGGAATAGGATGTTTAGACATCACATCATGTACCTTTAATGAAGAGGGTCAACCTCAATTTGATGTTGTGGATGGTAAAAAACATATTTTAGAAGCTGATACCGTAATTTTTGCTATCGGACAAAGACCGGATATATCAAATTCTAACAAGATCAAGTTAAGTTCTAAAGGTACAATTGAAGCTGATTTAGAAACGCAACTTTTCAATAAAGAGGGTATATTTGTTGCTGGAGACTGTTTTAGTGGCGTAGCAAGTATTATTGATGCTATTGCCAGTGGACAGAATGCAGCCTCACACATGCACCGATTTTTACAAGGAGATGTCCTTAGAAAAAAACCAATTCCCGTGAGTGTAGTAACTGAAAAAGAAATCGATATTCCTTCAGATACTGTTAAAATTGAACGCCAACCAATGCCAAATTTACCCGCAGCAGAAAGGATATCTAATTTCAAGGAAGTTGCAATGGGATATAGCGAAGAAGCAGCTATTGCTGAAGCTGAACGATGCCTGAATTGTGCAGGACATTTATGTAAGGATGTATGTCCGTATTCAGCGCCTCAATTTGTTGAAACGGAAAAAGCAAAAATGCAAAAATGCAATTTCTGTGTCGATAGGCATGAAGAAGGAAAACTGCCTATATGTGTAGAATCTTGTTATGCTCGTGCTCTTGATTCAGGAACGTTAGAAGAATTAAAAGCAAAATATGGGGATATTCAAACGGCCTCAGGATTTGTATATTCTGAAAAGCATAAACCAGCCGTTATTTTTAAACCTAAATAATTTTTTTTTATCAAAAAAGATTGAATGATTAAATTTCAAAATGCAAAAAAAAATAAAAGGAAAAACTAATTTTAATATAAAAAAACAAATAGATATAAAATTTGGAAGAAAAAAAATGACAGAAACTATGGATCCAGAAATATATAAGAAATATAAAAAAGCCGCTCAGATAATAAATGGAGCTGGTGGCACTCCTTTAAAAATTGGTGACACGCTCATTAAAATCTTAAGACATATATTACCAGATGAAGAAGCACTTAGTTATGTTAAATATTTTAAGAACAAGACATCCCAAACCATGGAACAGTTAATCGAAACTAGTGGTCTTTCTGAAGAGGAACTTCTACCTAACCTAAATAAGTTGGCAAAAGTAGGATTAGTTTTTAACCAACCTAATAGGCGTGGTGTTATCGTGTACCGGTTAATGCCTTTCATTGATGTTGGTGTTTTTGAATACACCTTTATGGGAGAATTAGAAGATAATAAGGAAAACAGGGAGTTGGCACGATTATATCATGAATTAACGAGTGGACTTAAGGACATATTAAAAAATAATTACGAAGGAGTGGAGGCGTTTGTAAAAAGAAGGGCTCCAGTTGATAGAACTATTCCGTATACCATTAATAAAGATACTGGAAATGAAATTGAAATTGTAGTAGATAAAACTCTAGAAGTTCCTGAAGAGAAGATATTACCCGTTCAAAAAGTAGAAGAACTTGTTGAAAAATTTGATGATATCGCCGTTGGTCACTGCTTTTGTCGCCACCAACAAGACCTCTTAGATAATCCCTGCAAACAAACGGATATTAGAGAAAATTGTTTTACTTTTGGAAAATCTGCGCGTTATACTTCAGACCAAGGGTTTACTAGATTAATCTCCAAGGAGGAAGCTTTAGAGATCATAAAAAAATCAGACGAGGATGGATTAGTTCATAAAGCTTATCATCCCCATTTTGACACAGCTAAGGATGAAACTAGCTTATGCATTTGCTGTAATTGTTGTTGTGGCCAAGCTGGACATTATTCTGTTAATGTCAATACAACTAGATATATTGCTCAAGTTAACCAAGAATCCTGCACAGGGTGTGGGATATGTGTTGAAAATTGTCATACATTTGCGATGAAATTGAATGAAGAAAATGTGGCCGAAGTAGGAGAAAGATGCATTGGTTGCGGCGTTTGTGCATATATGTGTCCAGAACAAGCAATTTCTCTTAAAGAGAACGAAAGAATTGTTAGGTTAATACCCTCTCGACCTGAATAAATATATTAAAAATAAAACTTGTTTAATTTTAAAAAAAGAAGTATCAATTTATTTTTTTTTAACTTGATTAATCCACAATCGCATAAGCGTTTCCGAGTACTACCGGTCCACGATTCGTTCGCATTTGAATTATATAACGTCCATTATCTTTCCAGCCCTCGGTTGTTAAAGTTTCTCCTGGGTAAACCTCATTTGTAAACCTTGCTTTGAACTCTTTGAAACGGGTAACATCACCGTCGCAAAGACCGTAAACTATTGCTCGTGTGGCGTAACCGTACGTACAAAGCCCGTGAAGGATCGGTTTAGTAAATTTTCCACTTCTCTTTGCAAATTCAGGATCTATATGCAAGGGGTTCAAATCTTGGTTTAATCTATATATGGCAGCTTGATTGTCATTCGTTTTGTACGATATGCTAAAATCCGGTTTAACTCCTTCGGGAGGATTTAATGGTTCTGATTTTGGCCCACTTTCTCCACCAAAACCCCCTTCGCCAATATAGAAATGAACGTATTTAACATCAAACACTTTATTACCCTCAGTAGTCGTGCCAGTCATTTTTGTATGAATTACCGCTGCTTTTCCCTTATCAAAGATATTTTCACAAACTCCGATTACCTTTATTTCTCCCTCTCTGGGGAAAGGTTGGTAAAGTTTAATCATTTGCTCTCCATGAATAAAACGAGAACCATCGATTCCCTTCTTACTATGTCTTGGGAATCCTATTCCGCCAACAATGCAGGCATAACTAGGGAAAACTTTTAATCCCCCTTTAACTCCTTCATAAACGAATGATAACTCGTCAGGTTGGGCACCAATCCCTAAATTATACAGTATTACATCTTTCCATGTATATTTAAAAGACCGTTCATTAGTTTCTTTTCCTATAATATCTAAATCCAAACTAGTCATTTTTATCACAATTAAATTTACATATTAAATTTATAAAATTTTAATTAATTTATATCTCGAATAGCATATTAACTATTTCAATTCTGTAGTAGGGCTAAAGAACTTTTTAAATCTCTGGGATCAGTTAATTTAAACCATTCTGTTTTATCTTTTTTGTTTCAAGACAATAGATGGATTAATTTTATCATTATTAAGAAATCCTTCAGCTTCAGCATTGTTTCCATATTTTTCCTGTAATTCTTCCATTGGTCCGACATCAAGTGCGTACATTGGACACGCTTCCACACATATCGTCTGCTGACCTTTCTCTAACCGGTCTAGGCAAAGATCACATTTTTCCATTTTAGCGTTAAATTGATCGCTAAATTGCGGGGAATCCCAAGGACATACTTTTAAGCATTTAAATCCGCATTCATCCTTTCCGATGCATTTTTCTCGATCGATTACAACTATTCCATCCTTCTCCCTTTTCATTACGGCGTTAGTAGGACATGCCTTCACACAAGGGGGATCAGCGCAATGATTGCATGAAATAGTTAAATAAGCTAGAGATAAATTTGGAAATTTACCTTTTTCGATTGATTTGACTCTAATCCAATTTACAGGACCCGCAGGTATATCGTGCCAATCCTTGCAAGCTACAGAGCAAGTGAAACAACCAGTACACCTTGATTGATCAAAATAAAACCCTATTTGATTCAAGGATTTCCCTCCAAATGATTTTTTTGATATAAATTTGCTTCTACTAACGCACTATTCATAGGAAATGCCCCTCCGGGAGAATATGCATCCTTAGTTAACACATTAGCACATCCTCCTCTATCGATTCCATTCTCATCAGGATCGTACCACGCTCCTTGGTAAACACATACCACTCCTGGGCTAATGCGGTCTGTAACTTTCGCAAGAATTCTTATTCTACCTCGATCATTATAGATATCAATTAAATCCCCATTTCTAATATTACGGATTGAGGCATCAATTGGATTAATCCAAGCTGTGTGAGACTCTATCTCTTCCAACCATGGAATATTACGAAGAGACGAGTGAGTACGTCTTTTGTTATGAGGCGTTATTAATTGTAATGGGTATTTTTTTGTTAAAGGAGAATCATAATGCTCTTCATGACTAAAATACTTAGGAATTGCTGGCATTAGTGGAATGTTCTTTTCTGCTATGTGTTCGCAATAAATTTCAATTTTTCCAGATATCGTTGGAAAGGCATAATTTTCCGGATCTTCAATTTGTTTTTTAAAAGCGACAAAAGGTTCCTCCACTTTAACTTTGTAGTATCCATCTTTTTTCATTTTATTGTAGCTTTTTATATCTTTGCGAGGAGATGTAAATATTTGTAAAATTTGGTCCTCTGGTAGGTCTAGGAGACTGGATTTGATTCCTAGTTTTTTAGAAAGTTCCCGACATATCTCTAAATCAGATTTAGATTCATAAAGTGAATCGATCGCTTTGTTCAGGTAAATATAATAAGGAGATCCAAGCCAAGGAACAGCAATATCGTTTCGTTCCATAAAAGTGTTAGCTGGTAGGATGATATCCGCAAATTTAGCTGTTGGATTCATAAATTGTTCGTGAGTAACTATAAATTCTAACGATTTTAAAGCTCTTATTCCTTTGTTTACGTTACAATATTGATTTAAACGATTGGTACCACATATATAAGCCATTTTTATATCTGCGGGATAACCTCCTTTAGTCCCTTCTAAGATAAAATTGTAGTAGTCGTTAAAATGTACTCGCGTGCTTGCTGGGTTTGTTCCACCTCGAAGTTTATATAACGCTTCTTTACGAGGTGGAGCGTTGAAGTCAACAAGATTATCCTGAGGTCTTGGTTTTTTGGGTTTGTCTTTTTCATGAATTTGCTTAATCGGTCCTTCTTTCTTTTTTCCTACTGAACCACCACTCTCTCTGCTATAATATGCCCTCATAAAACCAGAGGCATAACCTCCATTAATTCCAATGTTACCAGTAATTGCACATAAAACATTAGCTGCTCTCGAATATTGCTCACCAAATGTTGTTCTCGCAGGACCCCAACCCGCGATAAGGGCTGCTGGTTTACTTGTAGCGTACTCCCGAGCTAGTTTTGTTATAATTTTTTCTGGTACAGTAGTAATCTCTTCTGCCCAGCTAGGTGTTTTTGGTTGACCGTCTTCACGTCCAAGCACATATTCTTTGTAAAGATCAAATCCTACCGTATATTTATCAATAAATTGTTGGTCCTGAAGCTTTTCAGTTATTATAACATAAGCCATTGCTAGCAACATAGCTGTATCAGTACCCGGGCGAATGGGAATCCATTCATCTGCTAATATTGCAGCTGTATCAGTAAAAATAGGGTCGATAGCTATTAATTTAGTTCCTTTTTCTCGAGCTTTAGCTAGCCATAAACTTGTTCCGGGATCCCAAACAGTATTGGCAGGATTCCAACCCCACATTATTATTAACTTAGAATTAAGTAAATCATCGCGAGCATTTCCCGTCATCATCGTGCCATATGTTGCCATTGAGGCAAAAAGAGCCCCTTCATATGAAGGTATTCCCCACATACGAGTATAACCCCCGATTTGGTTTAACATTAAACCAACTGGTGTAACGCCATGAAGCATTCCTTGATTTCCACCCCCCGGTACGAATAGAATTGCCGAGTTACCATATTTTTCTTTTATTTCTAAAATCTTAGATGCTACATGGTTTAAAGCTACTTCCCATGAGACCCTTTCGAATTTTCCTTCACCTCGTTCTCCAACGCGTCGTAGAGGGTATTTAAGTCTTTCTTCAGAATATACGCGTTGTCTATATGCTCTCCCTCTTGAACATGCCCTTAATTGTGGTTCCTTCTCATTATCTGTTTCAAGTCGCGTAATCTTTCCATTTTTTACATGTGCCTTGAGGACACAGCGACCTCCACAATCGTGACAACATCCCGTATTTACTATTTTTTCAGTACTCTCATCCATATCTGCTTTGTCATTTATCATTTTGGATTTGCTCAAGTTTGTTCTAATTATAGTATGAAGTATTTATGATGATACTAATATTATTGAGATCCGATAAGATATATTAACCCTTCAGGAAGGTAACTTTGCCAAGCAACGTATTCATGCCCTCCGGGGAATTCTTTATAAAAATGGGTGTAACCTTTTTTCTGAAGCATTTTATGAAAATTTTGAATAGATTTAATCGCTCTTGTTTCGAGATTACCTACATTTAAATAAAATTTTAAATCTAATTTTTCATTTCGTAAGTATTGCTTTGTTAGCCACTCTTCTTCTTTTTCGTCTTCTTTACTCCACCACCGCACATAATCATCGCCATAAAACTGCAAACTATATTGAAACCAAGGGTTACCAGGATACCATTGGTAAAAACCTGATTGGGAAAGTATATTTCTGAACAGTTCAGGGTGTTTGAATCCTATATAAGAAGCTGCTAACCCCCCAGAACTACTACCAACTAATACTGAGTGCGCGGGGTCAGAGCTAATGATATACTTCTCATGAGCCCAAGGTAATAATTCTTTAACAATAAAATCCGCAAATTGTGGTTGACATAATAAATCTCTTCCTCTACTATAACCACTATAGTTATGAATAAAAATTGCTATACTCGGTGGAATTTTCTCTTCGGCATGCAAATTATCCAATATTTGTGGTGTTAAAGTAAAATCAATAAAAGGTTTTCCATCAAAAACGATTAATAAATGAAATGGTTTATCATATGAATCAATATTGTTTGGGGTATATATCCATATTTTTCTCTTAGCATTTAAAAGATTACTGCGAAAATCCATCCTCTCCATATTGCCGGGGATTACGTTCTTTTTTGGCTTCACCCACTTTAAAGGAACTGCATCTGGCATTTCAAGCACGGAGTATTCAACAACAAATAATTGCCCTTCTCTCCTATATCTCTGTGTAAATCTTTTAGGATTGTATTGATCGGGTGATAATGTATCCCAATTGTCCATTAAATTGTCATAAAACCTGTTGAATTTAAGGGAATTGTTTTTACTAATTGAATAAATGGTTCGTGTTCCATTTAGGACAACAAAACTCTTATAAAATATATCTGTGTTTTCAATTCGTTCACAAATATTGTTCGATAAGACATCATCCTGATTAGCAAGCGAACACACAACGACAGCATTAGTAGTATCATTATTTGCTTGAACAATAAAAGTCACAAGTTTATGGTTTTCATCCCCCTCTATTGGTTCAATTAAAGGTGTACCGAATCTTTCTATTTTATCCCAAAAGTTATTTAACGCTGATTTATTTCCGTTTGATAATTCTTTTTTGAGGTCCAAAATTATGAAACTTGTGAGAGTTTTCTTCTTTTCCATTGTTCTTATTAAATGTGAATTTTTAGATAAACTTCAATAAAGTCTTAAAACGATTTATTTCTAATCAAATTAACTTTTTATTTATTCCAATAGTTATCCAATTCGAAAATAAAAGATGTTAATTAGAGGAACTCTCTAATCAATGAATTAACCTTATCTGGTAGTTCATTTATAATCCAGTGTGAGCCTTCAGGGATTCTTTTGATTGTTAACTCGGGTATAAATTCGTCAAGGCCCTCTAGATTATAGGTTGTTAGGGCAGTATCCTTCTCACCCCAAATTACTAGTGTTGGAACATTAATCATTACAGGACTTAACTCTAATTGCTTATCTGTCAAGCTTTCTATTTTCTCTCCCTGTGAAGGGGGTTTTAAACCTCCCGCGCGATAGTAATTCAACCCACCTGTTAAAGCTCCAGGCTGGGACCAAGCCTCGATATACACTTGTTTATCATCTTCTGTAAATTCCATTTCAGGAGTAACTATTATATCTAATATATTTTTATAATTATTTGACGAAAGATACCCCTCAGCATTCCGTGATCTAAAGAACAAAACATATTGACTAGAAGATTGCTGATCTCTATTTTTTGCTATCAACCGCGCAAAGATATTAGGATGTGGAGCGTTGATAATAATTAGTTTTTCTACTAAATTTGGATGCGTATTAGCAAACGGATATGCAACTACACCTCCCCAATCATGTCCAACTAATATGAATTTTTTTCGATTAAAATGCTCTTCGACAAGAGTTCTGATATCTTCGACTATATGCTTGGGTTGATATTGATCAACTTCTATTGGTTTAGATGAAAGATTATAGCCTCTCATGTCAGGGGCAACAACAAGATAATCTTTAGAGAACTCTAAAAGTTGATCTCTCCACATATACCATAATTGTGGAAAACCGTGTAAAAAAATAATTAGCTCCCCATCTTCTGGTCCTGCTTTAATATAATGAATTTTAACGTCGTTAACTTCAGCAAATTCGCTTCTAAATTCCGGATAATTTTTTCTAATAATTTCTTCAGACATTAGCATATACCAATAACAAGTACTTAGAATTATTTTATTGTGGAATATGTTTCAAGCATTAAAAATGCTTCATTTTTGCTTTCATAAAATTATGCTACTAATTTTAATAAAATTAAATTAGTTCCAAGACTTTTTTTATTTATTAATCAGCTTAAAACCTATTTAAAATGGCAGAATCTCAAGCCCTAATTTTCCAGATTCAAAAGATGTCCACAGAAGATGGTCCCGGTATTAGAACGACGATCTTTTTTAAACAATGCCCATTAAAATGTATATGGTGCCACAATCCCGAATCTATTCTAAAAAAGAAGCAGTTAGAGTGGTTTAAGCACAAATGCATAGGGTGTAAGATATGTATCGAAACATGTCAAGAGGAAGCCTTAAATCTCGATGAGGAGGGAATGCATATCGACCGAGAAAAGTGTAATAGTTGTGGAGCATGTTCTGAAGAATGTCCTAGCACTGCTTTACACATGTTTGGAGAAGTATGGGATTTAGAGGATTTGTATTACGAAGTTCAAAAAGATAAAATATATTACACCCAATCTGATGGTGGTATTACGGTTTCAGGTGGCGAACCTACGCTCCAGTCTGATTTTATATTAAGCTTTTTGAGAAAGTGCAAAGATAACGGGATTTCAACAGCATTAGACACTTGTGGGTACGCTTCCAAGAATATTTATGAAAAATTACTTCCCTATGTTGATTTAGTGCTTCTTGATATTAAGGAGATTAATTCTGAAAAACATGAAGAATACACAGGTGTTCCAAATACCCTCATATTGGAAAATGCTATCTGGATTTCGGATTATGTAAAAAATAAAGGTAAAAAACTCTGGATTCGGACACCAATTATCCCCCATTATACTGCGACGGAGGAAAATATCAAAGGAATTGGAGAATTTATAGTAAATAAATTACATAACATTCCAGAAAGGTGGGACTTGCTTTCGTTCAATAATCTATGCTCTACGAAATACGAACGATTGGACATGGTTTGGTATCTAAAAGACTTCCCTCTAATATCTACAGATAAAATGAACGAGTATATAGAGATTGGGAAAAGAAGTGGCGTTATAAATGTTCAATGGTCTGGATTAACGAAAAGAGAAGATAGTAAAAACAATTTTTAAAAGTACTAGAAGGTGATTGAAAATAGGAAAGGATAAAAATAAAGTTAAGTGGTCCTCTGAAATCTCTGAGGATGGCATAGAATTTACTCAACCCGATATAATGCTTAAGTTAATATCTACTATAGACGATCGAGGTTGGCCCCATGTTACCTTAATATCAAGCAATCGGGCGATAAGTAAAAATAAAATCGTATGGGGGGCTTTTACTGAAGGCTCAAGCAAGAAATACGTGAAAAAAAGACCGAAACAAGGAATATTCTACATGACTGCTGCAATGCCGTTTAAATTCCTTCAAGCTAAAGTAAATTTTGACCATACCACGAAAGAGGGCAAAGATTTAGAACATTTTAACCAAACACAGTTAATGCGCTATTTTACTTATGTACGAACTCACACAGCATATTACAATGATGTTGTAGCCGCAACCCCTGTAAGAAATTTACCATTATTCGGAATCGTTAAAGGAATAATAAAAGATTTGATAGGAAAAGGGGGTGCGAAGACTAAACTTGATGAGAAGCGCTTAAATGTTATAGGGCATAAACTATTCGCAGCGCTTATAGCTGTTAGAGTAATTTCTTATATCGATCCTACGGATGGTTACCCAACGATGGTTCCTGCTATTCAACTTCAAGCGGCAGATCATAATAGATTAGTGTTTCCCCCGTCAGTATTAAAAAAGGATTTATCTCAAATTCCCGTTGATTCAAAAGTGGCTGTGTTTGGAATGAACTTTGATTTTTATAATCAAGTGGTAAAAGGAACTTTTACCGGATTTAAGAAATTTAGAGGAATCAAGTTTGGGGTTATCGAGATTGAGGAAATCTATAATAGCACGCCTCCTGTAACTGGAGTCATATACCCTAGAGTTAAAAACATACCAAAAATTACAGAATTTCACTTATAAGTTTAATTTATTATAAAATTAGAAAATTACTACCATGTCGAATGAAAAAATGAATGTTTTATTTATTATAACGGATCAACAACGGGCTGATATGATGGGTTGTTCTGGGAATAAAGTTATTAAAACCCCTAACTTAGATCAATTTGCTAGCGAGAGCCTACGTTTTTCTAACGCATTCTGCACATCTCCTATGTGCATGCCTAACCGGGCTACAATGTTAACGGGATATTACCCTAATGCTCATGGTGTGCGAAGTAACGGTATAAATCTGCCTACTGATGTGCCCACAATAACTCAAACATTAGTAGATCGAGGATACCACACAATACATATAGGAAAAGCTCATTATAGCACTTGGACACCTCGATACAATCCTAAATCAAAATCACCAGAGGATTTTCAAGATTGGAAGATTAAAAATCCTAAGGGTGATCATCTAGCCCATAAGAATTTTCCAGTGCCCTATTACGGTTTTGAAGAAGTAGATTTGGTTTTGGGTCATGGGAATGCATGTATGGGCCATTATCTTGAATGGTTAGAAGAAAGAGACCCCGAACTTGTGAAAAAAATTTTAGAGGAATTTAACATCACTGTACCCTCTTCAGAAATTTTTTATGACAGTTGGATTCCTATAGAGCTTTATAATACTACTTACATTCAAAATAATACTATTGCATTTCTAGAAAGATTCGCAAAAGGAAAATATGGGGAGAAACCATTCTTTTTACATTGTTCTTTTCCTGATCCACATCAACCGGTATCGCCACCTGGAAAGTATAGAGATATGTATAAACCAGAGGATATAGTACTTCCCGATAATGTCGACGATATAAAGAATTTATATGAACATCCTTATTTAAAGAAACATTTGGAGCACCCTCCAGCTAGAATGGCGTTTTTGCGAGAAGAAACGAAAGAAAATATAAGGAAATTTATCGCGCTGAGTTACGGCTCAGTTTCCTTAATTGACCATGCAGTTGGTGAAATCTTAGCATCGTTAGAAAAACTAGAATTAGCTGACAACACCATGGTAATTTTCACTTCAGATCACGGAGATTATATGGGAGACCACGGCTTAATATTGAAAGGAATCTCTCCCTTTAACGGCAATCTACAAATTCCCTTAATTTGGCGCGTTCCTGGGATTACTAAATCAGGAGTTTCTGAAGCACTAATTAGCTCCGTTGATATGCCCAAAACAATTCTTGAGCTTTTAAAAATCAAAGAACGATATAGACCACCTGGAATGCAAGGATATGATATGTCCCCAGTTTTAAAAGATCCAAACTTAGATCTGCGAGATTCTATTCTCATTATGGAAGACGAAGAAGTAGGACCTCGTGGACCCTTATTTACAAGAATACTTCATTTGATAACAAAAGATTATAAACTAACTAAATATTCCGAATTGCCTGGATTTGGAGATTTATTTGATCGAAATAATGATAAGGAAGAAATAAATAACCTTTGGGATAAAGATAAGAATTTAAGGCTAGATCTATTAGATCGAATGTTCCACGAATATACAAACACTCGAAGTAGATTTCCAACAAGAGAATCAACATATTAAAATCAGAGAAAAACAGAAAAGTTATCTTAATTTAGAAATGAAGTGGAAAACTAAAATAACTCAACTATTAAAGATTCGATATCCCTTAGTAATGGGAGCTTTTGGAGGGTGGGGTAAGGCGGAGTTCGCATCTACTTTTTCAAATGCAGGCGGATTAGGAATTATCGCAGCTCTAAATTTTCCAGACCCAGAAGATTTCAGGAAAGATATACAAAGGATGAAACAATTAACTACGAAGCCTTTTGGAATTAATCTCTCATTACCACATCATATCTTAGAGGAAAACAGGGGAGGTAAAAAAACTAAGGAACGGTATTTAGAATATGTCGATATCGCACTCAATGAAAATTGTCACATCTTTACAACTTCAGGATATAAAGCATCATTCATTGGGAAAAGAGTTCATGAAGCTGGTGGTCTATGGTTTCACAAATGTGTATTAATTAAGCACGCTATTTCCGCAGAGAAAGAGGGCGCAAACGGAGTTACTTTAGTAGGTCTAGAAGGAACTGGATTTAAAAATCCCCTAACAAACACTACTCTTGTAAATATTACATTGGCGAAAAAAATACTTAAGATCCCGATAATTGCGGCTGGTGGGATTGGTGACGCAAGAGGTTTTTTAGGAGCCCTAGCAATGGGAGCTGATGCGGTTTGTTTAGGTACAGCCTTAATGGCCACAAATGAATGTCCGGTATCAACAAAAATTAAAGAGAAATGGCTTAATTTAGATATTTTCGAGGAAATTTTTCACAATAAAATATACAAATATAACGTAAAGAATTTTATGGCACCTTCAACAGCAATAGGGCATCGTAAGACTCTGGTATCTATACATAAACTAGTCGAGGAACTGATTACAGAGGCAAATGGTATATTAGATTCTTGGGGATTTAACCATAATGAGTTCAATACGCTTGACATATAAAATTTTAAATAAAGGAATAGAAAGAATAACTTTTAGAAATTAAGTGAAAACTTTTTTATTCCTCATTAATCTACATACAAAAGAGAGGTATTTGCTTTAATATGGATTTTTTCACTCACTTAGTTTTTGGTGCTTTAATGTATCTCCTATTACTAAAGGAGGTAACCTTGGATTATTTATTCCTAGCGATATTTTTCTCCATTTTACCCGATTTAGATGTATTTTTAACACCTTTGAAAAAAGTTATAAAATCGAATTATCTTGAACATCGCGGAGGATCTCATTCATATATCGTTGGGATAATTATTTCTTTCATTATAAGTGTTGTACGGTCACTAATAATACAGCAACCTTTTTTCTTTGTTTGGATTATTGGATTATCTTTTTATAGTCTGCACGTATCAATGGATCTACTTACAACTACTAAAATTCCTTACTTATTTCCACTCTCCAAAAAGGAGTATAGCTTTTACGTTGAAAAAGCGGGTAGCTTTTTTACTTTCGTGAATTCAATAATCTTTCTTATCTTGCCATTATTTATTTTTAGACTTTTCGCAGAAATATTCTTTATTCAATTATATATCAACATTTATACTTCTTTTTTCTTAATATATTACTTCTATCGAATACTCTCAAAGCTTTTAGTCTCAAGAACTCTTGATACTAACCAAAAATACCTTCCCGGATTATTACCGTTTTACTTCAAGCTTTACAATTATAATATTATTGGAAACGAAATAGCATCAAGTATAGAAAAAAAATCTCATTTTTCAAAAAAAACAGAGGAAATAAAAATTAAGGTTACCTTAAGCTCTCAGGAGAAATTATTCTACGACGAAGCATGGAAATTGAACAAAAAAACTTATTACTTTGCAAAATGGACTCTGTTTCCAACCGTTATCAGAGAAGAAGGAATTTTTACCGTTAGATTCTTCTTTTTAGAAACAATGATGCACACAAGAAACATGTATATTCAATATAATTTTGATTTAGATACCCAAACTTTAATCAACGTTGAACAAGGTTCGGGTCATATACAAATAAAAAATGAGCCCCTCTAACCATGAAAAAAAAAGAAAAGCAAGATTTAGATGACGACGAAGTTGAAAAGGTATTAGATAGCATATGGAAAAACTGGGAATCACGGAGAAGATGCGAACAAACTCATACTCCAGAATATTTGAAGAAAAAGAAAAGTGAAAATCTTAAATAAAAAGCTTATATTTTCTGTATTTAAAAAAAAACCCTATTTTCTTATAAACTCATCCTATTGTTTGATTAAGATGAATAATTAATTATATAGAAGCATAAAATTAAAAATATTTATAGCATTTCGGCTAATACATATTTATATCTTTTTTAATATAAAAAAAATTAAACAAAAAATACTTTAATGTGAATAAAACATGGCAGTAGCGTTTTTATTAGTATCCTTAATCGCCGGGATTGTTTCTATTGGAATGGCGATGTATTTTAGACAACTAGTTATGAAAGAGGATCCTGGAAATGAAAAAATGGTTACGGTTGCCGGATATATTGAAGATGGTGCAAAAGCATACATCAAGGTACAATATATGGTTTTAGCCGTTTTTGTTGGAGCTTTATTTTTGGTAATATTCTTTGCACTACCTTCTCCGCTACCACCTAGCGAACGATATGCTGTATTTTTTAATTGGGAACAAGCTGTAGCTTACCTAATCGGGTCCGTGGGATCAATGCTCGCTGGATATCTAGGATTGTATGTTGGCGTGAAAGCTAATACTCGAGCTGCTCAAGCTTGTACTGTAGGCACCAAAGAAGGGTTCAATGTCGCATTTTTTGGAGGGTCAGTAATGGGATTGGCTGTTGTAGGTGTTGCTCTCATCGGAGTTTCACTCCTGTATTGGATATTTGGAACACCGTTAGTAGTTCTAGGTTTTAGTTTTGGAGCAAGCAGTATCGCACTATTTATGAAATGTGGCGGTGGTATCTTCACTAAAACTGCAGATGTGGGCGCTGATCTCGTGGGAAAAGCAGAGTACGATTTACCCGAAGACGATCCGAGAAATCCTGCAACCATAGCTGATAATGTGGGAGATAACGTTGGTGATATCGCGGGGATGGGTTCTGATTTGTTTGATTCATATGTAGCATCCATCGTCGCCTCAATGATGCTCGCAGCCTCATTAGCATTAATTACTAACATAGATATTACTTTAGATCCTGATTTACGAGCTATTCTTGTTGTTACCCCTGTTGTATTATGTGGAGTTGGGTTAATCGCTTCTCTTATTGGGATTTTTATCATCAAATATAGAAAAGCAGAAGATCCTGGAAAAGCCTTGAACAATGGAACGTATTATGCAACGCTAATCTTTGCTGGAATTGCCGCTGTTTTTACATGGATTCTAACCTTTGATTTAGATGGTGAAGGATCTCTATTATTGTGGCGGATTTATTTTGCGGTTTTAATTGGACTTGCATCTGGTATTGTTATGGGCTTTACGAGTGATTACTTTACCCGTGATGATAAGGCACCAACTCGAAACATTGCAAACTCAGCAAAAGAGGGTCACGCTGTAGTTATTTTAAGCGGTTTTTCATATGGTCTTCTCAGTGTAGTTCCTCCAACTCTTGGAATTATCGTAGCAATGGCGGTTTCTTATCTTCTTGCGGGAGTGTTTGGAGTAGCAATGGCAGCAGTAGGAATGTTAGCAATTGTTGGTACAATTGTGTCTAATGATGCATACGGACCCATCGTTGATAATTCTCGTGCTATCGCAGAACAAGGCGAATTGGGAGACGATGTGATCCGAACTGCAGATCATTTAGATTCCGCGGGAAATACAGCTAAAGCTATCACAAAAGGATTTGCAATTGGAGCCGCTAATTTGACTGTATTTGCGTTATTATTTTCTTTTGCTCAAGAATCAGGGATTACACTGGTAAATTTATTAAGAATAGAAGTGCTTATTGGAGCATTCGTTGGAGTTGTTGTACCTGCTCTTTTTTCAGCACTGTTGGTTCTAGCAGTTCAACGGAATGCCGCAAAAATGGTTGATGAGATACGAAGACAATTTGAAGAAAACCCCAAAATTCTTACTGGTGAAGAACCCGCTGATTTCAAGAGGACAATTGCTATAGCAACAAAAGGCTCTCTACGAGAATTAATCTTACCAAGTATTATTTCAATAACCGTTCCTATAGGTGTTGGTATAATTTTTGGCGTAGCTTCCTTAGGGGCATTTCTCGCAGGAGCCATCTTATCGGGATTCGTATTTGCAGTGTTTATGAGCAATAGTGGGGGATCCTGGGATAATGCTAAGAAATGGATTGAGGATGGCAATTTAGGAGGCAAGGGGACTGATGTACATAAAGCATCAATTACGGGTGATACGGTGGGAGATCCTTTCAAGGATACTGCAGGTCCAAGCATCAATACATTGTTAGTAGTAATGAGCTTAACAGCATCAATTTTTATGGGCTTATTATTACTATTTAATGGTGGAATGGGTTTAATAACATTCTAATACGAGCTTTGAGTTAAAATTATCATAAACTTTTTTCTTTTTTTCTTTTGAACGCGTTCTGTGAAATAACTATTGACATTAAAATCGAAAAACATTATTTAAAATTGAGTATTTAATCTATCGTTTAACCAAAAATTCATGAATTAGGGCTCAATTATGGCGGATAGAAAATTCCTTAACGAAGAAGAGCATGCCGATCATCTGAGAAATTACTCTATTGACCCAAGAAAAGCGATGTTTACCATCATCCTAAGCATTCTTGTTGATGTTTTCGGTTACAGCATGGTATTACCACTTCTTCCCTTTATTGTTGCTGATTGGGGTCAACCTGACTTATTTGTGGGAATTTTAATCTCGTCAAACGCTTTGAGTGCTTTCATTTTTGGACCTATTTGGGGTAAATTGAGCGACAAATACGGTCGTAAACCTATACTTCTAATTTCTCAAGCTGGAACTGGAATTTCCTTTTTAATTTTAGCTCTTTCTCCGAATGTTTACGTGATTCTTTTTTCAAGAATTTTAGACGGAATATTTGGTGGACAAATACCTGTTATACGTGCTTATATATCTGATATCACTACCCCTGCAACTCGAGCTTCTCAAATGGGTAAATTAATGATTGGACACACGGGAGGGATGATTTTTGGACCTATTGTCGGAGGAGTATTAGGAGCATTAAATTGGAGATACCCCGCTCTATTTGCGGTAATATTGTCAATAATTGCCATGGTTTTAACATTAAGAGTATTAATAGAAAGCATGCCTAAGAATCGAATCTCAGATTTAAAACTACGAATAATAAATCGAGAATCATCTTCAGAAAAAAAAAGGAAGATTTTTACCAGAGAAATTGTCGGTAGATTTGTTCAAGTTTTCTTATTGTTCTTTATTACAGTAATGTTTAATTCGAGTATGGCTTTAGTTCTTTTAAAAAGGTATGGAGCTACTGAAATCATTATTGGTCTTGTTATGACTCTCGCTGGTGTAACAATCTTGATATACGGGGGATTTCTTATGAAACCACTCTTTAAGAAAGTGGGAGAAAAAAAAGTGTTATTAATTGCTTCTATTCTCCTTATTGTAAATTTCTTAGCATTCCCTTTTATGACGGAATTATGGATGATTCTCATTCTCATTCCATCTTTCGTATTCAGTATGGTGTTTTTACCCTCCTTAATACAGAGCAATATTACTAAAGCAGTGGATGATGATAAACAAGGTGTAGTTAGCGGAATGACGACCAATGTTCAGTCAATCGCACAAATTATTTCACCATTGATAGCAACAGGTTTCATACAAATAGGAGGATTAAGCATAGGTATGATCTTCTTAAACCCATATGAACTTATAGGTTATTTGGCAGTTATTTTAGGTATTGGGCTCTTTATAATCTTATATTTTGACTTAAAACGGCATTCCTACCTATATTCTTATGAAAAACCACGTAATAAATCTAAAGCTGCGACTAAACTATCGTTAGAAAACAGCATCTAATAAATTTTAATTCTTACATACATTTATCATTCTATGTCGAAATTCCTCTTAAGTTCGATTGAACGAAATTTAGACGAGTTCTACTTAAAGTGCTCAAGACATTCCAATTTTGCATCTAATAATACCGATAAAATAAAATGGGTACGTGCGAAAAATGCAGATTGGCCAAGTTGCATATTTCAAGCGACCTTTAATGATTCGGAAACAGATTTCGAAATTGAGCAAATAAAGAACCTGATTCAATCTGGTAAAGCACCAGATGATTGGACTGTTGGACCCTTGACCAAACCTAAGAATCTCGGTGAATCACTTCTAAAACATGATTTCTCAGATGTATTTCACCAAGCAGGAATGGCTCTCAAATTGTCCAAATTAAAACTGTTGCCGAATTTAAATTCCATCTTAAATGTTAAAAAGGTCGAAAAAGAGGAAGAGTTAAAAATGTGGTCTGAGATAGTATCAACAGTGTTTCACATAAAAGTTGACTATGAGTTATTAGAACACTTACGAGTTCAGAGTGAAGTTGCATTTTACATAGGTATTTTAAAAAAAAAATGTGTTTCGGCATTATTACTCTATCTTATTCCTGGAATAGCTGGACTGCATGCAGTAAGCACATTACCAAATTATAGAAGCAATAATTTCGCTCTAACGATGAGTAGCAGAGCATTGTTAGATGCACGTGATCTGGGATATAAATATGGAGTTCTCCAAGCTTCTTCGATGGGTCAATTTGTATACAAAAAATTAGGATTTAAAAAATATTGCGATGTAATCACTTATGCTCTAAATGAGACATCGTAGAATTTATCTCAAAGGATATCAATTCTAAAAGAAAAAAATATTAAGGACAATAAAAAAAAAAATAAAAATTATAAGACTGTTTAACGAAGATAATATTGATGAGATATCAGAAAATAACATTAGAGATATTGATTATTTTACTCTGCTTATATTATTTTATTCTACCCATTCAAGCATTAAAAACCTCTCCAACATTTATATTGGGAGATTCGTGTGTCCCAATGGATGAAGAGGGTTTCATTGAATATGATTTTGAATCATCTGTAGCACCTTCACTCTCAAAGGTAGAGGTAAAGATTCTCAATATCTATCAATTAAATAACAATCCTCCCCTATTGGTTGTGAATATTTCTGTTAGTGAATTAAATCCAAACATTAATGAATATGAAGCACTAATTGTGGATTCTATAGAATTTGCTAACCAAACTTGTTTATTATATAATAAAACAGAACAATACTTTCGATATAATCAAAACATGGAGAATTTATTAACCAATGGATTTGGAGGTTTTTATTTAATGCCTAACGATCCAGTTGACATAAACATTGTAAAGGGTTACATTGATGCCTATACATCTTGGTCTGCTAGTGTAGAGGAAAATACAATTACGATTGAAATTAATAATGATCAAGCAATCCTTCAATATAACGATCAAGGAATACTAATTAAAGAAGAAATAAAATCAGCGGGTCAAATAGTATCCACATTAAGCATGGTTGTGACCAACGAGCCTACCATTTCCTTTGGGGGATTATTCGCTTTATTCTTCATGATGGCTGTATTTGGATTGGTATTTATTCAGTGGAATATGAAAAAACGATGAATCGATGCGTTAGAGATGGCTTGAACTCCTCTATGCTAAATAGCTATAAAATAAGATACAAAAATTTATATAAAAAAACCTTTTAATTCTTCAGTGACACATGAGATATGGGGCTGACGGCGAACTTGATTTGCTGAGGAACCTCGCCTCACATTTCCAAACTTGGAGTAGAGAACTACTACGGTGAAAATCGTATTTTAGCAACTGAAACGTCACTGCCCTTTTACACACATTAATGATTTGGATGTAAGCCAGAGAAATTGTAATAGGGAACGGTTGGAACGAGCTAAAACCAGGGTGCAAGGCCAAATGAAAGCGATGAGTATTTGGAACGAGCTTTAGGTAGGCCGCTTAGTTTGATGCCCCACCTATTTCTTGGCAACGAGGAATAGAACAAAAAGGCGGGTATATATCTCAGGTGTCGCTTTTTTCATTTATTTTTTAAACATTTAATTAACTCATCATCCACCAAACTAAATGTGTCATCTTCAGCGCCACATCTTGGACATTCTTCAGGTATATCATACAGATCAAAAAAATCGCCGCACTTATCACATTTCCACTTCATAATCGTCTGTTTCTTGAATATTTGGTCTCGATTCTTTAGAGAATTATGAGTAATTCATACAATAAAATAACTAAAAATGAAATTAAAATTTGTTTATTATGCAATCAAGGTTTATGAGGAAAAAATAGATAGATATTAGTTTTGATTTTAAGAGTTTAAGAATTTTCTACATATTCAATAAGTTTTAACTCATTCTCACTTAGGGTTATTTCTGCTGCTTTCGCGTTAGCTTCCACGTGTTCGATTTTAAATGCTTTAGGTATAGAGATAACATTTTTATGGTTTATCAGCCATGCTATAGCAATCTGTTGAATTGTTGCATCATGTGTTTTTGCTATACCGTTTAATTTATCCCCCAACTCTCCTTTTAAAGTGGAAAAACCTCTATGTCCGAGAGGGCTATAAGCCGTCAAGGTCACTCCATTTTCTTGATAATATGGTAATGACTCTGAAATGTGTTTTTGTTTGGTAATGTTTGCGGGTAATTGATTCGTTACTAAATCGGTATTAAGAAAGCTCAATCCTTCCTTGAACTGTTCTACTGAGAAATTACTTACTCCAATATACCGAGTCTTCCCCTCTTTTACTAAATGATCCAATATCTTCATTTGCTTTTCTACTGAGGTGAAAGGAGAAGGCCAATGTATTAAGTACAAATCGAAGTTTTTAATTCCTAAGCGTTTTAAACTCTTACTAGCAGCTTTTTTCATCGTTCTAAAGTTAAAGTGCATCGGAAATAACTTACTTGTGATAAATAAATCGTCCC